>NZ_JBHVGU010000071.1:0-8989 GCF_042800575.1 Streptomyces sp. NPDC057616
TGGCGGCTTCGCCGGTCGTCCCGGTGGCGGCGGTGGCGGCGGTTTCGCCGGTCGTCCCGGTGGCGGCGGTGGCGGTGGCGGCTTCGCCGGCCGTCCCGGTGGTCCCGGTGGCGGCGGTGGCCGTCCCGGCTTCGGCGGTCGTCCCGGTGGTCCGGGCGGTCGTGGTGGCACGCAGGGCGCCTTCGGCCGTCCCGGCGGTCCCGCGCGCCGCGGCCGCAAGTCGAAGCGGCAGAGGCGCCAGGAGTACGAGGCCATGCAGGCCCCGTCGGTCGGCGGCGTGATGCTGCCTCGCGGCAACGGCGAGTCCATTCGCCTGTCGCGCGGTGCCTCCCTCACCGACTTCGCGGAGAAGATCAACGCCAACCCGGCGTCGCTCGTCGCGGTCATGATGAACCTCGGCGAGATGGTCACGGCCACGCAGTCCGTCTCCGACGAGACGCTGCAGCTCCTCGCCGACGAGATGAACTACACGGTTCAGATCGTCAGCCCCGAGGAGGAGGACCGCGAGCTGCTCGAGTCCTTCGACATCGAGTTCGGCGAGGACGAGGGCGGCGAAGAGGACCTGGTCGTCCGTCCGCCGGTCGTGACCGTCATGGGTCACGTCGACCACGGTAAGACCCGACTGCTCGACGCCATCCGCAAGACGAACGTCATCGCGGGCGAGGCCGGCGGCATCACCCAGCACATCGGTGCCTACCAGGTCGCGACCGAGGTCAACGACGAAGAGCGCAAGATCACCTTCATCGACACCCCGGGTCACGAGGCGTTCACCGCCATGCGTGCCCGTGGTGCGAAGTCGACCGACATCGCGATCCTGGTCGTCGCGGCCAACGACGGCGTCATGCCGCAGACGGTCGAGGCGCTCAACCACGCCAAGGCGGCCGACGTCCCGATCGTCGTCGCGGTCAACAAGATCGACGTCGAGGGCGCCGACCCGACCAAGGTGCGCGGTCAGCTGACCGAGTACGGCCTGGTGGCCGAGGAGTACGGCGGCGACACCATGTTCGTCGACATCTCCGCCAAGCAGGGTCTGCACATCGACTCGCTGCTGGAGGCCGTGGTCCTCACCGCGGACGCCTCGCTCGACCTGCGGGCCAACCCGAACCAGGACGCGCAGGGCATCTCCATCGAGTCCCGCCTCGACCGCGGCCGCGGTGCCGTGTCGACGGTGCTCGTCCAGCGAGGCACCCTGCGGGTCGGCGACACGATGGTCGTGGGCGACGCCTACGGCCGCGTCCGCGCCATGCTCGACGACAACGGCAACAACGTCGCCGAGGCCGGCCCGTCGACGCCGGTCCAGGTCCTGGGCCTGACCAACGTCCCGGGTGCGGGCGACAACTTCCTGGTGGTCGACGAGGACCGTACGGCCCGTCAGATCGCCGAGAAGCGCGCCGCCCGTGAGCGCAACGCCGCGTTCGCCAAGCGCACGCGCCGTGTCTCCCTCGAGGACCTGGACAAGGTGCTCAAGGCCGGCGAGGTCCAGCAGCTCAACCTCATCATCAAGGGTGACGCTTCCGGCTCCGTCGAGGCGCTCGAGTCGTCCCTGCTCCAGCTGGACGTCGGCGAAGAGGTCGACATCCGCGTCCTGCACCGCGGCGTCGGTGCGGTCACGGAGTCGGACATCGACCTGGCGATGGGCTCGGACGCCATCGTGATCGGCTTCAACGTCCGTGCGGCAGGCCGCGCGGCGCAGATGGCCGAGCGCGAGGGCGTGGACGTCCGGTACTACTCGGTCATCTACCAGGCGATCGAGGAGATCGAGGCGGCCCTGAAGGGCATGCTGAAGCCGGAGTTCGAGGAGGTCGAGCTCGGTACGGCGGAGATCCGCGAGGTCTTCAAGTCGTCCAAGCTGGGCAACATCGCGGGTGTTCTCATCCGCTCCGGCGAGGTCAAGCGCAACACCAAGGCGCGCCTGGTCCGCGACGGCAAGGTCATCGCGGAGAACCTCAACATCGAGGGTCTGCGTCGCTTCAAGGACGACGTCACCGAGATCCGCGAAGGGTTCGAGGGCGGTATCAACCTCGGCAACTTCAACGACATCAAGGTCGACGACGTCATCGCGACGTACGAGATGCGGGAGAAGCCGCGCGTCTGATCCAGCACGCGATCGGGGCCGGTCGGCGGGAGCGAATTTCCGTCGATCGGCCCCGGCCGTTGCGTGTACGGTTCCGGTATCGGCGTCGCAGCGACGCCCATACCCCGAACCGGCGGGACATCCGGGTACACACATGTATGTGGGGACTCTGTCCTTCGACCTGCTCCTCGGCGACGTCCACTCGCTCAAGGAGAAACGCGCTCTCGTCCGTCCGATCGTGGCCGAGCTCCAGCGGAAGTACGCGGTGAGCGCGGCGGAGACGGATCATCAGGACCTCCATCGCAGGGCCGAGATCGGGCTCGCGGTGGTCTCGGGGGAATGGGGGCACCTCACCGACGTACTGGACCGCTGCGAGCGGCTGGTCGCCGGGCGGCCCGAGGTGGAACTGCTCTCGGTTCGACGCAGGCTCCACAGCGACGAAGACTGAAGCAAGAAGTAAGCACTTAAGGAGACGGACCAGTGGCCGACAACGCGCGTGCCAAGAGGCTGGCGGACCTCATCCGAGAGGTGGTGGCCCAGAAGCTGCAGCGCGGGATCAAGGACCCGCGGCTCGGCTCGCACGTCACCATCACGGACACCCGGGTCACCGGGGACCTGAGGGAGGCGACCGTCTTCTACACGGTGTACGGGGACGACGAGGAGCGGACGGCCGCGGCCGCCGGTCTGGAGAGCGCCAAGGGCGTGCTGCGCTCCGCGGTCGGCGCGGCGGCGGGCGTGAAGTTCACGCCGACGCTGACGTTCGTGGCCGACGCCCTGCCGGACAACGCCCGGACCATCGAGGACCTCCTCGACAAGGCGCGCCAGTCCGACGCGAAGGTGCGCGAGGTCTCGGCCGGTGCCGCCTACGCCGGCGAGGCGGACCCGTACAAGAAGCCGGGTGAGGACGAGGACGACACCGCCGAATGACCGAGAAGAACCGGACGCCCGACGGGCTTGTCGTCGTCGACAAACCGTCGGGCTTCACCTCGCACGACGTGGTCGCCAAGATGCGCGGCATCGCCCGCACCCGCCGCGTCGGGCACGCCGGCACCCTCGACCCCATGGCGACGGGCGTGCTCGTCCTCGGCGTCGAGCGGGCCACCAAACTGCTCGGTCACCTCGCGCTGACCGAGAAGGAGTACCTGGGCACCATCCGCCTCGGGCAGACCACGGTCACGGACGACGCAGAGGGCGAGATCACCGGGTCGCAGGATGCCTCGAAGGTCACCCGCGAGGCCGTCGACGCCGGGATCGCCAAGCTGACCGGCGACATCATGCAGGTGCCGTCCAAGGTGAGCGCCATCAAGATCGACGGCGTGCGCTCCTACAAGCGGGCCCGGGAGGGCGAGGAGTTCGAGATCCCGGCGCGGCCGGTCACCGTCTCGTCCTTCGCGGTGTACGACATGCGCGACGCCGTCGCCGAGGACGGCACCCCGGTGGTGGACCTCGTGGTCTCCGTCGTCTGCTCCTCCGGCACCTACATCCGGGCCCTGGCCCGGGACCTGGGCGCCGACCTGGGCGTCGGCGGCCACCTCACCGCGCTGCGCCGCACCCGCGTCGGCCCGTACAAGCTGGACACCGCCCGGACGCTGGAGCAGCTCCAGCAGGAGCTGACCGTGCTGCCGATCGGCGAGGCGGCCGCCGCCGCGTTCCCGCGCTGGAACGTGGACGCCCGCAGGGCCCGGCTGCTCACCAACGGCGTACGGCTGGAGATGCCCGAGATGTACGCCGGCGGCGGCCCGGTGGCCGTCTTCGACCCCGAGGGGCGCCTGCTCGCGCTCGTCGAGGAGCAGAAGGGCAAGGCGAAGAGCCTGGCCGTCTTCGGCTGAGGCAGTGCGCGGACACCGGGGCCGTGTGTCCGTGGAGCGGCGATCACGGGGTTGCGCCGCCGCTCCACGGTCCCCCCTCGGTTCCCCCACCCCTAGGGTGTATCCACCGGCCCCCGCCTGTTCACCCGTGCGGGCAGGCGCTCGGAGTGAACCGAGGGAGCGGAAGGGGGCGCGTTCGTCCCGCGATCTGTCCCGCTGATCACCACGCGCTTACCGTCGAAGGGTGGGCACAGGTGTACGGCGGGGAGGTTCGGCCATGGCGGGACGGGGCCCGCGGGCGCCCGGGGGCGGACGCCGGCAGACGGACGACGCGCGGGCCTCGGGCGCGCGTGCGGAGGACTCCCTGGCGCCGGACGCCGCCGTGGTCCGCATCCGCGACCTGGCCGGGCGCCCCCGCGGCACCGGCTTCGTGGCCGACCACCACGGCACCGTGATCACCAGCCACGAGGCCGTCGACGGCCTCGCCCGGCTGGTCCTGCACGCCGCCGGCGACCGCACCTGCCTGGTGACCGCGGACGCGGTGACCCCGCTTCCGGCCCTGGACCTGGCGCTCGTGCGCACCGAGGGTCTGGACGTGGACCCGCTGCCCGTCACGGTGCGCGACCGCGTCGAGTCGGGCACGTACGTGCGGATCGCGGCCGGATGCTGGCGAGAGGCGCGGGTGCTGCACGCGACGTCCGTGACGTACGCGGCGACCGACCGCTTCCATCTCCTCGACGAGGCGATGGAGCTGGCGATCGGCACGGACGGCCGCGACGCGCTGCGGCTGGGCGGCGGCGCGGCCGGGGGACCGGTGCTCGACGCCGGGACCGGCGCCGTGGTCGGCGTCCTCGGCACCGCGCTGCACTCCGGCCACCGCGACGTCGGCTTCGCCGTCCCGCTCCGCCCCGCCCCCGGCGGCCCGCTCACCGACCTGCTCGCCCGGAACGCGGCGACGGTGCCGGCCTACGGAGCCGACCTCAACCTGGCGGGCGTCCTGGAGCTGACGGCCACGTCGGTCGGCCAGGACGGACCGCCCGGAGCACTGGCGACCCACGTCGGACCGGCGGGCGACACCGTCGAGCCGGTCGAACGGCAGGTGACGGCACGGGAGTTCGCCGCCTTCGAGCGCGGCCCGGAGGCCGTCCTCGGCCTCGTCGGGGCACCGGGCAGCGGCCGTACGACGGAACTGGCGTCGCTCGCCGCCCGGCGCGCCCGCGGTGCCGCACCGGCCCCGACCCTGTGGCTGCGCGGCGCCGACCTGAAGGACGACGACACCTCGGTCGCGGACGCGGCCCGCCGGGCACTGACCCGGGCCGCGCGCATCGTCGCGGCGTCCGGGCCGCCCGGCGAGCTCGGCGACCTCACGCCGGAGCGCCTGGCCGGCGTGGCACGCGCCGCGGGCCGCCCGCTGCTGCTCCTCCTGGACGGCCCCGAGGAGATGCCACCCGTCCTGGCCCACCGGCTGCGGGAGTGGACGTGGGGCACGGCGGACTGGCTGGAGGAGACGGGGGCGCGGCTGGTGGTGGCGTGCCGGGCGGAGTACTGGGAGCGGGCCGGGGCCGAGTTCCCGGCAGGGTCGCTGTACGGCGCGGCCGCCCGCGGAGGGCTGCCGGCGTGCGTGCGCCTCGGCGACCTGTCCGCGGACGAGGCGCGCACGGCCCGCGCGCGGTACGGCATCGCCGAGGACGCCCTGGCCGACGGCGACGCCTGCCACCCCCTCACCCTCCGGCTGCTCTCGGAGGTCCGCGCCGCCCTCCCCGACGCCTCTCACGCGCGCGTGGACCGCGACGACGTCCTCTCCGCGCACCTCGACCTGATGTGCCTGCGCATCGCCGTCCGGCTGGCCGCCGAGAACGGCCTGCGCGGCACGGCCGTACGGCGCCTCGCCGCGAAGGTCGCCGGGCAGGTCCACGAGGCCGCCCGCCGCAGCCTCGGCCCGGGGCAGGGCGAGCTGGACCGGGAGACGTTCGAGGCGGTGTTCCCCTGGGGCCAGGCACCCGCGCGGCTGGGCGGCGGCACCGGCTGGGCGTCCGCCGTGCTCACCGAGGGCCTGCTGGTCCCCGCGGGCGGCGGCTACCGCTTCGCCCACGAGGAGCTCGCCGACTGGATCCAGGGCATGCACCTCGACCTCGGCGAGGCCCTCAAGGTGCTGGTCCACCACCGCGCGCCGGGCGGCGACCGCCTCCTGGCCGTCCCGCACCACCGCATCGGCCCCGTCGTCGAGGCCCTGCTCCTGCTCGCCCGGCAGCACGGACCCCGCCGACTCGCCGACCGCCTGCGGGAGTTGGCGTTCGCCCTGGACACGGACCCGCACTCCTGGTGGGCCGCCCGCCTCCTCACCGAGACCCTGCTCCGCGTCCCGGACGCCACACCGTACGAGGACGTCCTGAGCCTGCTGGTGGAGCGGCTGGTGGAGGTGCGGGGGCGGGGTGGCGACGGGCCCGCGGCGGCATTCCGGGAGGGCGGCGACGGGCCTGTGGCGGCATCGCAGCAGGGCGGCCCGAACTCCCCGTCGGACAAGGGCGATTCGCGCCCCGCCACGGCCACTGGCACCGCTCCCGCCACCGGAACTGCCCCCGTCCCCACCTCCGACCCCCTGGCCGCCTTCGCCCCCGGTTTCTGGACCGCCCTGGCCCTCCCGCAGGCCGGCCGCCTCGATCTGCTGCGCCGTCTCCTCCTCGCCGACGGCCCTCCGCAGGAGACCGGTCCGCGCTTCCTGGACGCCGCCTCCGGCCTCCTGGCCGCGGACCCCACCGCCGTACAGCCCCTCCTCGCGCTCTGGTTCGACGACGACCGGCCGCTGCCCGCGACGCCGCATGCGACCGTCGCCAAGGCGGCGCAGGCGCTGCTGCACACCCACCGGCACCTCGCCCTGGACGAGCTGACCGAGGTGCTCGTCGACAGCGCGCACCGGCGGGCCGACGAGCTGCTGGCCGTCCTGGCGGAGGACGAGCCCTCGGCCGTGTGCCGGGCCGTCGACCGGTGGGCGCACGACGAGCGGCCCGCGCGGCGGGTGGCGGCGGTGGCGTACGGCCTGTGCGCGGCGCCGCACGTCCGGTCCGAGGCCGATCGCGAACTGCTGCGCTACGCCGCCCTCGCCCTGCTGGCGCGCCCCGCCGACTCCACCCTGCACGGCGGCGCGCTCGCCCTCCTCGTACGCGATCCACGCACGCGTGCCCGCCATCTCCCGCGGGCGCTGCGGCACTTCGCGGCCGACGACCCGCGCTTCCCGCCGAGCGCACTGGTCCCCGCCCTGGCCACGCACCCGGAGCCGGTCCTCGACGCCTTCCGCGAGCGGCTGCGCAGGCCGGACGCCGGCCGTGCGCTGCGCACCCTCGCCGACGTCACCACGCCCTCGCTCGCGCGCAGGGTCGCCGTCCTGGTGCGCGAGGCGGTGCGGGAGCACCCGGAGACCGCCGCGGACGTGGCCGCCTACGTCGACCGGCGGCTCGACCAGGGACCGCCCGCCCGGGCCGTGCTCCAGCCCCTGGTCACCGGCCTCCTCGACGGCGGCCCGGAAGAGGTGCGGGCCGCGCTCGCCGCCGTCCTCGCCGCCCCCGGCGCACCCGCCTCCCTCCTGCTGCGCCGCGAACTGCTGGACTTCCTCCTCGCCCACGAGCAGGCCCCGGCCGTCCTGGACGCCCTGCTGCACGCCACGGGACGGCGTTCCGGGGACGACGCGCGCGACCTCGTGCACCGCACCGGCCTGCTCCTGGTCCGCACTCCGGACGGCGCGACCCGCTTCGACCGCGGCCTGGTCGACCTGGGCCGGCACGTCCCCGGCTTCGCCGCCCGCATGGCCGGCTGGCTGGCCGACGCTCCCCAGGCCTGGGCCGCGGTGGTCGGTCCCAGCGCCCGCCGGACGATCGAGAACCTTTCGGGCGTGCGCGTGCCCGCCTGAGCCGTGCCGCCGCGTGCGTCGGGTCACAGCCACCATGCCGATGAGGGCGGTTCGCGCCCGGCATGGCACCCTTAGACCTGCGTAAGAGGTCGAAAGATACGGATACGGGTTCGAGGAGCGGTCACAGTGCAGCGCTGGCGTGGCTTGGAGGACATCCCCGAGGACTGGGGGCGCAGCGTCGTCACCATCGGTTCCTACGACGGCGTCCACCGCGGTCACCAGCTGATCATCCGGCATGCCGTGGACCGCGCGCGGGAGCTGGGCGTTCCCTCCGTGGTCGTCACCTTCGACCCGCACCCCAGCGAGGTCGTCCGCCCGGGCAGCCACCCGCCGCTGCTCGCCCCGCACCACCGCCGCGCCGAGCTGATGGCCGGGCTGGGTGTGGACGCGGTCCTCATCCTCCCCTTCACCACCGAGTTCTCGAAGCTGTCGCCGGCCGACTTCGTGGTCAAGGTCCTGGTCGACAAGCTGCACGCCAAGGCGGTCGTCGAGGGCCCCAACTTCCGCTTCGGCCACAAGGCCGCGGGCAACGTCGACTTCCTCGTCGAGCAGGGCAAGGTCTACGACTTCGACGTCGAGGTCGTCGACCTGTACGTGAGCGGCGAGGCGGGCGGCGGCGAGCCCTTCTCCTCCACCCTGACCCGGCGCCTGGTCGCCGGGGGCGACGTCGAGGGCGCGGCGGAGATCCTGGGCCGTCCGCACCGGGTGGAGGGCGTGGTGGTGCGCGGCGCCCAGCGCGGCCGTGAACTGGGCTTCCCGACGGCCAACGTCGAGACGCTGCCCCACACCGCCATCCCCGCCGACGGTGTCTACGCCGGCTGGCTGCACGCCCAGGGCGAGGCGATGCCGGCGGCGATCTCCGTCGGCACCAACCCGCAGTTCGACGGCACCGAGCGCACGGTGGAGGCGTACGCCATCGACCGCGTCGGCCTCGACCTGTACGGCCTGCACGTGGCCGTCGACTTTCTCTCCTTCGTGCGCGGCCAGGCGAAGTTCGACTCGCTGGAGGCCCTGCTCGAGCAGATGGGCGAGGATGTCAAGCGGTGCCGCGAACTGGTGGCGGCCGCCGAGTAGTTCTTCCTGCGACGACGAAGGGGGGGGGGGGGGGTTTGGGGACCGGCCCCCCCTCTCTCTTTCCCTTCTGCCTTCTTCGTGGTGGGGGGGGGGGGTGTTGGGGGGTGTCCCCCCTCCCTTCTCTTTTCT
>NZ_JBHVGU010000071.1:9069-25793 GCF_042800575.1 Streptomyces sp. NPDC057616
AAGTTGGTGTCTGCTTTCGATTGTTCTTTCTGATGGAGAGGAATGTTCTCCCTTTTCTTTCCCCCCCCCCCGCCCCTTCGTCGTTCACGGGCTACTGCTGCGGCGGCGGGGGAGGAGCCTGCGGGTAGCCGTACCCGGGCTGCTCGGGTGCTCCCGGCTGCGGCGGGTACGGCTGCCCGGGCTGCGCGGGCGGCTGCTGGACCGGAGGCTGTCCCGGCTGGGCGTAGGGCTGGCCCGGCTGCGGGTAGGGCTGCTGGCCCGGCTGCGGGTACGGCTGCTGTCCGGGCTGCGGCGGCTGGGGCGCCTGCGGGTACGGCTGCCCGGGCCGGCCCGGGACCTGCTGCCCGGGAACGTGCTGGCCGGGAACCGGCTGACCGGGGGCGTACGGCTGGCCCGGCATCGGCGGGGCGGCGACCGGCGGCGGGTTGCCGTCGTTCGTCCACAGGCCGTGCATCTGCTGATGCCGTACGAAGTCCTCGGCGACCATCGCGGCGAGGTTGAAGTACGCCTCCCGCACCTTGGGCCGCATCATGTCGAGGTCGACCTCGGCGCCCGCGGCGAGGTGCTCGTCGAAGGGCACGACCACGACACCGCGGCAGCGCGTCTCGAAGTGGCTGACGATGTCCTCCACCTTGATCATCTTGCCGGTCTCGCGGACACCGGAGATGACGGTGAGGGACCTCGACACCAGGTCGGCGTATCCGTGCGCGGACAGCCAGTCCAGCGTCGTACTGGCGCTGCTCGCACCGTCCACGGACGGCGTCGAGATGATGATGAGCTGGTCGGCGAGGTCGAGCACACCGCGCATGGCGCTGTAGAGCAGACCGGTGCCGGAGTCCGTGAGGATGACAGGGTACTGCCTGCCGAGCACGTCGATCGCGCGCCGGTAGTCCTCGTCGTTGAACGTCGTGGAGACGGCCGGGTCGACGTCGTTGGCGATGATCTCGAGCCCGGACGGCGCCTGCGAGGTGAACCGCCGGATGTCCATGTACGAGTTGAGGTACGGGATCGCCTGGACGAGGTCACGGATGGTGGCCCCGGTCTCGCGGCGCACCCGGCGGCCGAGCGTGCCGGCGTCGGGGTTGGCGTCGATCGCGAGGATCTTGTCCTGGCGCTCGGTGGCGAGCGTCGAGCCGAGCGCGGTGGTGGTCGTGGTCTTGCCCACACCGCCCTTGAGGCTGATGACGGCGATCCGGTAGCAGGACAGCACGGGCGTCCGGATCAGCTCGAGCTTGCGGTTCCGCTCGGCCTCCTCCTTCTTCCCGCCGAGCTTGAACCGGCTCGGCGCGGCCGCGGGCCGCCCGCTCTTCGCCTTCTGCTTCTTGTTGATCAGCCGGTCCGAGGACAGCTCCACGGCGGCGGTGTAACCCAGGGGCGCGGCACCGGGGTTGGTCACCTGCCGCTGGTCGTGCTGCACGGGCTGCGGCCACGCGGCCCCGGCCCGCGGGTCGACGGGGGCCTGCGGCGTCTGCGGTGCCTGGGGCGCCTGCTGGTTCGGCTGGGGGTGCGTCTGCGGGGCGGCACCGGGCTGGGCCGGGGGCTGCGGGAAGCCGTAACCACCGGGGGTGTTGGGGGCGGGCGGCTGCGGTGCCGGTGCCGGTGCCGGTGCCGGAGGGTGCGGCTGCTGCTGCGGGGGCACGCCGGGCTGCGGCTGCGGCTGCGGCTGCGGTGCCGGGGGCTGCGGGAAGCCGTAACCACCTTGCTGCGCCGGGGTGTTGGGGGCCGGCGGGGCCGCGGGTGCCGGGGCGCCCGGGTTCGGGAAGCCGTAACCGCCGGGTGCGTTCGGCGGCGGGGCCGGGGCGTCGCCGGGCTGCGGGAAGCCGTAGCCGCCCTGCGGGTTGGGCGCGGGAGCGGGCGGCTGGTTCCACGCCGCGGGCGCCGGCTGCGGGGCCTGCGGCTGGAAGTGCGGCTGCTGCGGGGGCTGTTGCGCCGGCTGCTGCTGCTGCGGCGGTACGGGCGGCTGACCCGGCGCGGCGGCCGAGGGCTGCTGCGCCGCGGGCGCCGGGGGAGCGGGCTGCGGGGGCTGCTGCGTCTGCGCGGGCCAGTGCGCGGCCGGAGCGGGCGCGGCGGGCTGGTACGAGGGCGGCAACGGCGGCAGCCCGCCCTGCGGGGCCGGTGGGGGAGTCCAGGCGGGCGGCGCGTCCTGCGGGGCGTCGGCCGCGCCGGGAACGGCGTCCTGAGGTTCCTCGGCCTGTGGTGCCTCGGCCTGAGGAGTCGCGTCCTGGGGCTCGTCGGCCTGCGAAGCGGCGTCCTGCGGTGCGCTGTCCTCGGAAGCGGAGTTCCCGGAGACCGCATTCTCGGACACGGCGTCGGCGGGTACGGCGTCGGAGGGCTCGGGGCGCTCGGGCACCGCGTCCTCGACCACCACGCCGGCGGGCTCGGACGGGGCCTCGGTCTCCGCCTCGGCCGTCTGGTCAGTCTGGTTCGCCCGGTCCGTCTGGTTCGCCTGGTCAGCCTCGGCCTCCGCCGGAGCTGCGTCGTCCTCCTCCGAACCGTCGTCCTCGGACGCGACAGCCGCGGGCTCCTCGACGTCCTCGGGGGAGTCGTCCTCGCCGTCCGCCGACTCGTCGACGGATTCCGGGAGTTCGGCCACGTCGGCGGAGCCGGACGCGCCGGACTCGGCACCGCCTTCGTCGTCTTCGTCGGCAGCGACGGCGTCACCCTCGGAGTCGGTCTCCGCAGCCGCAGCCGCAGCCGTAGACGCGTCCGCAGCCGCGGTCGCAGCCGTGGACAAGTCCGCAGTCCCATCCGTGGACGCGTCCTCAGCCGAGTCCGCGCCCTCGCCCGCGACCTCGTCGGCCTCCGGCTCTTCGGGAACCGTGTTCGCCACGTCGCCCCCGCCCGGCTGCCACAGCTTGGCCTGGGCCTCGGCGGCGGCCGCGCGCTCCGCGATCTCCCGCTTCAGCGCGACGGAGGAGAAGCGCATGGTGGCGCCGCTCTCCAGATCACCGCTCCCGGGCTCCTCCTCGGGAGCGGAACCCGCGGCCTCCCCGGACGACGGCTGAGGCTCGAACCCGCTCCCCACCGGAAGCTTGGGCACCGCACCGGGCCCACCGCTCGGCGCCGCGGGAGGCGCGGGCGGAGTGGGCGGCGCAGAGGGCGCAGGAGGAGTGAAGGGCGCGCCAGGCCCGGGTGCAGGCGCAGGCGGAGTGAAGGGCGCCCCAGGCGCCGGCGCCGGAGGCGTGAAGGGTGCCCCGGGCGCAGGCGCGGGAGGAGGCGGAGGCGGCGTGAACGGCGCTCCGGGCGCCGGCGCCGAGCTCGGACCGTCGGACGCGCCCGGCCGCGGCATCGAGTGCGCCGGCGGGGTCAGCCCCGGCAGCGAGGAGAGCGAGAAGTCGGAGGGAGACCCCGCGGCGGGCGGAGTCCCCGGCGCGGCCCCGGGCTGCCCGGCACCGGGACCGGACGCACCGCCCGCCGTCGGCGCCGTACCGCCGGACGACGCGCCCCCGGACGCGGCGTCACCGCCGCTGCCGGCGCCACCGCCCGCGCCCTCGGACGCGTTCTGCGTGTACCAGGCGGGCGGCGCGTAGTCGATGGTGAACTCGCCCGTCGTCTCGACGGCGGACTCCGCGTCGGGCTGGTCATCGCCGGGTGTGGCCCAGCCCCCGCGGATCCCGTCCCGATCGCTGCTCACAATTCCTCCTGGTGTGCTCGAGCACCCTCATGCCGTGCTGGGGCGACCCTTGCTTGTCGTCCTGTGTCGTTCTGAGGTCGTCCGATTCCACCGGCTTTCCCCCTGAGCCGTCGCCGCCTGGTCCGTGGTTCCGGCGACGCGCACTCTCCCAGCCTAATCACCACAAGCGTCATCCCGGCAGGCCCGCCCACCCATGAGCGACTGACCGCTGCGTCACAACCAGCGCAGAAGTGGCCTACGCAGCCTACGTATTGGTGAACAAATCGGGCTTTGTTCGTGAACTCCCCGCGCACAACGTGAAGGGAAGCGGTCACACGCGATCCCCCCGAACTGCCGTACCGCACAAGCTTCCTGACGCCCGCGAACCTCACCCGCCCGCGTACGTGATCACACCGAACGGCATAGTGGGGGCGCTTCCGCGGCCACTTCGCGGAATCCTCCATGACCGCCGCACAGGAAAAGGACCCCAGCGTGAGCTTCGGCCCGCCCCCCTCGATGTACACCCAGTCCGCACTGAACGCGGGCACGCAGGAGCGAAGGCGCCGCCGCACGTGGCTGTTGCTGCCGCTCGTCCTCGTCCTCGTCGCGGCGGTGGGCACGGGCGGGTGGCTCCTGTGGGGCGGTGGCGGCGGCACGAAGACGGACAAGCCGGCCACCGCCGGCCAGGGCCGGCTCGACGTACGCGAGACCGTCGAACGCCGGCCCGCGAGCACCACCGGAAAGATGGCCTTCCGCTTCTCGGTGGACGACATGAGCCCGGGCGAGCACTACGAGATGCCCGGCATGTGGGCGACCGGCGAGATCCTCGCCAAGGGCATCAACAAGACCGTCATCGGCCTGCCCGTCGGCACCGACGCCTCCCCGGGCGACGAGAAGTGGAAGCTCCCGCTGGACGGCCCGATCTGCGGCTACACCCGCCATGTCACCGGCGAGAACCGCACCGCCGTCCTCTTCCGCGCCAACGACCGCGGCGGCGCCTACTGCAACCACGTCGCCTTCTTCGACCTCGACGACGGCCGCGAGATCTGGGAGACCGACTTCCCCTACTCCAAGTTCGGGGACGCCCAGGGCCTCGCGACGGGCGGCGACGACCAGGACACCCCGAGCGTGACCCTGACCCACGGCACGGTCGCCGTCACCTGGGGCGGCGGCACCGACGGCTACAGCATGGACACCGGCCGGCGGCTGTGGCGCACGACGTCCACCGGTTCCTGCCAGGACATGGGCGCCGCGGGCGGCGGCGCGCTGCTCGTGCGCCAGGAGTGCTGGCACGACGACGCGCCCGCCGACTCGACGGACGCCGTCACCTACAAGGCGCGCAAGGTGGACCCGAGGACCGGCAGGGTGCTGTGGACCTACTCCGCCGCGAAGGGCATCCGGGACCTGAACATCCCGTCCGCGCAGCCGGCCGTCCTCGCCGTCCAGGCGGGCCAGATCGGCATCTCCGAGATGCTCTCCCTCGACGACCGGGGCAGGAACCGCGCCACGATCCGCCTCCAGAGCGGCACGTACGTGGGCGAGTGCTCCTACGACGACTACCTCGCCACCGACGACTGCCCGACCGTCGCGGTCGGCGACGGCCAGGTCTTCCTGCGCAGCAAGGAGTCGGGTGACAAGGCCAACTCCAACTGGATCATCGGCTTCGACCTGGCGACCGGGAACACCACCAAGAAGTTCGACTCCGGCGCGGGCTCGCTGCTGTATCCGGTGCGGATGAGCGGCGGCCGGCTCCTCGCCCTGCGCCAGACCGACGACCACATCTCGCCCTCGGCGCTGGTCGCCCTGGACCCGCGGACGGGCAGGGAGACGCCGTACTTCTACTACGAGCTGCCCCAGGAGGCCGAGCTGATGACGATGACGGAGTACAACGACACCGTCGTCGAGGACGGACGCCTCTTCTTCGGCGTCAAGAAGGCCGACGGCCCGGCCAAGGGGCAGCCCCGATGGGTGTACCTGGTCCTCGGCATCGAGAGCAACGCGGCGAAGTGACGGCCGACGGGACGAGCACCGCGGCGGGACGGGACCTCACCCGGTCCCACCCGGTCCCGTTCCAGCCCGTCCCGCGACGGACCTACGCGTCGGCCGCCCGGCTGCCGTTTCGCGGCGCGGACTCCAGGTCGAACTCGCCGTCCCGCGCGCCCAGGACGAAGGCGCGCCACTCGGCCTCCGTGTAGCGCAGCACCGTGCCCGGGTCGAGCGAGGAGCGCATGGCCACGGCGCCGTCGGGAAGGTAGGCGATCTCGACCCGCTCCTCGTGCTCCTCCGTGCCGGGCGCGCTCTGCCAGGTCACGCCGGAGATGTCCAGGGCGTACAGCTCGTCCCGCTCCCGCTCCTTGCGCGCCTTGATCTGCTCTTCCGTCTCGGCCATGCGCAGCGACCCCTTCCCTGCGTACGCGTTCCCGGCGTACGCGAACGATCTGTGCGCTCACACTAGTGGGGGCGTCGGTGCCCGCTTCCGTCTTTCTCCCGGTTTCCCCCGCCTTCGCGCAGCCGGGGCCGGAGCGCCCCCGACTCCCTGGTACCCTGGCTGACGGCCGTTTGTGTACGCACCCCCGGAGCCACCGCAGGAAACTGCAGGCCCTGGAGGCCGCGCCCAGCGGATCCCCGCCTTCCGAGTAACGGAAGCTCCCCCGAGACAAAGACCGGGGGCACTCGAAGGCCATCAGAAGACCACGAGGAGTACGCGTGTCGCTCGACGCCGCCACGAAGAAGCAGATCATCGCCGAGTTCGGCCAGAAGGAGGGCGACACCGGCTCCCCCGAGGTCCAGGTCGCCATGCTCTCGCGCCGGATCTCGGACCTGACCGAGCACCTCAAGACCCACAAGCACGACCACCACTCCCGCCGTGGTCTGCTCATCCTGGTCGGTCAGCGCCGTCGCCTGCTGCAGTACCTGGCGAAGAAGGACATCCAGCGCTTCCGTACGCTGGTCGACCGCCTGGGCATCCGCCGCGGTGCGGCGGGCGCCAAGTAAGACGCCGTGAAGGGAGCGGTTCCCGAGAGTGTGGGGACCGCTCCCTTTGCCGTACGTACGGAAACGTGCGGAGTGTCACTCCCGCTTTGTAGTGTGGTAGCACAACGCAATACGTACGACACAGCGTGATGTGCCGTGCCCACAGGGGCAAACATCACGAGAGGAAACGAGGAGAAGCGCTGCCTCGCCGCCGCCGGTCCTCGGTAGTGGCCCCCGGAGAATGCGAACCCCGGGTGCTTCGATCGAAGACCGGCCCGCACCAGACGGAGCGCTTCTCCGCAACCGTCCCCCCGCCACACGGGCGAGGAGGGACGAAGACGAGGAGAAAACGCTAGTGGAGAACGAGACCCACTACGCCGAGGCCGTCATCGACAACGGCTCCTTCGGCACCCGCACCATCCGCTTCGAGACGGGCCGCCTGGCCAAGCAGGCCGCCGGCTCCGCCGTGGCGTACCTGGACGACGACACCATGGTGCTGTCGGCCACCACCGCCTCCAAGAACCCCAAGGACCAGCTCGACTTCTTCCCGCTGACGGTGGACGTCGAGGAGCGGATGTACGCCGCCGGCAAGATCCCCGGCAGCTTCTTCCGCCGTGAGGGCCGCCCCTCCGAGGACGCGATCCTCACCTGCCGTCTGATCGACCGCCCGCTGCGCCCGTCCTTCAAGAAGGGCCTGCGCAACGAGATCCAGGTCGTCGAGACGATCATGGCCCTCAACCCCGACCACCTGTACGACGTCGTGGCGATCAACGCCGCGTCCGCGTCGACGCAACTGGCCGGTCTGCCCTTCTCCGGCCCGATCGGCGGCACCCGTGTCGCGCTGATCAACGGCCAGTGGGTCGCGTTCCCGACGCACACCGAGCTCGAGGACGCCGTCTTCGACATGGTGGTCGCCGGCCGCGTCCTGGAGGACGGCGACGTCGCGATCATGATGGTCGAGGCCGAGGCCACCGACAAGACCATCCAGCTCGTCAAGGGCGGTGCCGAGGCGCCCACCGAGGAGGTCGTCGCCGCCGGTCTCGAGGCCGCGAAGCCCTTCATCAAGGTGCTCTGCAAGGCCCAGTCGGACCTCGCCGCCAAGGCCGCCAAGCCCACCGGCGAGTTCCCGATCTACCTCGACTACCAGGACGACGTCCTGGAGGCGCTGACCGCCGCCGTCAAGCCCGAGCTCGCGCAGGCGCTCACCATCGCCGGCAAGCAGGAGCGCGAGGCCGAGCTGGACCGCGTCAAGGGCCTGGCCGCCGAGAAGCTCCTGCCGGAGTTCGAGGGCCGCGAGAAGGAGATCTCCGCCGCGTACCGCTCGCTGACCAAGTCCCTGGTCCGTGAGCGCGTCATCAAGGAGAAGAAGCGCATCGACGGCCGCGGTGTCACCGACATCCGCACGCTGGCCGCCGAGGTCGAGGCCATCCCGCGCGTGCACGGTTCCGCGCTGTTCGAGCGTGGCGAGACCCAGATCCTGGGCGTCACCACCCTCAACATGCTCCGCATGGAGCAGCAGCTGGACACCCTGTCGCCGGTCACCCGCAAGCGCTACATGCACAACTACAACTTCCCGCCGTACTCCACCGGTGAGACCGGCCGCGTCGGTTCCCCGAAGCGCCGCGAGATCGGCCACGGCGCCCTCGCCGAGCGCGCGCTCGTGCCGGTGCTGCCCACGCGCGAGGAGTTCCCGTACGCGATCCGTCAGGTGTCCGAGGCCCTCGGCTCCAACGGCTCGACGTCCATGGGCTCGGTCTGCGCCTCCACCATGTCGCTGCTGAACGCCGGTGTGCCGCTGAAGGCCCCGGTCGCCGGTATCGCGATGGGCCTCATCTCCCAGGAGATCGAGGGCGAGACGCACTACGTCACCCTCACCGACATCCTCGGTGCGGAGGACGCCTTCGGCGACATGGACTTCAAGGTCGCCGGCACCAAGGAGTTCGTGACCGCCCTCCAGCTCGACACCAAGCTGGACGGCATCCCGGCCTCCGTCCTGGCCGCCGCCCTCAAGCAGGCCCGTGACGCCCGCCTCCACATCCTCGACGTGATGATGGAAGCGATCGACACGCCGGACGAGATGTCCCCGAACGCGCCGCGGATCATCACGGTCAAGATCCCGGTCGACAAGATCGGTGAGGTCATCGGCCCCAAGGGCAAGATGATCAACCAGATCCAGGAGGACACCGGCGCCGAGATCACGATCGAGGACGACGGCACCATCTACATCGGTGCCGCCGACGGCCCGGCCGCCGAGGCCGCCCGTACGACGATCAACGGCATCGCCAACCCGACCATGCCGGAGGTCGGCGAGCGCTACCTGGGCACGGTCGTGAAGACGACCACCTTCGGTGCGTTCGTGTCGCTGCTCCCGGGCAAGGACGGTCTGCTGCACATCTCGCAGATCCGCAAGCTCGCCGGCGGCAAGCGCGTGGAGAACGTCGAGGACGTCCTCGGTGTGGGCCAGAAGGTCCAGGTCGAGATCGCCGAGATCGACTCCCGCGGCAAGCTCTCCCTGATCCCGGTCATCGAGGGCGAAGAAGGCGACGAGAAGAAGGACGACGGCGACAAGTGACGTCCCGTGGCTTCAAGGCGACGGCCCGCACCTCCTCGGAGGCGCGGGCCGTCGCCCGTACCCAAACCCTCATCAAGGGGGAGAACGGCATCGGCACGGTCCGCAAGACCACCCTCCCGGGCGGCCTGCGCATCGTCACCGAGACCCTGCCCTCGGTCCGCTCCGCGACCTTCGGCATCTGGGCGCACGTCGGCTCCCGCGACGAGACCCCCGCGCTGAACGGCGCCACGCACTACCTGGAGCACCTGCTCTTCAAGGGCACCGGGCGCAGGTCCGCGCTGGACATCTCCGCCGCCGTGGACGCGGTGGGCGGCGAGATGAACGCGTTCACGGCGAAGGAGTACACGTGCTACTACGCGCGCGTGCTCGACACCGACCTGCCCCTCGCCATAGACGTCGTCTGCGACATGCTGACGGGCTCGCTCATCCTCGAAGAGGACGTCAACGTCGAGCGGGGCGCGATCCTCGAAGAGATCGCCATGACCGAGGACGACCCGGGCGACTGCGTGCACGACCTGTTCGCGCACACGATGTTCGGCGACAACGCCCTCGGCCGCCCGGTCCTCGGCACGGTCGACACGGTCAACGCCCTCACCGCGGACCGCATCCGCCGCTTCTACCGCAAGCACTACGACCCGACCCACCTGGTCGTGGCCGCCGCGGGCAACATCGACCACGCCAAGGTCGTACGGCAGGTCCGTGCCGCCTTCGAGAAGGCGGGCGCCCTGGGCGACCCCGGGGCCACCCCCGTCGCCCCGCGCGACGGCCGGCGCGCGATCCGCACCTCGGGCCGCGTGGAACTGCTCGGCCGCAAGACCGAACAGGCGCACGTCGTCCTCGGCATGCCCGGCCTGGCCCGCACGGACGACCGCCGCTGGGCCCTCGGCGTGCTGAACACCGCCCTCGGCGGCGGCATGTCCTCCCGCCTGTTCCAGGAGGTCCGCGAGAAGCGCGGCCTGGCCTACAGCGTGTACTCGTACACCTCCGGCTTCGCCGACTGCGGCCTGTTCGGCGTCTACGCCGGCTGCCGGCCCTCGCAGGTCCACGACGTGCTGAAGATCTGCCGCGACGAGCTCGACCACGTCGCCGAGCACGGTCTGACCGACGAGGAGATCGGCCGCGCCATCGGCCAGCTCCGCGGTTCCACGGTCCTGGGTCTCGAGGACACGGGCGCGCTGATGAACCGTATCGGCAAGAGCGAACTGTGCTGGGGCGAGCAGATGTCCGTCGACGACATGCTGACCCGGATAGCGTCGGTCACCCCCGACGACGTCCGCGCGGTCGCCCGCGACATCCTGGGGCAGCGGCCCTCCCTGTCGGTCATCGGCCCGCTCAAGGACAAGCAGGCGTCCCGTCTGCACGACGCCGTCGCCTGACATCCGTCGTCGACAACTCCCGTAAGGAAGCAAGAGACATGAGCAAGCTGCGCGTGGCGGTCCTCGGCGCGAAGGGCCGCATCGGCTCCGAGGCGGTGCGGGCCGTCGAGGCGGCCGAGGACATGGAGCTGGTGGCCGCCCTCGGCCGGGGCGACAAACTGGAGACCCTCGCGGAGACCGGCGCCCAGGTCGCGGTCGAGCTGACCACCCCCGACTCGGTGATGGCCAACCTCGAGTACTGCGTGGGCCACGGCATCCACGCGGTCGTCGGTACGACGGGCTGGACCGACGAGCGCCTCGCGCAGCTGAACGGCTGGCTTGGCGCCTCCCCGCGCACCGGTGTGCTGATCGCGCCCAACTTCTCGATCGGCGCAGTCCTGACGATGAAGTTCGCGCAGATCGCCGCGCCGTACTTCGAGTCCGTCGAGGTCGTCGAGCTGCACCACCCGAAGAAGGTGGACGCCCCCTCCGGCACCGCCACGCGCACCGCCCAGCTGATCGCCGAGGCCCGCCGGAAGGCCGGCTCGGCGCCCGCGCCGGACGCCACCGAGACGGCGCTCGACGGCGCGCGCGGCGCGAACGTCGACGGCGTCCCGGTGCACGCCGTGCGCCTGCGCGGGCTCCTCGCCCACCAGGAGGTCCTGCTCGGCGGGGAGGGGGAGACGCTGACCGTCCGCCACGACTCCCTGCACCACAGCAGCTTCATGCCGGGCATCCTGCTCGGCGCCCGCCGCGTGGTGACGACCCCGGGCCTGACCTTCGGCCTGGAACACTTCCTGGACCTGGGCTGAGCGACCGACCGTCATGCGCGCGAAGATCTCCTACGTCATCACGGCCGCCGTCCTGGTCTTCTACTTCGTCCTGGTCGGCAGCCGCGGCGTCATGCTCATCCAGTCCGGCACGGCCATCACGGTCACCTTCGGTGTGGCGGTCCTGATCCTGCCGGTGATCGGCCTGTGGTTCCTGTGGAAGAACACCCAGTTCGTCCGCCGGGCCAACGCCCTGGCCGCCGAGCTCGACGCCGAGGGCGGCCTGCCCGTCGACGAGCTCCAGCGCACGCCCTCCGGCCGGATCGACCGCGACTCCGCCGACGAGGTCTTCGCCAAGCGCAAGGCCGAGACGGAGTCGGCGCCCGACGACTGGCGCAGCTGGTTCCGGCTCGCGGTCGCCTACCACGACGCCCGCGACACCCCGCGCGCCCGCAAGGCGATGCAGCGGGCGATCGCGCTGCACGACGGCAGGCCGATCGGCGCCTAGCCGCCCGCCTCCCGTACGCCGAAGGGGCCGGCCCGCACTGCCGCGGGCCGGCCCCTTCGCCGTGAGTGGTGTGCGTGCCGGGTCAGTGCCGCCCGTTCTCCGCCGCCCACGCCTCGATCATGTCGGCCGCCCGGTCGAACGACCCGTGCCGCGCCAGGAAGTCGCCGTTGTGCGTGGTCATCAGCACCGGTGCCTCCTGCTCCGCGCGGCCCCGGCGGACCAGGATCAGCGCCTGCCCCTGCACCGTGCGCGGCAGGCCGAGCCAGCGCACCGGCTGCTGCACCGTGCGCACGGCGACGACCTCGGCCCAGGGCGTCGTCCGCGTGGCGAAGAAGCCCACATGGCGCAGCCCGCGCGTGCTCACCCAGGCGCCCACGCGCAGCAGCCTCAGCGCGCCCACGATGACGGCCAGCGCGATGCCGAAGACCACGGCGGCCTCGGCGGCCGACCCCGTGAACGCGATGATGACGGCGGCGAACAGCACGAACGACGCGAGCAGCAGCCACAGCGCCGCGGCACCCACGCGCCACGGGCCGGGCCGGTAGGGGCGCTGCCAGCGGTCACGGTCGTGATACGGCAGCGCGAGATCGTCGGCTGCGTCGAAAGCGCGGTCGGCCGTCAGGAAGGGCAGGGGCACGGCTGGTCCTCACTCGTTCCATACGTGGGCTGTGCCCGGTGAGGTTATCCGGCGGTGTCCCAGCTCACCAGCCTTGGGGGTCCGAAGGAGTCAGCGCCCCTGGGAGGCCTGGGACTGCTGGGCCGGTGTGTGCGTGTCGGTGGACAGCGCCGGCATACCGAGGACCAGCGAGCCCACGAGCCCGGCGAGGATGGTCAGCCCCAGCAGCGACCGCCCGGCCAGCTGACCGAACGAGGCCCGCTCACGGGGCGGCGGGGCGACATTGCCGCGAAACCGGTCGGCCTCGGCGACGAAGGCGAACGGGACAGGCTCACGACGACGGAACATGGACGGCACTTCTCCCCTCGGGGATCGAACTGATGACTGTCACCTACACAGACGCACGAGAGCCCCAAAAGGTGCCGTATTCCCGACAAGTCACAGACTCCAGGTGCTGCCCCGGTGGTCGCGGGCTGCCCCGTACAGTGGGCGCGAACCCAAGACGTGATGGAAGGACTCCCGTGACCTCCGGCGATGCCCCCAAGCCGTTCATGCGCAGTGATGTCACCGTTGAGCTGGTGAAATCCAGCGCATCGGACGCCGACGTCCTCTTCGCTGCCCGCGTCTCGACCCTGGGCGAGCAGTCCTTGGAGGAGCTTCAGAAGGACCCCGAGCGGTCCAAGGGATTGATCAACTACTTGATGCGCGACCGGCACGGCAGCCCGTTCGAGCACAACTCGATGACGTTCTTCATCAGCGCCCCCATCTTCGTCTTCCGTGAGTTCATGCGGCACCGCGTGGGCTGGTCGTACAACGAGGAGTCGGGCCGCTACCGGGAGCTCGAGTCGGTCTTCTACGTCCCCGGCGAGTCGCGCAAGCTCGTGCAGGAAGGCCGGCCGGGGAAGTACGTCTTCGTCGAAGGCACTCCGGCGCAACACGCTGCGGTCACCAGTGTGCTGACGGAGTCGTACGAGCAGGCGTACACGGCCTACCAGAAGCTCCTCGCGGAGGGTGTCGCCCGCGAGGTCGCCCGCGCCGTCCTGCCGGTGGGCCTGTTCTCCTCGATGTACGCCACGTGCAACGCCCGCTCGCTGATGCACTTCCTCGGCCTGCGCACCCAGCACGAGCTGGCGAAGGTCCCCTCCTTCCCGCAGCGCGAGATCGAGATGGTGGGCGAGAAGATGGAGGCCGAGTGGGCCAAGCTGATGCCGCTCACGTACGCCGCCTTCAACGCGAACGGCCGTGTGGCGCCGTAGCGAATCCCATCTCCCCGACGGGGCGCAGACGTACGGGCCAGTCCGGCGAAGTGTCCGTATTGCGGCTTTTGGAGAAGTTCATCTAGCCTGATCAAACGGACCCGGTACTGCTTGAACCCCCGAGCAGGCAGTACCGGGCTCCGCATTTGTCCTGACTTATCCCGCACCCCTAGGGCAGACCGCACACGGAGCAGCGAGTAGCGTGTTACCCATGGCTCCGACCTCGACTCCGCAGACCCCCTTCGGGAGGGTCCTCACCGCCATGGTCACGCCCTTCACGGCGGACGGCGCACTTGACCTCGACGGCGCACAGCGGCTCGCCACCCACCTGGTGGACGCAGGCAACGACGGCCTGATCATCAACGGCACCACCGGTGAGTCCCCGACCACCAGCGACGCGGAGAAAGCGGATCTCGTACGGGCGATCCTCGAGGCCGTCGGCGACCGGGCCCACGTGGTGGCCGGCGTCGGCACGAACGACACGCACCACAGCATCGAGCTGGCCAGGGCCGCCGAGAGGGTCGGCGCACACGGCCTGCTCGTCGTCACGCCGTACTACAACAAGCCCCCGCAGGAGGGCCTGTACCGGCACTTCAAGGCCGTGGCCGACGCCACCGAACTGCCGGTCATGCTCTACGACATCCCCGGCCGCAGCGGCGTCCCGATCAACACGGAGACGCTCGTCCGCCTGGCCGAGCACCCGCGCGTCGTCGCCAACAAGGACGCCAAGGGCGACCTGGGCCGCTCCAGCTGGGCCATCGCCCGCTCCGGCCTCGCCTGGTACTCCGGCGACGACATGCTGAACCTGCCGCTGCTCTCCGTGGGCGCCGTCGGCTTCGTCTCGGTCGTCGGCCACGTCGTCACGCCCGACCTGCGCGCCCTCGTCGACGCCTTCGTCTCCGGCGACGTGCAGAAGGCCACCGAGATCCACCAGAAGCTGCTCCCGGTCTACACGGGCATGTTCCGCACCCAGGGCGTCATGACGACCAAGGCCGCCCTCGCCCTCCAGGGCCTGCCCGCAGGCCCGCTGCGCGCACCGATGGTCGAGTGCACGCCCGAAGAGATCGCGCAGCTCAAGATCGATCTTGCCGCCGGCGGGGTACAGCTCTGACAACAGACTTGGCACCACAGGCTTCACAACTGAATAAGCAGGCCACCGGTGCCTGCACCCCACAACGACAACTGCTCATGCACGAACGTCACGCGCGCCACGTGCCCACCGGTACGTGGCGCGTGTGGTGAGGAGAGTCTTTTGAGTCATCCGCATCCTGAACTCGGCTCGCCGCCGCCGCTCCCCGAAGGCGGCCTGCGGGTCACCCCACTCGGCGGCCTCGGTGAAATCGGCCGGAACATGACGGTCTTCGAGTACGGCGGCCGCCTTCTCATCGTCGACTGCGGCGTGCTCTTCCCCGAGGAGGAGCAGCCCGGCATCGACCTGATCCTGCCGGACTTCTCGTCCATCAGGGACCGCCTCGACGACATCGACGGCATCGTCCTCACGCACGGCCACGAGGACCACATCGGAGGCGTCCCCTACCTCCTCCGCGAGAAGCCCGACATCCCGCTGATCGGCTCCAAGCTGACCCTCGCGCTCATCGAGGCCAAGCTCCAGGAGCACCGCATCCGCCCCTACACCCTCGAGGTGGCCGAGGGGCACCGCGAGCGCGTCGGTCCGTTCGACTGCGAGTTCATCGCGGTCAACCACTCGATCCCCGACGCCCTCGCCGTCGCCATCCGCACGCCGGCCGGAATGGCCGTGCACACCGGCGACTTCAAGATGGACCAGCTCCCGCTGGACCACCGCCTCACGGATCTGCACGCGTTCGCGCGGCTGAGCGAGGAGGGCATCGACCTGCTCCTCGCCGACTCGACGAACGCGGAGGTCCCCGGCTTCGTCCCGCCCGAGCGCGACATCTCCAGCGTCCTGCGCCAGGTCTTCGCGGGCGCCCGCAAGCGGATCATCGTGGCGAGCTTCGCCAGCCACGTCCACCGCATCCAGCAGATCCTCGACGCGGCCCACGAGTACGGCCGCCGGGTCGCCTTCGTCGGCCGCTCTATGGTCCGCAACATGGGCATCGCCCGGGACCTGGGCTATCTGAAGGTCCCGCCGGGCCTGGTGGTCGACGTCAAGACGCTCGACGACCTCCCCGACCACGAGGTGGTCCTGGTCTGCACGGGTTCCCAGGGCGAGCCGATGGCGGCCCTGTCCCGGATGGCCAACCGCGACCACCAGATCCGCATCGTCGACGGCGACACGGTCATCCTGGCCTCGTCGCTCATCCCCGGTAACGAGAACGCGGTCTACCGCGTGATCAACGGCCTGACCCGCTGGGGCGCGCACGTCGTCCACAAGGGCAACGCCAAGGTCCACGTCTCGGGCCACGCCTCGGCCGGCGAGCTCCTGTACTTCTACAACATCTGTCGGCCGAAGAACCTGATGCCGGTCCACGGCGAATGGCGCCACCTGCGGGCCAACGCCGAACTGGGCGCCCTCACCGGCGTCCCGCACGACCGCATCGTCATCGCCGAGGACGGCGTGGTCGTCGACCTCGTCGAGGGCAAGGCGAAGATCTCGGGCAAGGTCCAGGCGGGCTACGTCTACGTCGACGGTCTCTCCGTCGGTGACGTCGGCGAACCGGCCCTGAAGGACCGCAAGATCCTCGGCGACGAGGGCATCATCTCGGTCTTCGTGGTCGTCGACTCGTCCACGGGCAAGATCACGGGCGGCCCGCACGTCCAGGCCCGCGGATCGGGAATCGAGGACTCGGCCTTCGGCGCGGTGATCCCGAAGATCACCGAGGTCCTCGAACGCTCCGCCCAGGACGGCGTGGTGGAGCCGCACCAGCTGCAGCAGCTCATCCGCCGCACGCTCGGCAAGTGGGTCTCCGACACGTATCGCCGCAGGCCGATGATCCTTCCGGTGGTCGTGGAGGTCTGACGGCACCCGACGCCAAGGCCGCGTCAACTGGCAGCGGGGGGGCTCCTGTCCTCCTTTCTAGCCCTCCCCCCCCCCGCTTTCTCGTTTCCTCCCTCTCAGCCCCAACCCATCCCCCCCCCCCCG
>NZ_JBHVGU010000072.1:0-19038 GCF_042800575.1 Streptomyces sp. NPDC057616
CCTCGGCGACGGCGAGCGTCTCGGCCATCATGGTCTCGATGACCTTGCGGGTGCCGCCGTGCAGGCACATCTGCCGCATGGTGGCGCGGGCCAGCGCGCTGATCGGGTTGAAGGAGATGTTGCCGAGCAGCTTGAGCCAGATGTCGTTGCGCAGATCCGGCTCCACCGGGCACTTCAGCCCGCCGGCGACCATGGCCTCGCTGAACTCCGTGCAGCGCGCGGAGATGCTGCGGTCGGGCTCGCCGACGGAGAACCGGGTGCCTTCCAAGTGCCGTACGACACCCGGCTCTTCGAGTTCGGTCGCCGCGTAGACGACGCATCCGACGGCCCGCCCGGGCGCGAGCACCGCACTGACCGCGCCGTCCGGGTCCACGCTCTCGACGCGGTGGCCGTCGTAGGGGCCGCCGTGCCGGTGGAAGTACCACCAGGGGATGCCGTTCTGGGCGGCGACGACCGCCGTGCCGCCGTGCAGCAGTGGCTCGATCAGCGGCCCGCACGCCGCGTACGAGTTGGCCTTCAGGCCGAGGAAGACGTAGTCGACCGGGCCGATCTCGGCCGGGTCGTCGGTGGCGTGGGCGCGCGCGGTGAAGTCGCCGCGCGGGCTGAGCACCCGGACTCCGTGCTGCCTCATGGCCGCCAGATGCGGTCCACGGGCTACGAGATGCACGTCGGCGCCGGCGCGATGCAGCGCGGCTCCGACGTAGGCGCCGATCGCACCGGCGCCGAGGACTGCGACTTTCATGACGAGGGAGCTCCGTTCGGTCGAGGGTACCGAGGAGTCGTCGAACTTCGTCGACTGAATATTGTCTACAGTATGGGGAGGGGGGCAGCAAGGGGTCGCGCACGCTTTGGGAAACCGGTCGGTCCGACCGTTCGTCGCGTCCTGGATACCGTTCACCGCATACGGTCGACCTGTCGCCTTTTCAACAACCGTGCGACTGCCTACGGTTCGGGATCATGAGTCCCCCCGTCGCACCCGCGGGCTGGAGCCGCTGGCTCGTTCCCCCCGCCGCGCTCGCCGTCCACCTCTCCATCGGCCAGGCCTACGCCTGGAGCGTGTTCAAGCCGCCCCTCGAGTCCGCACTGGGTCTCAGCGGCACGCAGAGCGCGCTGCCCTTCCAGCTCGGCATCGTGATGCTCGGCCTGTCGGCAGCGTTCGGCGGCACGCTGGTGGAACGCAAGGGCCCGCGCTGGGCGATGACCGTCGCCCTGATCTGCTTTTCCTCCGGCTTCCTGCTCTCCGCGCTCGGCGCCGCCACCGAGCAGTACTGGCTGATCGTCTTCGGCTACGGCTTCGTCGGCGGCATCGGCCTCGGCATCGGCTACATCTCGCCCGTCTCCACCCTGATCAAGTGGTTCCCGGACCGGCCCGGCATGGCCACCGGCATCGCGATCATGGGCTTCGGCGGCGGCGCGCTCATCGCCTCGCCGTGGTCGGCGCAGATGCTGGAGTCGTTCGGCACCGACAGCTCAGGGATCGCGCTCGCGTTCCTGGTGCACGGGCTGTCGTACGCCGTTTTCATGTCCCTGGGCGTGCTGCTGGTGCGGGTCCCGCGTACCGAGAAGCCGGTCGAAGGCGCGCCGAGCGTCCTCCAGGGCCCGCAGGTCTCCGCGCGCAGCGCCGTGCGCACCCCGCAGTTCTGGCTGCTGTGGCTCGTGCTGTGCATGAACGTGACCGCGGGCATCGGCATCCTGGAGAAGGCCGCCCCGATGATCACGGACTTCTTCGCCGGCACCTCCACGCCCGTGTCGGTCTCGGCCGCGGCCGGCTTCGTCGCGCTGCTGTCCGCCGCCAACATGGCGGGCCGCATCGGCTGGTCCTCCACCTCCGACCTGATCGGCCGCAAGAACATCTACCGCGTCTACCTGGGCGTCGGCGCGCTGATGTACGCGCTGATCGCGCTGTTCGGCGACTCCTCCAAGCCGTTGTTCGTCCTGTGCGCGCTGGTGATCCTCTCCTTCTACGGCGGCGGCTTCGCCACCGTGCCCGCCTACCTCAAGGACCTCTTCGGCACCTACCAGGTCGGTGCCATCCACGGCCGGCTGCTCACCGCCTGGTCCACGGCCGGCGTCCTCGGGCCGCTGATCGTGAACTGGATCGCCGACCGGCAGGAGAGCGCCGGCAAGCACGGATCCGACCTGTACGGCGTGTCCTTCCTCATCATGATCGGGCTGCTCGTCGTCGGCTTCGTCGCCAACGAGCTGGTCCGCCCCGTCAACGCCCGCCACCACATCCCCGCGCCGAGGGAGGCCGCCGATGTCGCACGACAGCAGCCAGAGTCCGCCTGACCGACGCCCGCTGATCGCCTTCGCCTGGCTGTGGGTGGGGGCACCGCTCGTCTACGGCCTGTACGAGCTCATCCAGAAGGCGACCCAGCTCTTCACGGGGTGAGACGGCGCCGGGTGACTGTTCGGCAGGTGTTCGGGCGTCCGAGAGCCTGACAGAATCCGACAACCCGGACGCCGTAATCCTGTCTGCTCGGCTGCCGCCGTACCCGTGAGTCACTGATCAGACTGGTGGATCCGCTACCCAAAGCAACGAGGGGGACCACCGCATGAACGGCTCGCGCATCGCCGCCGTCGGCCACTACCAGCCCGCCAGGGTGCTCACCAACGAGGACCTGGCGGGCATGGTCGACACCAGTGACGAGTGGATCACGTCGCGGGTGGGCATCCGCACACGCCACATCGCCGGGCCCGACGAGCCGGTCGACGAGCTGGCCGGCCACGCCGCCGCCAAGGCGCTCGCGGCGGCCGGCCTCGCGCCGGGCGACATCGACCTGGTGCTGGTCGCCACCTCGACCGCCGTCGACCGCTCGCCCAACATGGCCGCCCGGGTCGCCGCCCGGCTCGGCATCCCCTCGCCCGCCGCGATGGACGTCAACGTCGTCTGCGCCGGGTTCACCCACGCCCTGGCCACCGCCGACCACGCGGTGCGGGCGGGCGCCTCGGGCCGCGCGCTGGTCATCGGCGCGGACAAGATGTCCGAGGTGACCGACTGGAGCGACCGCACCACCTGCGTGCTCGTCGGCGACGGCGCGGGGGCCGCCGTCGTGGAGGCGACGGACGACGCCGGCATCGGTCCCGTGCTGTGGGGCTCGGTGCCCGAAATGGGGCACGCCGTAAGGATCGAGGGCACTCCGCCGCGGTTCGCCCAGGAGGGCCAGAGCGTCTACCGCTGGGCGACCACCCAGCTGCCGCCCATCGCGCGCAAGGCCTGCGAGCGCGCCGGGCTCGCGCCCGAGGACCTCGCCGCGGTCGTGCTGCACCAGGCGAACCTGCGCATCATCGAGCCCCTCGCCGAGAAGCTCGGCGCGGTCAACGCCGTCGTCGCACGGGACGTCTCCGAGTCCGGGAACACCTCGGCGGCGAGCATTCCGCTCGCCTTCTCCAAGCTCGTCGAACAGGGCGCGATCTCCACCGGCGACCCGGTCCTGCTCTTCGGCTTCGGCGGAAACCTCTCCTACGCCGGCCAGGTCGTCCGCTGCCCGTGACCTGCGGCTACGGCATGGTGTGACACATACAACTCCCCGTCCGGCTGGCAGCTGTGCGCCGTAGACTGTAGACGAAAGACAATCCATACTGGCTTTCCGGCTGCAGGTTGCTCCGTGCCGCCAAGGAGGGGGACCGACCGATGTTGTCGACAGGACTGCCGCAGGGCGCGGTGCCCAAGCTCGAACGGCCCGGCCCGCTGCGCGACCGCGTCTACGAGGCGCTCCTCGAACTCATCACCACGCGCGCGCTGCAGCCCGGCCAGCATCTCGTCGAGAGCGAACTCGCGGGGCATCTCGGGGTGTCCCGGCAGCCGGTGCGCGAGGCGCTGCAGCGCCTGAACACCGAGGGCTGGGTCGATCTGCGGCCCGCCCAGGGCGCGTTCGTGCACGAGCCCACCGAGGAGGAGGCCGACCAGCTCCTGACGGTCCGCACCCTCCTGGAGGCGGAGGCCGCCCGGCTCGCCGCGGCCAACGCGAACGCCGCGGGCATCAAGGCCCTCGAGGACCTGTGCGCGGAGGGCGAGAAGGCCGTCGCCGCCGACGACGTGGACGGCGCCGTGGGCATGAACGCCCGCTTCCACACCAAGATCATGGAGCTCGCCGGCAACGCCGTGCTGTCCGAGCTGGCCGCCCAGGTGGACCGCCGGGTGCGCTGGTACTACACGCCGATCGCCAGGCAGCGCGGCAGCCAGTCCTGGATCGAGCACCGCGCGCTGATCGCCGCGATCGTGGAGCGGGACGAGCAGCGGGCCACCCGGCTGATGCGCGAGCACACGGAGCACACGCGGCGTTCGTACCACGAGCGCGCGAAGTCGTAGCCACCCCACGGCCGTTGGGTCGGGGAGCGGCGCGTCCCCGTCTTTGTCCTGTCAGTGGAGAAAGTCGGCAGCAATTCGTGCACAGCTTCTTCCCAGGTTCGGCGGCCACTGCTACGTTCCCCTCGAAAGCCCGAACACAGGCGTGGCCGATTGAGGCGGGGAGGGGCTCGTGAGACGCATGACGGCACGACCCGCGAATGCTCACCAGGCCAAGCTGCTCAAGCTGTTGCGTGACGGAGGCCCCAACTCCCGTGCGCAGCTGGGCGACCAGGTCGACCTGTCACGGTCCAAGCTGGCCGTGGAGGTGGACCGGCTGCTGGAGACGGGCCTGGCCGTGGCCGACGGACTCGCCGCCTCGCGCGGTGGCCGCCGCTCCCACAACATCCGGCTCAATCCCGAACTGCGTTTCCTCGGCGTGGACATCGGCGCGACCTCGGTCGACGTCGCGGTCACCAACGCCGAGCTGGAGATCCTCGGACACCTCAACCAGCCCATGGACGTACGCGAGGGGCCGGTCGCGGTCTTCGAGCAAGTCCTGTCCATGGCCGCCAAGTTGAGGGCCTCCGGGCTCGCGGAGGGCTTCGACGGGGCCGGCATCGGCGTCCCGGGGCCGGTCCGCTTCCCCGAGGGCGTCCCGGTGGCTCCGCCGATCATGCCGGGCTGGGACGGCTTCCCCGTGCGGGAGGCGCTCAGCCAGGAACTCGGCTGCCCGGTCATGGTCGACAACGACGTGAACCTGATGGCGATGGGGGAGATGCACGCGGGCGTCGCACGCTCCGTGGGCGACTTCCTCTGCGTCAAGATCGGTACCGGCATCGGCTGCGGCATCGTCGCCGGCGGGGAGGTCCACCGCGGGGCGACGGGCAGCGCGGGCGACATCGGGCACATCCAGGCCGTGCCCGACGGACGCCCGTGCGCCTGCGGCAACCGGGGCTGTCTGGAAGCACACTTCAGTGGGGCGGCCCTCGCCCGTGACGCCGTGGAGGCGGCCGAGCAGGGGCGGTCGGAGGAACTCGCGAGCCGGCTGGAGGCGAACGGCGCCCTGAGCGCCGTCGACGTCGCCGCCGCCGCGGCCGCCGGCGACGCCACCGCCCTCGATCTGATCCGCGAGGGCGGAAACCGCACCGGCCAGGTCATCGCCGCACTGGTCTCCTTCTTCAACCCGGGCCTGGTGGTGATCGGCGGCGGGGTGACCGGCCTCGGCCACACCCTGCTCGCCGCGATCCGCACCCAGGTCTACCGTCAGTCGCTGCCCCTGGCGACGGGCAACCTGCCCATCGTGCTGGGGGAGTTGGGACCGACCGCCGGAGTCATCGGCGCGGCCCGGCTCATCAGCGACCACCTGTTCTCACCCGCGTAAGCACTCGGTCCGTACCCGGTAACCAGCTCGCACCCGCACCACCGGCCCGTACCTCGTACCCGGCATCAACTCCCGCCGGGCATCCGGCACCTGCCCGCACCGGGCACCCCCGCACAGCGCTCCGCTTCGCCCTGCCCTGCACACGGCTGTCCGAACACGCCCTGAAACCGGCCCGCACGCCCGCCAAGGGGATCCGCATGGCTCCAGAACCACCGCTGCTCAGCATGTCCGGCATCACCAAGTCCTTCCCCGGGGTCCGGGCCCTCGACGGCGTCGACCTCGACGTCCAGGCCGGCGAAGTGCACTGCCTGCTCGGCCAGAACGGCGCCGGCAAGTCCACCCTGATCAAGGTGCTGGCCGGCGCCCACCAGCCCGACACCGGAACCATCAGCTGGCGCGGCGAGGAGGTCACCCTGCGCTCGCCGATCGCCGCCATGCGCCTCGGCATCGCCACCATCTACCAGGAACTCGACCTGGTGGAGCATCTGTCGGTGGCCGAGAACGTCCACCTCGGGCACGAGCCGACGGCCGCCGGCTTCGTCGTACGGTCCAAGGCGGCCAAGGACGCGACCGCCGCCCTGCTCAGGCGGCTCGGGCATCCGGAGATCGAACCCGCCCGGCTGGTGGGAGAGTTGTCGGCGGCACAGCAGCAGATCGTGTCCATGGCGCGGGCGCTCTCCCACGACGTACGGCTCATCGTGATGGACGAGCCGTCCGCCGCCCTCGACCCGGACGAGGTCGACAACCTCTTCCGCATCGTCGGCGACCTGACCGCCGAGGGCGTCGCCGTCGTCTACATCTCCCACCGGCTGGAGGAGATCAGGCGGATCGGCGACCGCGTGACCGTGCTGAAGGACGGCCGGGCCGTCGCGGGCGGGCTGCCCGCGAAGTCCACGCCGACCCGCGAGGTGGTCGCGCTGATGACGGGCCGCAACGTGGAGTACGTCTTCCCGGACCGCCCCGCCTCGGCCCCGGCCGGCACGCCGGTGCTGGAGGTGCGCGGCCTCACCCGGCACGGCGAGTTCGAGCCGCTGGACCTGGACGTCCACCCCGGCGAGATCGTCGGACTGGCGGGGCTTGTCGGCTCCGGGCGCTCGGAGGTCCTGGAGACGATCTACGGCGCCCGCAAGGCGTCCGCGGGTCAGGTCCGGGTCGACGGGCGGGCGTTGCGGAACGGCAGCGTGCGCGCGGCCGTCCGCGCCGGGATCGGGCTCGCCCCCGAGGAGCGCAAGGCGCAGGCCCTGCTGATGCTGGAATCCGTCACCCGCAACGTCTCCGTGTCCTCCATGTCCCGCTTCTCGCACGGCGGTTGGATCGACCGGAAGTCCGAGGCCGGAGCGGCGCGGGCGGCCACCCGCGAGCTGTCGCTGCGGCCCGACAACCCGTCCGTGCCGGTGCGCACCCTGTCGGGCGGCAACCAGCAGAAGGCCGTCCTGGCGCGCTGGCTGCTGCGCGGCTGCCGGGTGCTGCTGCTGGACGAGCCGACCCGGGGCGTGGACGTCGGCGCCCGCGCCGAGCTGTACGCCGTGATCCGCCGTCTCGCCGACGAGGGCCTCGCCGTGCTGCTGGTCTCCAGCGAGGTCCCCGAGGTGCTCGGCCTCGCCGACCGCGTCCTGGTGCTCCGCGAGGGCCGTGTCGTGCACACCGCGCCCGCCCGCGAACTCGACGAACACCGCGTACTCGACCTGGTCATGGAAGGAAGCCCGGCCTCATGACGCAGCATGCCTCCCCGCCACGGGACAACACCGACAAGGTGCCGCCGGTGGGCCGGACGCCGTCCTGGCGCGGCCTGTTCGCGCGCGCCGACGTCCGTACCCTCTCGCTCCTCGGCGTCCTCGCCGTGCTGGTCCTGATCGGCGGGATCACCAAACCGGACGAGTTCCTGGACACCCGCAACCTCCAGCTCGTCCTCACCCAGGCCTCGGTCATCGGCGTCGTCACCGTCGGCATGACCTTCGTCATCACCTCCGGCGGCATCGACCTGTCGGTCGGCGCGATCGTCGCGCTCGCCTCGGTGTGGGCGACGACGGTGGCCACCCAGGAGTACGGCTTCGCGGGCATCCTCTTCACCGCGGTGATCGTCGGCGTCGGCTGCGGCCTGGTCAACGGACTGCTCATCGCCTACGGCGGCATGGTCCCGTTCATCGCCACCCTCGCCATGCTGGCCTCGGCGCGCGGCCTGGCGCTCCAGATCACCGACGGCAAGACGCAGATCGTCACCATCAGCGGCGTCCTGGACCTGGGGGAGCGCGACGCCTACGTGCTCGGCGTCCCTCCGCTCGTGATCGTCTTCGCGATCGTGACGGTCATCGGCTGGCTGATCCTCAATCGCACCACCTTCGGCCGCCGCACCGTGGCCGTCGGCGGCAACGCGGAGGCGGCCCGGCTCGCCGGCATCGACGTACGGCGCCAGCGCCTCTACCTCTACCTGCTGTCGGGGCTGTGCTGCGGCATCGCCGCCTTCCTGCTGATCATCCTGTCCGGCTCCGGCCAGAACACCAACGGCAACCTCTACGAGCTGGACGCCATCGCGGCCGCGATCATCGGCGGCACGCTGCTCAGCGGGGGTCGCGGCACCATCACCGGCTCCGTGCTCGGTGTCCTGATCTTCACGACGATCACCAACATCTTCGCTTTGAACAACCTGCAGAGCGACGTCCAGCAGATCGCCAAGGGCGCGATCATCGTGGCTGCTGTGCTGGTCCAGCGCCGTACCGCCAGCACGACCTGAGGAAAGGGTCACTACCCATGTCGCAACCCACCCGTGCCATGTCACCCACCACCAGTCGCAGAGGCCTGCTCTTCGGGACCGCGGCCGTCTCCGCCACCGCCTTCCTCGCGGGTTGCACCAGCAACGAGTCCAAGGACGAGAAGCCGGCCGCGAACGACCAGCCCTCCGCCGACGACAAGCCCGGCAAGCACGTCACCATCGGCTTCGCGGGCCCCCAGGCCGACCACGGCTGGCTCAACGCGATCAACGACAACGCCAAGAGCCGCGCGAAGAAGTACTCCGACGTCACGCTGGAGATCACCGAGGGCTCCAACGACACCGCCGCCCAGATCGGCCAGATCGAGACCCTGATCAACAAGAAGGTCGACGTGCTGGTCGTCCTGCCCGCCGACGGCAAGGCCCTCACCCAGGTCGGGCTGAAGGCGATGCGGGCCGGCATCCCGGTCGTCAACCTCGACCGCATCTTCAACTCCCCGCAGGCGTACCGCTGCTGGATCGGCGGCGACAACTACGGCATGGGGCTCAACGCCGGCACGTACATCGGCGAGCAGCTCAAGGACACGAAGGGCGCCAAGGTCGTCGAACTGGCCGGCCTGGACAACCTGGAGCTGACCAAGCAGCGCACCCAGGGCTTCGACGACGCCCTGAAGAACTACCCCAACATCAAGAAGGTGGCCCGCCAGGCCGCCGAGTTCACGGTCGAGTCCGGGCAGGCCAAGATGGCCCAGCTCCTGCAGGCGCAGCCCAAGTTCGACGCCCTGTGGAACCACGACGACGACCAGGGCGTGGGCGCGCTGCGCGCCATCGAGCAGGCGGGCCGCGACGACTTCCTGATGGTCGGCGGCGCGGGCGCGCTCTCCGCCTTCCAGGCCATCAAGCAGGACAACGGCGTCCTGAAGGCGACGGTGCTCTACCCGCCGACGATGGCCGCCTCCGCGATCGACCTCGCCCGTGCGCTGGGCCAGTCCAAGGGCATCGGCGGCCTCTCGGAGTTCGAGATCCCGGCCTCCCTGACGCTCTACTCGGCCGTCGTCGACAAGGACAACGTCGACCAGTACATGCCCACGGGCTTCCGCTGACCGAACCCGCCCCGCACCCCCCACGGCGCCATCACCACCAGGACGAGGAGGACATCCGTATGGGACAGCCCCAGCAGCCGGACGGACCGGAGGCCGCGAAGCCGCCGTTGCGCGTCGGCATGGTCGGCTACGCCTTCATGGGCGCCGCCCACTCCCAGGGCTGGCGCACCGTGGGCCGCGCCTTCGACCTGCCGCTGAGCCCGGTCCTGTCCGTGATCTGCGGGCGGGACGCGGACGCCGTGCGCCGGGCCGCCGACCGGCACGGCTGGGCCACGGCCGTGACCGACTGGCGGGCCCTGGTGGAGCGGGACGACGTCGACCTCGTCGACATCTGCACCCCCGGCGACAGCCATGCCGAGATCGCGCTCGCCGCGCTCGCCGCGGGCAAGCACGTGCTGTGCGAGAAGCCCCTCGCGAACACCGTCGAGGAGGCCGAGGCGATGACGGCGGCGGCCCAGGCCGCCGAGCGCCGGGGGCAGTTGGCGATGGTCGGCTTCAACTACCGCCGGGTCCCGGCGACCGCGCTCGCGAGGAACATGGTCGCCGAGGGCAGGATCGGCACCCTGCGGCACCTGCGGGTGACCTACCTCCAGGACTGGCTGGTGGACCCTGAGTTCCCGCTCACCTGGCGGCTGCGCAAGGAGCTGGCCGGCTCCGGGGCACTCGGCGACCTCGGCGCGCACATCGTCGACCTCGCGCAGTACCTGGCCGGCGAACGGCTGGCGGGGGTGTCCGCGATGACGGAGACCTTCGTACGGGAGCGGCCGCTGCCCGTCGGCGCCTCCAGCGGCCTGTCCGCGGTGCAGTCCGCCGGCGCCGGGCAGGTCACCGTCGACGACGCCGCTCTGTTCACCGGCCGCTTCACCTCCGGCGCCCTCGCCTCCTTCGAGGCCACCCGGTACGCCACCGGCCGCAAGAACGCCCTGCGCATCGAACTCAACGGCACGCGCGGCTCGCTGGCCTTCGACCTGGAGCGGCTCAACGAGCTGTCGTACCACGACGGCACGGAACCCGGGACGCACGCCGGCTTCCGCCGCATCCTCGTCACCGAACCCGACCACCCCTACCTGGACGCCTGGTGGCCGCCGGGCCACGGCCTCGGCTACGAGCACACCTTCGTCCACCAGGCCCGCGACCTCGTCCATGCGATCGCCGAGGACCGCCGCCCCGACCCCTCCTTCGCCGACGGGCTGCAGGTGCAGCGCGTGCTGGCGGCGGTGGAGGAGAGCGCGGAGAAGAACTCCGTCTACACGACCGTCGCCCTCTGAGGAGGTCCGAGCACCATGCCGCGCCAGTTCACGCTCTTCACCGGCCAGTGGGCCGATCTGCCGCTCGAGGAGGTCTGCCGCCTCGCCCGCGACTTCGGCTACGACGGCCTCGAACTCGCCTGCTGGGGCGACCACTTCGAGGTCGACAAGGCGCTCGCAGACCCCTCCTACCTCGACTCCAGGAAGCAGCTGCTCGACAAGTACGGGCTGAAGTGCTGGGCCGTCTCCAACCATCTGACCGGCCAGGCCGTGTGCGACGCCATCATCGACGAACGCCACCAGGCGATCGTGCCGCGCGAGGTGTGGGGGGACGGCGACCCCGAGGGCGTCAGGCAGCGCGCCGCGCAGCGCATGAAGGACACCGCGCGGGCCGCCGCGGCCTTCGGCGTCGACACCGTCATCGGCTTCACCGGCTCCGCCATCTGGCACCTGGTCGCGATGTTCCCGCCCGCCCCGGAGTCGATGATCGAGCGCGGCTACGAGGACTTCGCCGAGCGGTGGAACCCGATCCTGGACGTCTTCGACCAGGAGGGCGTGCGGTTCGCGCACGAGGTCCACCCGAGCGAGATCGCCTACGACTACTGGACAACACACCGTGCCCTGGCGGCAGTTGACGGCCGCTCCGCCTTCGGCCTGAACTTCGACCCCTCCCACTTCGTCTGGCAGGACCTCGACCCGGTCGGCTTCCTGTGGGACTTCCGCGACCGGATCTACCACGTGGACTGCAAGGAGGCGCGCAAGCGCCTCGACGGCCGCAACGGACGCCTCGGCTCCCACCTGCCCTGGGGCGACCCGCGCCGCGGCTGGGACTTCGTCTCGGCCGGACACGGCGACGTCCCCTGGGAGGACGTCTTCCGGATGCTGCGCTCCATCGACTACCGGGGCCCCGTCTCGGTCGAGTGGGAGGACGCCGGCATGGACCGGCTCCAGGGCGCACCCGAGGCCCTGACCCGCCTGAAGGCCTACGACTTCGAGCCGCCGTCGGCCTCCTTCGACGCGGCGTTCGGCGGCAACGACTAGACCACATCCGAGCGTTCCGGGATGACGGCGCATCCCGGCGTACTGCACCCCGCCCGTACAACCGGCCCCCACTGGAGGCATTCGTGCACGGGAACACCCGCACCACCAGCACCGACAGAATCGAGGCCCACAGACACCGCTTCCGCAGGGCCGTCGCCCTCCTCGGCGGCGTGCTCCTCGCAGGAGCGTCACTCTCCCTGACCGCTCCCCAGGCCGGCGCAGCCGTCGCCGGCCCGGGGGCCGCTCCGGCGGCAGCCGCGGCCGAGGACTTCCAGCAGGTCACCCTCGCCAAGGGCGAACCGGAGGTCGGCGAGCCCATGTCGCTCGCCGTACTCCCCGACCGCTCGGTCCTGCACACCTCGCGCGACGGCGAACTCCGCATGACGGACGCGGCCGGCAACACCCGGCTGATCGGCAAGCTCGACGTCTACTCCCACGACGAGGAGGGCCTCCAAGGCGTGGGCGTGGACCCGGACTTCGCGAACAACCGGGCCATCTACCTCTACTACGCGCCCCCGCTCGACACCCCCGCGGGCGACGCCCCCGAGACCGGCACCGCCGCCGACTTCGCGCCCTTCGACGGCGTGAACCGCCTCTCCCGCTTCACCCTGAACGCCGACGGCACCCTCGACGCGTCCAGCGAGAAGAAGGTCCTCGACGTGAAGACGTCGCGCGGCATCTGCTGCCACGTCGGCGGGGACATCGACTTCGACGCCGCGGGCAACCTGTACCTGTCGACGGGCGACGACTCCAACCCCTTCCAGTCCGACGGCTACACCCCCATCGACGAGCGCGCCGACCGCAACCCGGCCTTCGACGCCCAGCGTTCGGCCGGCAACACCAACGACCTGCGCGGCAAGATCCTTCGCATCAAGGTCGCCGCCGACGGCTCGTACACCATCCCCGACGGCAACCTCTTCGCGCCCGGCACCGACAAGACGCGGCCCGAGATCTACGCGATGGGCTTCCGCAACCCGTTCCGCTTCAGCGTCGACAAGAAGACCGGCATCGTCTACGTCGGCGACTACGGCCCCGACGCGGGCGCCGCGGACCCGTCCCGCGGACCGGGCGGCCAGGTCGAGTTCGCCCGGGTCACCGCCGCCGGCAACTTCGGCTGGCCGTACTGCACGGGCGACAACGACGCCTACGTGGACTACGACTTCGCGACGAAGGCGTCCGGGGCGAGCTTCGACTGCAACGCCCCGAAGAACACCTCGCCGCACAACACCGGCCTGACGGACCTGCCGCCCGCGCAGCCCGCCTGGATCCCCTACGACGGCGCGTCCGTACCGGAGTTCGGGGACGGCTCCGAGTCCCCGATGGGCGGCCCGGTCTACCACTACGACGCCTCGCTCGACTCGCCGGTGAAGTTCCCCGAGGCCTACGACGGGAACTTCTTCGCCGGGGAGTTCGGCCGCCGCTGGATCAAGCGGATCGTCAGCGACGGCAGCGGCGCCGTCCAGTCCATCAACGCCTTCCCGTGGACCGGCACCCAGGTGATGGACATGGCGTTCGGCCCCGACGGAGCGCTCTACGTCCTCGACTACGGCACCGCGTGGTTCGGCGGCGACGAGAACTCGGGCCTGTACCGCATCGAGAACGCCACCGACGGCCACTCACCGGTGGCCCAGGCGGCGGCGGACAGAACCTCGGGGCAGGCCCCGCTGAAGGTGCGGTTCTCCTCCGCCGGAACTTCCGACCAGGACGGTGACGCGGTCACCTACAGCTGGGACTTCGGCGACGGCGGCACGTCGACGGCGGCCAACCCGGCGCACACGTACAAGAAGAACGGCACGTACACCGCGACCCTGACGGCCAAGGACACCACCGGCCGCACCGGAAGTGCGAGCGTGCAGATCGTCGTCGGCAACACCGCGCCCAGCGTGTCGATCGAACTCCCCAAGGACGGGCAGCTGTTCAGCTTCGGCGACCCGGTCCCGTTCAAGGTGAGGGTCACCGACCCGGAGGACGGCACGGCGATCGACTGCTCGAAGGTCAAGGTCACCTTCGTCCTCGGCCACGACACCCACGGCCACCCGCTGACCTCGGCCACCGGATGCAGCGGCACCATCCAGACCAGTGCCGACGGAGGTCATGACGAGGACGCCAACATCTTCGGGGTCCTCGACGCCGAGTACACCGACAACGGCGGCGGCGGCCAGGCCGCGCTCACCACGCACGACCGGAACGTGCTCCAGCCCCGGCACCGCCAGGCCGAGCACTTCGGCGGCTCCTCCGGCGTCAGCGTCGTCGGCAAGGCCACCGCGCACGGCGGCAAGACCGTCGGTGACATCGACAACGGCGACTGGATCTCCTTCACGCCGTACGTGCTGAACAACGCCCAGAAGGTCACCGCGCGCATCGCGTCCGGCGGAGCGGGCGGCACCCTCGAGATCAGGGCCGGCTCCGCGAAGGGCACCCTGCTCGGCAAGGCGGCCGTGCCCGTGACCGGCGGCTGGGAGAACTTCCAGGACGTCAGCGCCGACCTGTCCCGCGCGCCGCGCGGCACGACCACGCTCTACCTGGTCTTCAAGGGCGGGGCGGGCGCGCTGTTCGACGTCGACGACTTCACCTTCACGACCGGCTGAGAGGAGGGCACGTGATGCGCTCAACAAGACGACTGGCCACGGTGGTTGTCGGTGCCGGGCTGCTGCTCGGCGGTGTCTCGGGACCCGCCTCCTCGCACACCGGGGAGCACTCCGCCGCCGGGAAGCGGGTGCTGGTCTTCTCCAAGACGGCCGGCTTCCGGCACGACTCCATCCCCGTCGGCATCGAGACGGTGAAACAGCTCGGCGAGAGCGGCGGCTTCGCGGTCGACGCGACCGAGGACGCGGGTGCGTTCACCGCGAAGAACCTCGGGCGCTACGACGCCGTGGTGTTCCTGTCGACGACGGGCGACGTCCTCGACGACGCCCAGCAGGGCGCGTTCGAGAGCTACATCAGGCACGGCGGCGGCTACGTCGGCGTCCATGCCGCCGCCGACACCGAGTACGACTGGGCGTTCTACGGCGGCCTCGCGGGCGCCTGGTTCCAGTCGCACCCGGCGATCCAGCAGGCGACCGTGAACGTCGAGGACCGCTCCCACCCCGCCACCTCAGGACTGGGACCGACCTGGGACCGCACGGACGAGTGGTACAACTACCGCTCCGATCCACGGGACCGGGCCCACGTCCTCGCCTCGCTCGACGAGTCGTCCTACACCGGCGGCACCATGAACGGCGACCACCCGATCTCCTGGTGCCAGAACTACCAGGGCGGCCGCGCCTTCTACACGGGCCTCGGCCACACCAAGGAGTCGTACGCCGAACCCGCCTACCGGCAGCACCTGCTGGGCGGCATCCGGTGGGCGATCGGCGACGCACAGGCCGACTGCCGCCCGGAGAACGGCTACCGGCCGCTCTTCGACGGCACGGCCGCGTCGCTGGACGGCTGGCAGCAGGCGGGCCCGGGCTCCTTCAACCTCGCCGACGACGGCACACTCACGTCGTCGGGCGGCATGGGCCTGCTCTGGTACGCCACCTCGGGCTTCAGCTCGTACTCCCTGAAGCTCGACTGGAAGATGGCCGGCGCCGACGGCGACGACAACTCCGGTGTGTTCGTGGGCTTCCCGCCCTCGGACGACCCGTGGTCCGCCGTCAACCGTGGTTACGAGGTGCAGATCGACGCCACCGACGTACCCGAGAAGACCACGGGGTCCGTCTACGGCTTCCGGTCCGCCGACCTGAAGAAGCGCGACCGCGCGCTGAACCCGCCGGGGGAGTGGAACACGTACGAGATCCGGGTCGAGGGCGAACGCCTGCGCATCTGGCTCAACGGCGTGAAGATCAACGATTTCACCAACACCGATCCGGCCCGGAGCCTCGTCGACGGACACATCGGCATCCAGAACCACGGAGCCGACGACCAGGTGTCCTTCCGCGACATCCGGATCAAGGAACTGCCCGTCAAGGGCGACTGATCGGCGGCGGGCGGGGGACGCCGGACCCCCGCCCGCCGTCTCCCGGCACGACGCGCCCGACAAGGAGGCTGCCCATGTCCGCGTCCGTACCCGAATCCCCCTCTCCCGAGCGCGTCGGCGTCTGGCTGATCGGCGCGCGCGGCTCCGTCGCGACCACCGTCGTGGCGGGCTGCGCCGCCCTCACCGCCGGCCTGCACCCACCGGTCGGCCTGGTCACCGAGACCCCCGTCTTCGCCGGGGCCGGTCTGCCGCCCCTGACCGCCCTCGTCTTCGGCGGGCACGACACCCTGGACTGCCCGCTGCCCAAGCGCGCGGAGGCCCTCGCGGCCGGCGGCGTCCTCCCGCCGGGCCTGCCCACGGCGGTGGCGTCCGAACTCGCCGCCGCGGACCGGGAGATCAGACCCGGCGGCCCCACCCCCGGTGACACCCGCACCGAGGACGAACTGATCGCCGCGTTCGCCGCGGACATCGGCGACTTCGTACGGCGGTGCGGCCTGAGCCGTGCCGTGGTGGTGAACGTCGCCTCCACCGAGCCCCCGGCCACGGGCGCGGCCCTGCCTCCCAGCTCCCTCTACGCGGCGGCCGCCCTGCGCGCGGGCTGCCCCTACGTCAACTTCACCCCCTCCACGGGCCTGCACCACCCGGCGCTGTCCGCGGCGGCGGAAGCCGGCGGCCTGCCGTACGCGGGCCGTGACGGCAAGACCGGCCAGACGCTGCTGCGCTCGGTCCTCGGCCCGATGTTCACGCAGCGCGCCCTCGACGTGCGCGCCTGGTCCGGTACCAACCTGCTCGGCGGCGGCGACGGCGCCGCCCTGGCCGACCCGGGCGCCGCGGCGGCGAAGAACGCGGGCAAGGAACGCGTCCTCGCCGACACCCTCGCCATGACCCCCGAGGGCGAGGTCCACATCGACGACGTCCCCGCCCTCGGCGACTGGAAGACCGCCTGGGACCACATCGCCTTCGACGGCTTCCTCGGCACCCGCATGATCCTGCAGACGATCTGGCAGGGCTGCGACTCGGCGCTCGCCGCCCCGCTGGTCCTCGACCTGGCCCGGCTCGCCGCGCGCGCCCACGAAGCGGGGCTGTCCGGCCCGCTCGGCGCACTCGGCTTCTACTTCAAGGACCCGGTGGGCGACGGACCGTCGGCGCTCGGGGAGCAGTACGCGGCCCTGACCGCCTTCGCCTCACGCCTGCGCGAGGAGCAGACCGGCTCCACGGGCGCGGGCGACGGCCGCCGGCCGGAGGAGTCGTGACGAGCGCGGCCGCCGGGGCACCCCGGTCCTCCGCCGGCGCGGGCCGCGCCCGTGCCCGGGCCTGGGCCGAACTGCTGCGCCTCCCGGCCCTGTTCACGGTCCCGGGCGACGCCCTCGCCGGCGCGGCGGCCACCGCCGCGGCCCCCAACTCCCGCACCCTGCTGGCCATCGGCTCCTCCCTCTGCCTCTACGAGGCCGGCATGGCCCTCAACGACTGGGCGGACCGCGCCGAGGACGCCGCCGAACGCCCGCACCGCCCCCTCCCTTCCGGCCGCATCCATCCGGCCGCCGCGCTGTCGACGGCCTGCGTCCTCACGGGAGCCGGGCTCGCCCTCGCCGCGCGGGCCGGCCGCCCCGCCCTCGCGGTCGCGGCACCCCTCGCGGCCACCGTCTGGGCCTACGACCTCGCCCTGAAGCACACTCCGGCCGGGCCGGTCGCCATGGCCGCCGCCCGCGGCCTCGACCTGCTCCTCGGCGCGGCGGCCACAACAGGCGCTCCCCGCACGGCACTCGGCCCCGCGGCCCTCCTCGGCACGCACACCCTCGCGGTGACGGCCGTGTCCCGCCGGGAGACCCGGGGCGGCTCACCGCTGGCGCCGCTGGCCGCGCTCGCCGCCACCGGCGTGCTCACCCGGCTGCTGACCGGCCGCCCTCCCCAGCCCCCGGCAGACCGACGGGAAGCAGCCCCCGACGGCCTGCCGGGCACCACGCCTCTCCTCGGTACCTCGGAGTCGGGCTCGGGGCCCGTGACGGGCGCCGTGAAGCCGGGTCCCCGATCGCAGCCAGGCGGCACGCCCACCCGCACCCCCGCCGAAGCCGCCGCGACAGCGCTGCGTCCCGCCCTCGCCGCCGCCTACCTGGCCACCGCCGCCCGTCCTTACTTCCACGCCACCCTCAATCCCTCACCCCCGCTCACCCAACGCGCCGTCGCCGGCGGCATCCGCGCCACCGTCCCCCTCCAGGCGGCCCTCGCCGCCCGCTCCGGAGCCGGTCCGTGCGCGCTGCTCGTCGCGGCCCTGGCCCCGCTCGGCAGGAGGTTCGCGAGGACGGTGAGCGTCACTTGAGCGCGGTGAACGGGACGGCCCCGCGGACCCCGAACACCCTCACCCCCCTCCGCCTCGGTTATGGCACCAACGGCCTCGCCGACCTCCGCCTCGACGACGCCCTCGCCCTCCTCGCCGACCTCGGCTACGACGGCGTCGGACTGACCCTCGACCACATGCACCTCGACCCGCTGGCCCCCGGCCTCGCCGAACGCACCCACCGGGTCGCGGGACGGCTGGCGGCGCTCGGACTGCAGGTCACCGTGGAGACCGGCGCCCGCTATGTGCTCGACCCGCGGCGCAAGCACGGCCCGTCGCTGCTCGACCCGGACCCCGGCGGCCGGGCCCGGCGCGTCGACCTGCTGATCCGCGCGGTGCACGTCGCCGCCGACCTCGGCGCCCACGCCGTGCACTGCTTCAGCGGCGTCACGCCCGCCCGCACGGACACCGGCACGGCGTGGCAGCGCCTGGCCGAGACCCTCACCCCCGTGCTGGAGGCCGCAGCCACCGCCGGCGTCCCGCTCGCCGTCGAGCCCGAACCGGGCCATCTGCTGGGCACCCTCGCCGACTTCCACCACCTCCGCCGTCTGCTCGGCGACCCCGAGCACCTCGGACTGACCCTCGACATCGGCCACTGCCAGTGCCTCGAACCCCTCCCTCCCGCCGACTGCGTCCGCGCCGCCGCCCCCTGGCTGCGGCACGTCCAGATCGAGGACATGCGCCGCGGAGTCCACGAGCACCTCCCCTTCGGCGACGGGGAGATCGACTTCCCTCCCGTCCTCGCGGCCCTGGCCGCCACCGGCTACCAGGGACTGACCGTCGTCGAACTGCCCCGCCACTCCCACGCGGGCCCCCACTTCGCCGCGCACTCCCTGCCGTTCCTGCGCCGGGGCGCCCGGGGGGGGGGATTCCCCTCGGGGGGAGGCCGGGGGCGCCCCCCCCCCCCCCCCCAGGGGGCGCCGTTTTTCTTTTGTTCTTACCCCCCCCCCCCCCCCTTTTTTTCTCTAGAGGGCC
>NZ_JBHVGU010000072.1:19048-24425 GCF_042800575.1 Streptomyces sp. NPDC057616
TCCGCGACGGCGAGCCCTCCGCCACCCCCGAAGGGAGCAGGACCTCATGACGCGTCCCCACACCGCCTGGGACACCCCCGCGGCCGACACCGAGGGCACCACCCCCGCCCGCACCTCGCCGGCCGCGCTGCACGACCACCTCAGGGCCCACCTAGACGGCGCCGCCCGCGCCTGGCTCGACCAGGCCCTCGACGAGGCCGCCGCCCACCCCGGCATCCACGGGCCCATCTCCGTATGGGAGTTGCGCCTGGCCGAGGCCGGACGCCGGTGCGGCCCCGAGCACGCCGACGCCGCCCGGGTGCTGATCCTGCACACCGCCCGCGCCGGCACCGACGCCGTCACCCGCGTCTACTACCAGGGCACCGCCGCCGAACGCCGCTCCGTCCTGCACGCCCTGCCCCACCTGGTCGACGGCCCCGGCGCCCTGCCGCTGGTCGAGGACGCCCTGCGCACCAACGACACCAGCGTCGTCGCCGCCGCCGTCGGCCCGTACGCCGCCCGGCACCTGTCCCCGCACCTGTGGCGGCACGCCGTCCTGAAGTGCCTGTTCACCGGCGTGCCCGTCGCCGAGGTCGCCGACCTGGAACGCCGCGCCCACGCCGATCCCGAACTCGCCCGGATGCTGGCCGACTACGCCGCCGAGCGCGCCGCCGCGGGCCGTCCCGTGCCCGAAGACCTGTACCGCGTCCTGACCCTGTGCGACCCCACGGCCACCCCACCCCCGCGGACCACCGAGCACGGTACGCGCGGCACCGACGGCAAGGAGTCCTGATGCGCATCTTCGACCCCCACATCCACATGACGTCGCGGACCACCGACGACTACGAGGCGATGCACGCCGCGGGCGTCCGCGCCCTGGTCGAACCGGCCTTCTGGCTCGGCCAGCCGCGCACCTCGCCGGCCTCCTTCTTCGACTACTTCGACTCGCTCCTGGGCTGGGAGCCCTTCCGCGCCGCCCAGTACGGCATCGCCCACCACTGCACGATCGCCCTCAACCCCAAGGAGGCGAACGACCCGCGCTGCGCGCCCGTCCTCGACGAACTGCCCCGGTATCTCGTCAAGGACCAGGTGGTCGCCGTGGGCGAGATCGGCTACGACTCGATGACCCCGGCCGAGGACACCGCGCTGGCCGCCCAGCTCCAGCTCGCCGCCGACCACGAGCTGCCCGCGCTCGTCCACACCCCGCACCGCGACAAGCTCGCCGGGCTGCGCCGCACCCTCGACGTGGTGCGCGAGTCCGCCCTGCCGCCCGGCCGCGTCCTGGTCGACCACCTCAACGAGACCACCGTCAAGGAGGCGAAGGACAGCGGCTGCTGGCTCGGCTTCTCCGTCTATCCCGACACCAAGATGGACGAGGAGCGGATGGTCGCGATCCTGCGCGCCTACGGCCCCGAGCAGGTGCTGGTGAACTCCGCCGCCGACTGGGGCAGGAGCGACCCGCTCAAGACCCGCAAGGTCGGCGAGCTGATGCTGGCCGAGGGCTTCACCGAGGACGAGGTCGACCGGGTGCTGTGGCGCAACCCCGTCGCCTTCTACGGGCTCAGCGGCCGGCTGAACCTCGCTCTCGCGGCCACGGAGGCCACCCACGAGGGCAACTCCATCCTCCGCGGCGGGGCGTGAGCGATGCGCTTCCGCCACCCCGACGGCTCCACCGTCCACCTCGCCTACTGCACCAACGTCCACCCGGCCGAGACCCTCGACGGCGTCCTTGCCCAGCTCCGCGACCACTGCGAGCCCGTCCGCCGCCGCCTCGGCCGCGATCGCCTCGGCATCGGCCTGTGGCTCGCCAGGGACGCCGCGCACGCCCTCGTCACCGACCCGTCCGCCCTGCGCGGCCTGCGCACCGAACTGGACCGGCGCGGTCTCGAGGTCGTCACGCTCAACGGCTTCCCCTACGAGGGCTTCGGCGCCGAGGAGGTCAAGTACCGCGTGTACCGGCCCGACTGGGCCGACCCCGAGCGCCTGGAGCACACCACCGCCCTGGCCCGCGTCCTCGCCGGACTCCTCCCCGACGACGTCACCGAGGGCACCGTCTCCACCCTGCCGCTCGCCTGGCGCACCGCCTACGACCCCGGCCGCGCGGAGAAGGCCCACGCCGCCCTCGTGACGCTCGCCGAACGGCTCGACGCCCTCGACGAACTGACCGGCCGCTCCATCCGCGTCGGCCTCGAACCCGAACCGGGCTGCGTCGTCGAGACCACCGCCGACGCCCTCGCCCCGCTCGCCGCGATCGCCCGCGACCGCATCGGCATCTGCGTCGACACCTGCCATCTCGCCACCTCCTTCGAAGATCCGCACACCGCCCTGGACGCGCTCACCGCGGCCCGCGTCCCCGTCGTCAAGTCCCAGCTCTCGGCCGCCCTGCACGCCGAACACCCCCACCTCCCCGAGGTCCGCGCGGCCCTCGCCGCCTTCGACGAACCCCGCTTCCTGCACCAGACCCGCACCGCCACCGCCGCCGGCCTGCGGGGCACCGACGACCTCGGCGAGGCCCTGCACGCCGACGCCCTGCCCGACTCACGGCCGTGGCGCGCCCACTTCCACGTCCCCCTGCACGCGGCCCCCGCCGCGCCGCTCACCTCCACGCTCCCGGTCCTCAAGGCCGCACTGACCCGGCTCGTCGGCGGCCCGCACCCGCTCACCCGCCACCTCGAGGTCGAGACCTACACCTGGCAGGCGCTCCCACCCGAGCTGCGGCCCCGCGGCCGGACCCAGCTCGCCGAGGGCATCGCCGCCGAACTCACCCTCGCCCGCGACCTGCTGACCGACCTCGGCCTCAAGGAGCTGCCATGACCACCCACCGGGCGGCCCCGGAGCCCACCCCGCTCCTGGTCCTGGACGTCGTCGGCCTCACCCCCCGTCTCCTCGACCACATGCCCCACCTCAAGACGCTCGCCCAGTCCGGCTCCCGCGCCGCGCTCGGCACCGTCCTGCCCGCCGTCACCTGCGCCGCCCAGTCCACCTTCCTCACCGGCACCCACCCGTCCGAGCACGGCATCGTCGGCAACGGCTGGTACTTCCGCGAGCTCGGCGACGTCCTGCTGTGGCGGCAGCACAACGGACTCGTCGCCGGCGACAAGCTCTGGGACGCCGCCCGCCGCGCCCATCCCGGCTACACCGTCGCCAACATCTGCTGGTGGTACGCCATGGGCGCCGACACCGACATCACCGTCACCCCCCGTCCCGTCTACTACGCCGACGGCCGCAAGGAACCCGACTGCTACACCCGGCCCCCGGACCTGCACGACGAACTCACCGCGAAACTCGGCACCTTCCCCCTCTTCCACTTCTGGGGCCCCGGCGCCGACCTCGTCTCCAGCCGCTGGATCATCGACGCGACCCGGCACGTCATGGCCACCCGCCATCCGGACCTGACGCTCTGCTACCTCCCCCATCTCGACTACGACCTTCAGCGCTTCGGCCCCGACGACCCGCGCTCCCTGCGCGCGGCCGCCGACCTCGACGCCGCGATGGCACCGCTGCTGGACGACGCCCACGCCGAGGGCCGTACCGTCGTCGCGCTGTCCGAGTACGGCATCACCCGCACCGACCGCCCCGTCGACATCAACCGGACCCTGCGCCGCGCCGGCCTCCTGGAGGTGCACACGCAGGACGGCATGGAGTACCTGGACCCGATGGCCTCCCGCGCCTTCGCGGTCGCCGACCACCAGATCGCCCATGTCTACGTACGCCGGCCCGAGGACCTCGACGCCACGCGGTCGGCCCTGGCCGGCCTGCCCGGCATCGGCCAACTCCTCGACGACGAGGGCAAGAAGGCGCACCACCTCGACCATCCGCGCTCCGGCGAGCTGATCGCCGTCGCGGAGCCGGACGCCTGGTTCACGTACTACTACTGGCTCCACGACGCCCGCGCGCCCGACTTCGCGCAGCTCGTCGAGATCCACCGCAAACCCGGCTACGACCCGGTCGAACTCTTCATGGATCCGCTCGACCCCTACGTCAAGGTCAAGGCAGCGACCGCGCTGGCGCGCAAGAAGCTCGGCATGCGCTACCGCATGGCGGTCGTGCCGCTGGATCCCTCACCTATTCGCGGCAGCCACGGCCGCCTTCCTGAGAGCGACGACGAAGGTCCGCTCCTCATCTGCTCCACCCCCCGCGCCGTCGGCGACCGCCTCGCGGCCACCGACGTGAAGTCACTGCTGCTCCACCTCGCCGGTCTCACCTGACCGACCGGCCCCAACGGCCCGCCGGATCCCCGTGATCCGACTGGTCACAAGTGAAGCACCCACCACTGACAACGCCCTCCGACACCGAGGAGTTCCAGGCATGAGCCGCACCTCCCAGACGGACCCCGAACTCGCCCACCGCCTGACCAGACGAGGCATGCTCGGCGTGGCCGCGGGCGCCACCGCCGCCGCCCTGCTCGGCGCCGCCTCGACCCCCGCCGCCGCGGCCGGCACCTCCGCCGACGCCTCCGCCGCCGGCCGCGGACGTCCCGTCCTGCCCCCCGGCCGGCTCGGCGTCCAGCTCTACAGCCTGCGCGACAAGGTCGCCTCGCTGGGCTTCGCACCCGTCTTCACCGAACTGGAGAAGTACGGCTACGACGAGATCGAGTTCGCCGGATACACCCAGGGCACGGGCCCGATCACCCTGGCCCAGTTGAGGCGGCTGGCGAAGAACCACGGCCTGAACCCGATCGGCAGCCACGTCGGCTACTTCTCCAGCGACCCGAACGCCTACACCTTCGCCCAGAACCTCACCAAGGTCCTCGACGACGCCGAGGCCCTGGGCCTCAAGCACATCGGCACCGCCTCCGGCCCGAACCGCTACGGCAACACCGTCGACGCCTGGAAGCGGGCCGCCGAGGAGTTCAACGCCTACGGCGCGGCGGCGAAGGCGCGCGGCATGAAGTTCTACCAGCACAACCACTCCGACGAGTTCGGCTTCGCCACCGACGATCCCAAGGTCCGCCTCTACGACGTGCTGCTCGCCGAGACCGATCCCGGCCTGGTCTACCTGGAGATGGACATCTTCTGGGCGTACGCCGGCCAGTTCCGCTTCTCCAGGCGCCCCGACGGCAGCGCCGCCCCCTTCGAGCCCCTCGACTACGTGCTCAAGCAGCCCCACCGCTACCCGCTCTTCCACGTCAAGGACGGCGTGAGCGATCCGTCGAACCAGTTCGGCTACCGCATGGTCGACGTCGGCGACGGCGACATCGACTACCAGAAGTTCATCTCCGCGGTGACCCGGCTGCGCGGCGAACGCCTCGCCCACCACTGGCAGACCGAACACGACCAGCCCACCGAGTCGTTCACCTTCGCGCGCCGCTCCAGCGCGTACCTGCACAGCCTGCGCGAGAAGTGCTGACGGCCGTACGGCCACGCGCGCGTGAGGAGGCCCTCCCCGGAGCCGGGGC
>NZ_JBHVGU010000073.1:0-24290 GCF_042800575.1 Streptomyces sp. NPDC057616
GCCACCCGTTACGACAAACTCGCGATCGTCTATCGCTCTGCAGCCGTACTGGCGGCCGTCATCACTTGGCTACGAAGTTGAGAGACACGACCTAGGGCGCGGCGGGCAGTTCCCGCCTGCCGCCCGGCGTCGCCGTACCGCGCACGTGGCTCCGTCACGACGGTGCCCCGGCGCCTTGCGCCCGCCCGCCGGCGGCCCCCTCAGTCCAGACCGAACGCGTCCGCCAGCATGTCGATCTGTGCCCTGAGCAGCGTGGCGCCGTCATGGCCCATGCCCTCGAACTGGCCCGAGACCTCCAGGCCGATCGCCCCGTGCATATGGGACCAGGCGAGCACCGCGCCGGCCAGCGCCGCTCCCGCCGAACCGCCGGCCGCCCGCGCCCACCGCGCCACGCCCGCGTCGGACTTTGCCCAGGCCGTCATCTGGTCGACCACCGGCCGTACCGCCGCCGACGGCTCGGCGCCCTCGAACACCGCCAGGAACGGCCCGAGCACCGCCCGCGCGCCGTCCAGCGTGTCGGGGGGCGCCGTGTACCCCGGGACGGGTGTGCCCTCGATGAGCAGGTAGCGGTGCGGCTGGGCGACGGCCCACGCCCGGCAGGCGCCCCCGAGTGCCTGGGCCCTGGCCCGCGGTGGCGTGTCCGGCGCGAGCGCGTCCCCGGCGGTCGTGACGGCCGCCGCCAGGTCGGCGTACGCGTCGCGGATCAGATCCGTGAGCAGCGCGTCGCGGCTGTCGAAGTAGCGGTAGAGCGCCGGCCCGGACAGGCCGACCTCCTTGGCGATCCGGGTCAGCGCCACCGACGCCGTACCGCCCTCGGCGAGCTGCCGCAGCGCGATCTCCTTGATCTCCGCGCGCGTCTGCTCGCGGTAGCGAGCCCTGGGGCTCTGTGCAGTGCCGGCCACGGACGGCCTCCTCTCTGTCCTGGTGACACACCTTAACGATGGACCGGACCTCCAGCTCTTGCTAGCCCTCATCGAAAGAGTTACTGTCTCTAACAGAAGCGATAGACAGTAATCAATCGAGGAGTTCCCCATGACCGGCAGCACCGCTCACACCTCCGCCCGGCACACCGTCCTCGGTTCCGGCCCCGCCGGCACCGCCCTCGCCGAGGAACTGGTGCGCCGCGGTCACCCCGTCCGCCTGGTCGACCGCAAGGCCGACGGGCCCGCCCTGCCCGGTGTCGAGCGCTTCGCCGCCGACGTCAGCACCCCGGAAGGCGCCCGCTCCGCCGTCGACGGGGCCGACGTCGTGTACCACTGCGTCAACGTCGGCTATCACCTCCAGGTCGAGGTGATGCCCCGGATCCAGGAGGCGGTGCTCGGCGCCGTCGAGGCGGTCGGCGCGCGCCTGGTCGTGCTCGACACGCTGTACCCGTACGGCGAGACCGGGGGAGCGGTGATGACCGAGGACAGCCCCTGGAAGGCGACCAGCCGCAAGGGCCGGATGCGGGCCGAACTCGACGAGAAGTACCTCGCGGCCCACCGCGAGGGCCGCGTCCGGGTCGTCCTCGGCCGCTCCGCCGACTTCGTCGGCCCCGGCGTCCTCAACTCCACCCTCGGAGCGACCGTGTTCCCCGCCGCCCTCACCGGCGGCGAGGTGCTGGGCTTCGGCGACATGGACCTGCCGCACAGCTACACCAACATCCAGGACGTGGCCACCGGACTCGCCACCCTCGGCGAGCGCCCGGAGGGCGACGGCCGGGTCTGGCACCTGCCGACGGCCCCGACCGTCAGCACCCGTGAGATCCACGGGATGATCGAGGAGCGGGTGGGCAAGCCCCTGAACGTCGCGGTCCTGGCCGAGCCCCGGCCCGTAGGACCGTTCGACGAGCAGTTCATGGCCGAGTACGCGGAGATGTTCTACCAGCACACCGAGCCGCAGATCATGGACTCCTCGGCGTTCGAGCGGGCCTTCGGCGTGGCGCCGACGCCGCTCGGCCGCACCCTGGACGCCACCCTGGCCTGGTACGGGGAGTGGCTCGCGCAAAGGTGACCGGCGTCACCCGCGCCCGGATGTCACATCCGAAGCCGCCCGATCCGTCGCAGGGTCATGACGACGAACCAGAGCAACCAGAGCATCCTCCTCGCCGGCGCCAGCGGCGTCCTCGGAGGCCACATCACCCGCGCCCTGACCGAAGCCGGCCACAAGGTCACCGGCCTCGGCCGGGGCACGGCCAACGGCGTCCGGGCCGACCTCATGGACCGCGACGCCCTGCTGAGGGCCGTCGACGGGCAGCACTTCGACACCGTCATCCACGCCGCGACCGCCCTGCGCAAGCCGCCCATGCGCCACCGCGACATGTACGCCACCGACGCACTGCGCGTCGAGGGCACCGCCCACCTCATCGAGGCCGCCCGGGCCACCGGCGCCCGACGCTTCGTGTCGGAGTCGATGGTCTTCGGCTACGGCTACGGCGACTTCGGCGACCACGTGCTCACCGAGGAGGACGCCTACGGGCCGCGCGGCACCACGTCCGAGCTGGAACGGCACGTCGAGGGCATGCGCATCAAGGAGCAACTGACCTTCGAGGCGGCCGGCCTGGAGGGCATCGCCCTCCGCTTCGGCCTCTTCTACGGCCCCGGCGGCACCGACGCGATCCTGCCGATGCTGCGCAAGCGGCAGCTGCCCCTGCCCGGCGACCACGGCCGGGTGCTGCCCTGGATCGAACTCACCGACGCGGCGCGGGCGACGGCGGCCGCGGTGGAACGCGGCCGCCCCGGCCAGGCGTACAACGTCGTGGACCGGACTCCGTACGGATTCCGGGAGCATGTCCTGTGCGTGGCGCAGGAGTTCGGGGTGCCGAAGCCCATGACGGTGCCGCTGTGGATGACCCGTCCGATGCCGTATGTGCACACGATCCTGACGTCGCGCATGCGGGTCTCGTCCACCAAGGCCGAGCGGGAACTGGGCTGGACGCCGCGCTACCCCTCCAGCCGGGACGGTCTCGCGGCGCTGGCGGCCCGCCGTTGACGGTGCGAACGGGGCGTTTGAGACCGGGAGTTGGGTCTGGCACGGCGAACCCGCCGACCTCCGGGACGTTCCGGGTCGGCGGGTCCGCCTGCCGGGCTCTCCCGCCTGACGCCACCGTAGACCTGCGCGCAGCGTGGCGGAATGCTGAATTCGGCTACCGTGCGCAGGGCGTCGGGCAGCCGCGACCGGGGCCCGGCCGGGCGCTTGCGCACCCTGCCCGGGCCCGGGACGGCCGGTGTGCCGAAAGGATCGAGGACCGCCGCGTCAGCGATGTGCCCTCGAGCGGTCCAGTGCCGCGACACCGAGCGCGGCCAGACCGATCTGGATGAGCCACTCGATCCAGTCGACGCCGTTGGTGTCGGCCACGCCGAACGCGTTGGCCAGCGCCGAGCCGATCAGTGCGGCCACGATACCGACGAGAATCGTCAGCAGGATGCCGATGCGCTGCCGTCCCGGGACGACCAGCCGGCCCAGCACGCCGATGACGATGCCGATCACGATCGCACTGATGATGCCTGAGATCTCCATCTCCGCCCCTCTTTGTCAAGGCCCCCGCACTAAGCGGATGCCCACTAGGGGCGCCGACACTCCGTTCGGTCTCAACCTCAGGGTTCAACCAGGGGTCAACGCCGGGTCAATCTCCGGCCGGTGGGGCCGGTGACGCCTGTTCACGCCCACACATGCCATGTACGGTTCAACCGTCCGCCGCACCGCAGCAGTGCGGCCGAATGTCTACGCGCGCAGACGCTGTCATTTCTACGCGCGTAGGTCCGGCTTCGCACCGCACGGCCCCCGCTCTTCCCCAACCCCACACGGAGGTACGCCGGATGCTCGGACTCGCCAGATCCCGCCACAGACTCACCACCGCCCTGGCCGCGCTGGGCCTGGTCGCCGCGGGTGTCGCGGCCCAGGCCGCCGTCACGGCCGCCCCTGCCCAAGCGGCCACCCCCCACCGGATCCTGTTCGACGACGGCCACGCCGAGGAGGCGGGCAACGCCGACTGGATCATCTCGACCAGCAAGCCCGACCCGCTCGGGCAGGACTCCTCCCCGTCCGCCGAGACGGACTGGACCGGCGCGCTGTCCTCCTGGGGCGTCGCCCTGCAGAAGACGGGCAACTACAGTCTCAAGACCGCCACCAGCGCGCTGACGTACGGCGGTTCCTCCGCCACCGACCTGTCCCACTTCGACACGCTGGTGCTCCCGGAGCCCAACACCCTCTTCACCACCGCCGAGAAGACGGCGATCATGAACTTCGTCAAGAACGGCGGCGGACTGTTCATGATCTCCGACCACACCGGCGCCGACCGCAACAACGACGGTGAGGACGCGGTCGAGATCCTCAACGACCTGATGACCAACAACAGCGTCGACTCCACCGACCCGTTCGGCTTCTCCATCGACACGCTGGACGTCAGCTCCGGCTACCCGGCCGCGATCAGCGACAGCAGCGACCCCGTCCTGCACGGCTCCTTCGGCACCGTCACCAAGAGCCTGATCGCCGACGGCACCACGGCCACGCTGAAGCCCGCCGACAACTCCTCGGTCAAGGGCCTGGTCTACCGCAGCGGTTACTCGGGCAACACCGGAGCCTTCTTCCTCACCAGCACCTTCGGCAGCGGCCGCGTCGCCTTCTGGGGCGACAGCTCGCCCATCGACGACGGCACGGGCCAGTCCGGCAACACGCTCTACGACGGCTGGAACGACACCGGCGCCACCAACGCCGCCCTCGCCCTCAACGCCACCGCCTGGCTCGCCGGCGACGGCACCGGCGGAGGCGGCGGCGGTGGCACCGGCACCTGCACCGCCGCCCAGCTGCTCGGCAACAGCGGCTTCGAGTCGGGCAGCACCACCTGGAGCGCCTCCAGCGGCGTCATCACCAACTCCACCGGAGAGCCGGCCCGTTCGGGCTCGTACTACGCGTGGCTCGACGGCTACGGAAAGGCCACCACCGACACCCTCTCCCAGTCGGTGAGCATCCCGTCCGGCTGCACCACCGCCGCTCTGAGCTTCTACCTGCACGTCGACACGGCGGAGACCACCACCAGCACGGCCTACGACACCCTCAAGGTCCAGGTCCTCAACAGCTCCGGCACCGTGCTGAGCACCCTGGCCACCTACTCCAACCTCAACGCGGCCGGCGGCTTCACCCAGCGCAGCTTCAGCCTGGCCGGATACGCCGGCCAGACCGTCACGCTGAAGTTCACCGGCACCGAGGGCTCCACCCTCCAGACGTCGTTCGTCGTCGACGACACGGCCCTGAACGTCGGTTGAGACCCGCGGGGCCCGGTGCGCACCGGGCCCCGCAGGCTCATTCCCCCGGCACCGTCCGCTCGGGCGTGTTCCAGCCGGACACCCGCACCCGTGGCGCCGAACCGTGCAGATCCGCCGTCCGGTAGGTGGCCGTCAGCGTCGCCGACTCGCCGGGCCACAGGCTCACCTCGTTGTCCGACCACCGCACGGGCAGCACGGGCCGGCCCTGGGCGTCGACGAGATGGACGTCCGTGAGCAGCGAAGGCGTCTTCCCGCTCCCGGTGTTGCGCAGCGTCACCGTCGTGGTCGCCGTGCCGCCCGACGCCGACGTCGACGCGGTGGCCGAGACCGGCACCTGAGCCATCGAGCTGAGCCCCTTCAGATCGGCGTAGCTCGTCGTCGGCGTGTAGTACCAGTCGGTGTGGGCCCAGTCGAGGGTGTCCGGCCTGGTGGACAGCCAGTACACGTTGCGGTCGATCTCCCCGCCGGAGGAGTCGGTCAGCGTCAGGCGCACCAGATACGTCGACGGGAGACCGCCGATCGAGGCGGGCAGCGTCAGCGCGGTGGTGTGCGCGCCGTCGCCCTGCACGCCCAGGCCCGTCACGGTCCGGTCGTACTTCTGGGTGCCGTCGGGGGTGAACACCGTGGCCCGCGCGGTGAGTCCGGAGACGGGTTCGTGCCGGTTGTCGGTCACGACCACCGAGCGGTCGTCGTACGAGTACTGCACGTGCAGCGGCTCGTTGGCCTTCTTGGCGCCGAAGTAGGCGCCGCCCTGGTCGAGATAGCGGTCCATCAGCTGCCAGTGCAGCGAGGTCCAGCCGCTGTTGAACATCCAGTAGACGACCCCGGTCGAGGGCTTGGACGCATCGGTGGCGTTGCGCCCGTACGCCTCGAACTGGGCGCGCACGTTCTCGTACTGGGCCAGCTGCGCCTTGCGCACGTAGTCGGCGAGGCTCGTCGGGGCGCCGTAGCGGCCGGTGAGGGCGTCGTCGTAGAGCTTGAGCGTGCCGAAGGTCGACGACGGCGAGCGGTGGTACTGCTTGGCGTCCGGGTTCTTCCAGAGGGTGCCGAGTTCCGCCGGGGTCATCATGCGGCGCAGCGTGTCGAGGGTGGGGACGTCGGGGCCCGCGCTGGTCTCGGAGTTGAAGCCCGTGGCGCCGCCCTCGCGCTTGAAGTACCAGTAGCCGGGCGGGACCCAGTCGTAGGGGCCCGTCATCTTCATGCCCGAACTACCGGACTGCGGCGAGGAGTTGTCGGAGGCGGCGGCCACGACCGGGGTGGGCCAGTCGGCGGCCTTCAGCGCGTCGAGGTAGTTCTTCTCGATGGTCGCGTCGGGCGCGAAGTCGCTGCCGATGAGGAAGGAGACCACACTCGGGTGGTCGCGCAGCCGGGCCGCCTCGGCGGCCATCGACGCCTTCGCGACCGGGTAGTCGGCGGCGGTCCACTTGTCGCCGGACTCGCCGCCGTTGACCTGGCCCTCCCACTTGTCGCAGCACTCCCAGCCCGGCAGCGTGAGGATGCCGTAGCGGTCGGCCAGGTCGAAGAACTCGTCCGGTTCCAGGTGCCCTTCGAGGCGGATGGTGTTCAGGCCGAGGTCCAGGGCGTACTTCAGGCGGTCCTCGACATACGTCCTGTCCCAGCGCAGGAACTCGTCCGGCGACCAGCCACCGCCCTTGATCAGCAGCTTGCGGCCGTTGATGCGGTACTGGCGGGCGCCGTCGGGGTCGAGCGGCGCCCGCACGTCGCGGATGCCGAAGCTCTCGTGCGCAGTGTCCGAGACGGTGCCGGAGACGGACGCGGTGAGGTTCAGGTCGTAGAGGGGCTGCCCGCCCATACCGGCCGGCCACCAGACCTTCGGCGAGGTCAGATGGAGGCCGGGGACGTCGGACGGGGTGAAGGTGACGGCCTTGGTCTCGTGCGGGGCGAGCGTCACCGTCCTCTCGAACGTCGTCGCGCCGATGCTGCCGGAGACGACGCTGGTCGCCGCGGTGCCGGAGTCGTTGCGCGCCTGGGCCTTCACCGTGAGCTCCGCGGAGGCGAGGGAGGGCACGTCGAGCTTGGTCACGACGTGCGCGTCGCGCAGGGCGACGGGGCCGCCGCGGCGGACGAGGACGTCGCGGACGATGCCCATGTTCTCGTCGGGCGGCGGCTGGAGCCAGTCGATCCAGCCCATGGTGAGGTTCTTGTCCGGGGCGTTGGGCCGGATGCGGAAGGCGACCGTGTTCGTGCCCGGGCGGACCAGCGAGGTCACGTCCAGCTCGTGGTGGGTGTAGGTGCCGGTGACGTCCTTCGCCGTGGCGACCTGCCGGCCGTCGACGTAGACGTCGGCCGCCGAGATCACCCCGCTGAAGTCGAGGTACGTGCGCTCGGAGGTGTCGGCGACCGTGAAGTCCGAGCGGTACCACCAGGGGACCTGGAAGTCGGCCTTGGGGATCTTCTGCTGGTTCGTCGAGCGGAAGGGGTCGGCGTACACGCCGTTGGCCAGCAGCGCCGCGAGGACGGTGGAGCGCGGGCCCGCCGGGTACCAGCCGGTCGCCGGATAGCCGGGGGAGGAGACGTCGCCCGCCGGGTCGGAGACCTTGGCCGTCGACTGGACGGCGTAGCCGGTCAGGGCGGTCGCACTGCCCGGCGCGGAGGAGACCGTGGTGGGCCGGCCCGGTGGCGCGGGGGGCCGATGGCCGTGCGGGTCGGCCCAGGCGCTGGTCGTCAGCGCTCCGAGCAGTCCCAGGATCGCGGCGGCCGTGGCGAGACGGTGTCCGTTCACGGAGTCTCCAACCCCTTCGTAAAGTTAGGAAACTTTACTAATGGCGGTCACGCTAGGGCGCCCGAGTGAGCGGTGTCAATCACCGTGGCCCGTGCGGGAGTTGATCAGGGCGAGGCCGAACGGCGCTCGAACACGACGTCCCGCGCGGTCCCGAGCGCCGTGGCCACGGCGCCCAGCAGCACCGCGTCCTCGCCGAGCCGGCTGGGCGCGACCTTGGTCCGCAGCGGCGTGAGCGCCCGCAGGTTCTCGCGCACCGGATGCAGCAGCAGATCCACGCTGTGGCCCACCCCGCCGCCGAGCACCACGAGATCGGGGTCGAGCACGGCCGCGGCCGCCGCCACGGTGTGCGCGATGCGCTCGCCCTCCAAGTGCACCGCCTTGACCGCCGCGTCGTTGCCCTGCCGGGCCGCGTCGAACACGGCCTTCGCGGTGAGCTGTCCGTTCATGCCGAAGCGGCGCGCCGCCTCCACCACGGCCACCCCCGAGACGGCGTCCTCCAGCCGCTCCGGCTTCTGCTGTCCCGGCCAGGGCAGGAACCCGATCTCGCCGGCCAGCCCGTGCGCTCCGGTGAACAGCCGCCCCTCGCTGACCACGCCCATGCCTAGGCCCGTGCCGATCAGGATGTAGGCGAACAGCCTGCTGCCCGCGCCGACGCCGTAGGTGTACTCGCCGAGCGCCGCCAGGTTGGCGTCGTTGTGCACCTCCAGCGGTACGCCCAGCTCCGCGCGCATCCGGTCGAACAGCCCGGCCCGCCCCCAGCCCGGCAGATGCATCGCGTAGCGCACCCGGCGCTGCTTCTCGTCGTAGACGCCCGGCGTGCCCACCACCGCGTGCACCACCTCGTCCGGAGCGACCCCCGAACCGGCCACCACCTGGCGGGACGTGGCCACCACCAGCTCCGCCATCGCGCCCGAACTGCGGGCGCGGTTGCGTACGTCGGAGCGGGCGACGACGGCGCCGTCCAGGTCGGCGACGGCCACCCGCAGCCAGCTGCGGCCGACGTCTATGCCGAGGACGTGCCCGGCTGCCGGGTCCGGCGCGTACAGGACGGCCGTCCGGCCGCGCTCGGGCGCGAGCGTGCCGACCTCGTGGACCAGGCCGGCCGCCTCGAGGGCCGCGAGCGCACTGGAGACCGTGGGCTTCGACAGGCCGGTCTCGCGGGCGAGTTGGGCGCGCGACGCGGCGCCGCCGGTGCGCAGCCGGTCGAGCAGCAGGCGCTCGTTGGTGCTGCGCAGCCGTCGGCGGTTCCAGGGCTGTTCCTGCTGGTCCACTGCGTCACTGGCGGGCATCGCACCATTCTCACGTATCGGCGGGGGCCTCTTGACGTGTCTAGTAAGGCTCCTTAACTTTATCGGCCAACAGCCTTGCCGGGCGAGCCATGGGCAGCCCAGCGCCCGGTGCCTCAGGAGACCCCATGTCCGGTAGCCCGCCACCCAACGGTGGCTTCGTCCGTCGCGTCGGCCTCTTCCAGGCCACCACCATCAACATGAGCCAGATGTGCGGCATCGGCCCGTTCGTCACGATCCCGCTGATGGTCGCCGCGTTCGGCGGTCCGCAGGCGGTGATCGGCTTCATCGCGGGCGCGCTGCTCGCGCTCGCCGACGGGCTGGTGTGGGCCGAGCTGGGTGCGGCGATGCCCGGCTCCGGGGGCAGTTACGTCTATCTGCGCCAGGCCTTCCAGTACCGCACCGGCCGGCTGATGCCGTTCCTGTTCGTATGGACGGCGATGCTCTTCATCCCGCTGATCATGTCGACCGGCGTGGTCGGCTTCGTCCAGTACCTCGGCTATCTCGCCCCCGACCTGGGGCAGACCTCCGGCGACCTGATCGGCCTCGGCATGATCGCCCTGGTCATCCTTCTGCTGTGGCGCGGCATCGAGCACATCGCCCGGCTCACCGCCGTGATGTGGGCGGTCATGATCACGTCCGTGCTGCTGGTCATCCTGGCCGCGGCGTCCGACTTCAGTTCCCACCTCGCCTTCACCTACCCCGCGCACGCCTTCGACCTGGGCAGCAACCACTTCTGGATCGGCTTCGCGGGCGGCCTGACCATCGGCATCTACGACTATCTCGGCTACAACACGACGGCCTACATGGGCGCCGAGATCAAGGACCCCGGACGCGTGCTGCCGCGGTCGATCATCTTCTCCATCCTCGGCATCATGGCGATCTACCTCCTGCTCCAGATCGGCACCCTCGGCGTGATCGACTGGCACCGCATGACGAACGCGAGCGACATCGCGTCGACCTCGGTGGCGTCGGCGGTGCTGGAGGAGACCTGGGGCAAGGGCGCCGCCGACACGGTCACCGTGCTCATCCTGATCACCGCGTTCGCCTCGGTCTTCACCGGTCTGCTGGGCGGTTCGCGCGTGCCCTACGACGCGGCGCGCGAGCGGGTCTTCTTCCGGCCCTACGCCAAGCTGCACCCCCGGCACCGGTTCCCGATGCTGGGCCTCGCGACCATGGGCGTGATCACGGCCGTGGGCTTCCTGATCGGCCGGCACACGGACCTCGCCACGCTCATCCAGCTGCTGACGACGGTGATGGTGATCGTCCAGGCGCTGGCCCAGATCGTCGCGCTGACGGTGCTGCGCAAGCGGCAGCCGGCACTGCGTCGGCCGTACCGGATGTGGCTCTACCCGATACCGAGCATCGTCGCCTTCGTCGGCTGGTGCGTGATCTACGGCTACGCGGACAAGAACTCGCCGGGCCGCCATCCCATCGAGTGGTCGCTGGCCTGGCTGGCCCTGGGCTGCGCGGCGTTCGTCCTGTGGGCGCGGTTCGAGAAGGTGTGGCCGTTCGGGCCGAAGGAGATCTCGGAGGAGTACCTGGTGCCCGCGGAGCCGGACGCGTCGCCCGCGGACGCGTGAGCCGCCCGCGGCAACTGGCGTACCTGCGCTAGAGTCTGGTCATCCGTGAAGCCTCTCCGGGCGGACCCGCATCCGCCCGGAGAGGCTTTTCTCATGCCCGGAGACCGTCTGTGCAGCATGCTCGGAGACCGTCCGGGAGCCGATCGAATCTCTGCGATTCCCATGCCGAGGAGCTCCATGTCCGACCTGTCCGTCCGCCCCGCGACCGCGCAAGACCGTCCCACCGTCGAGCGGTTGTGGCTGATGTTCCGCCACGACCTCTCCGAGCACGCGGGCGTACTGCCGGGCCCCGACGGCACGTTCCGCAGCGAGCGGGTCGACTCGGCGTTCACGCAGGCCGGTTGGGCGCCGTACCTCTTCCTGCGCGCGGACCGGCCCGTCGGCTTCGCGTTCGTCCGCGCGCTCGACGGTCCGGCCCGCGTACTGAACAGCTTCTTCGTCGTACGCGGCGCCCGCCGCGAGGGCATCGGCGCCAGGGCGGTGCGCGACGTGCTCCTCCGGCATCCCGGCCCGTGGGAGATCGCTTTCCAGTACGCCAACGCGCCCGCCGTCCACTTCTGGCGCTCGGTCGCCACCCAACTCGCCCCCGACGCCTGGTCGGAGGAGACGCGCCCGGTGCCGGACCGGCCTGACCTGGCGCCGGATGTGTGGATCTCGTTCGTGTGCTGAGCGCGCGGCAGCGGCTGCGTGTCGGGGGGGCAGTCGGTCGTGGCGTCGGCCGTCGGGGGCGGGGGCGGGGGCCTGGTCGACCCAGGACGGCGGGCGGCCGTCCGTCTGGTCGACCCACGACGGCGGGCGGCCGTCCGCTTCTGGCGCTGGGTAGCCCGCCCAACTCGCTCCCGATGCCCGGTCGGACGAGACGTGCCGGTGCCAGACGGACCAGCCTGACCTGGCGCCGGATGCGTGGATCTCGTTTGCGTGTTGAGCGTGCGTTCGCGGGTGTCCTGGCGTGCGCCGTGCCGGGGCTCGGGGGGCGTCCCTTCCACGGCGTGCTGGCGCCGGCCCGGCAGGCGGGGGGTCGGCGGCGGGTGGGAGGGGCAGCCTCGCACACCGCACGGTCAGGGTCGGTCTTCGTGGAGCCGGAGACCCCGGCCGCCCCCCGGCAGGCCCGGCTGCGTGTGCGGGTCAGGTCGTCGTGGCGTCGGTCGTCGGGGACGGGGTGTCCGGTGTGGTGGGGGTGGCCGGGGTCGGCTGGTCGTTGTCCTCGGGCTGCGGGGTCGGGGTCTGGTCGGTCCAGGACGACAGCTGGCCGTCCGGGCGCAGGAGGATGTGGAGGCCGTTGTTCTCGCCGTGGGCCGCGTGGCCCTTCGCGACGAGGGTGCCGATCTTCGTGGCTCCGACGTAGATGTCGGCCTCGTAGTGGTGGGCCGTGATCTTGTAGAGGTTCACCGTCGACGTGTCGTCCGCCAGCGGCGCGGAGGCGACCAGGACGCGCTGGACGGCCGGCTTCGGCTTCGGCCTGGCGCGTTCGACCCAGGAGGTGACCTTGCCGTTCGGGTGCAGGGCGATGTGCAGGCCGTTGGGGTCGGCGTGGACGGTCCTGCCCTTGGCGGTGAGGGTGCCGTACTTGAGGCCCTTGGCCCAGATCTCCGCCTCGTAGCGGTGCTTGCCCGTCCGGTAGACCTTCGCGCGGGAGACCTTGTCGGCGAGCTTCACCGTCTTGACGTGGACCCGCCCGGCCGTGCCGTGACCGACGGTGTGCGCGGTCGGGGCGCCCCCCTCGGACGCGGCGGCCGGCTGGGCGAAGGCGCCGGCGGCCGAGGCGCCGAGGGCGACGGTGACGCCGGTGGCGACGAGGGCGGTACGCAGGGTGCGAGGAGCACGCATCAGGAGCAGTCCTTCGGTGGTGGTTCGTGACGACGCATTCGACGCATTCGACGTTACGGACCGTGCATGTAGAGGCCCCGTACGTCGTGTAACAGGCAGCCCGCGCATACACCTCGAATCAGCCGATAATTCCCTGCTCAACGGCTTTCGGTGCGGAAGGCGCGCGGCCGCAGGACCTTCGTCCCTTGACATGCAAGTAATTGCCTGCATAACTTTGAGTGTGCGATCAGAGAGTGGTTCCGGAATGGACACGGTCTTCAAGGCGCTGGCCGACGACACGCGCAGACGGCTCCTGGACCGCCTGCACGAGAGCAACGGCCAGACCCTGGGCGAGCTGTGCGAGCGCATCGACATGACCCGTCAGTCGGTGACCCAGCACCTGGCCGTCCTGGAGGCCGCCAACCTGGTCAGCACGGTGCGGCGGGGGCGGGAGAAGCTGCACTACCTCAATCCGGTCCCGCTCCACGAGATCCAGGAGCGATGGATCGACAAGTTCGAGCGCCCGCGCCTGAGCGCGCTGAGCGCCGTCAAACGACAAGCCGAGGAAGCCATGGCCGACAAGCCCGCATTCGTCTACGTCACCTACATCCGCAGCACACCCGAGAAGGTCTGGGACGCCCTCACCGACGCCGACCTGACCGCCGCCTACTGGGGCCACAGCAACGTCTCGGACTGGCGGCCGGGCTCCCGCTGGGAACACGTCCGCACGGACGGCTCCGGCATCGCCGACGTGGTCGGCAAGGTCGTCGAGAGCGAGCGCCCGACCCGGCTGGTCACCACCTGGGCCGCGCCGGAGCACGAGGGACAGGAGGACCAGTACTCGCGCGTCACCTTCGACATCCGGCCGCACCAGGACATCGTCCGTCTCACCGTGACCCACGAGGACCTCAAGGACGAGGGCGAGCTCTCCGACGCCTCCGGCGGCTGGGCGGCGGTCCTGTCGAACCTCAAGTCGCTCCTGGAGACCGGCAGTCCGCTGCCCCAGGAGCCGTGGTCGATGCCCAGCCATTGAGCAGACCACCGAGCAGGCCACCGAACAGGCCGCTGAGCAGGAAGGGCACCGTCCGATCATTGGTGCCCACCTCGGCCAATCCGCGCGCGCCCCAGCTTCGGATTACCCGCGACATGAGTGATCGACGTCGTGGGAGGAGAGGCGATGGCGGCCGGAACGGCATCGAGCAGTCCGGAGGATCCGGCGGAGGCAGGCGGCGGAGGGCGGCGGCGCGCCGCCGTCGTCGGCAGCGGGGTCGCGGGGCTGACCGCCGCGCACATCCTGAGCCGCACCCATCACGTCACGCTGTACGAGGCCGACGACCGGCTCGGCGGGCACGCCCACACCCACGAGCTGGCCTCGTCCGACGGGCGGAGCCACCGGGTGGACTCCGGCTTCATCGTGCACAACCGCCGCACCTACCCGAACCTGCTCCGGCTCTTCGACGAACTCGGCGTCGCCACGCAGGAGTCGGAGATGAGCATGTCGGTGCGGTGCGAGGGCTGCGGACTCGAGTACGCCGGAGCCCGCGGCCCCGCCGGACTCCTGGCCCGGCCCCGCAACGCCGTACGCGGCGCCTACCTGCGCATGCTCGCCGAGGTGCCCGCCTTCCACCGGGCCGCCCGGCGCCTGCTCGCCCAGAAGGCCGATCTCGCCCTGACCCTCGGCGAGTTCCTGGAGCGGGAGGGCTTCTCGCCGTACTTCCGCACCCACTTCATCACCCCGCTGGTGTCGGCCGTCTGGTCCTGTGACACCGGCACCGCCCAACTCCACCCCGCCGCCTACCTGTTCCGGTTCATGGAGCACCACGGCATGCTCTCGGTCAGCGGCTCGCCGACCTGGCGCACCGTGACCGGCGGCTCGCGCAGCTACGTCGACCGCGTCGCCCGGGAACTCGACGCCGTGCGCACCGCGACCCCCGTCCGCACCGTCACCCGGCACGCGGACGGCGCCGAGGTCACCACGGCGGACGGCGGCACGAACCCCTACGACGCGGTCGTCGTGGCCGTCCACCCCGACCAGGCGCTGCGGCTGCTTGCCGATGCCACCCCGGACGAGAAGGACGTGCTCGGGGCGTTCCGCTACTCCCGCAACCACACCCTCCTGCACACGGACACGAGCCTGCTGCCGCGCGCCCGAGGAGCCCGCGCCTCCTGGAACTACCTCATGCCGTCCTGCACCGCGGGCGCCGACCGGGTACGCGTCAGCTACGACATGAACCGGCTCCAACGCCTCGACGCCCCCGAGACGTTCGTGGTCACCCTCGGCGGCGAGGAACGCGTCGATCCCGCCCGGGTACGGGCGCGGATGGTGTACGAACACCCCGTCTACACCCCCGAGTCGGTCGCCGCCCAGCGGCGGCTGCCCGAACTCAGCACCTCCGTCACCGCGTTCGCCGGCGCCTATCACGGCTGGGGGTTCCACGAGGACGGCTGCCGCTCCGGCGTGCTGGCCGCCGCGGCCCTGGGGGCGCACTGGTGACGCCCGCTCCCGCCCTGTACCCGTGCACGATCACCCACGTGCGCACGGCACCCCTGCGCCACGCGCTGCGCCACCGCACCTACATGTGGCTGATCGACCCCGACCGGCCGCCCCGACTCCCGCGCGCCCTGCGGGCGTTGGCACGCTTCGACGCCCGCGACCACTTCACCGGCGACGAGCCCTCCGTCCGCGCGGGCCTGGAGTCCTTCCTCGCCGGGCACGGCGTGCACCTGGACGGCGGCCCCGTCCTGATGCTGACCCACGCGCGCGTGCTCGGGTACGTCTTCAACCCGCTCACCCTCTACTGGTGCCACGACCGCGACGGCACCCCGCGCTGCGTCGTCGCCGAGGTGCACAACACCTACGGCGGACGGCACTGCTACCTGCTGCACCCGGACTCCACCGGGACCGCCGTGACCGGCAAGGAGTTCTACGTCTCGCCGTTCTTCCCCGTCGACGGGCGCTACCGCATGCGCCTGCCCGAGCCGGCCGAGCGGCTCGACCTCACCGTGCACCTGGAGCGCGAGAACGGCACGCCGTTCACCGCAACCGTCCGGGGCACCCGTGCGGAAATGACAGTGGGACGGCTGCTGCGGCTGGCGCTGCGTCACCCGTGGTCCACGGTCCGGGTGTCCGCGGCGATCCGTGTGCACGGCATCCGCCTGTACCTGCGGGGACTGCCCGTCCAGCCCCGTCCCGACCACCGGATCCCGGAGCGTATGAAGTGAGCACGACCAACACCCACGCCGACGTGCGACGGAACGACGGCGCCGTACCGGCGGACACCGACACCGATACCGGCACCGACCCCTGGCCCGACGTGTCCGCCCGTCCGCGCGCCTCCTGGCCGCGGACCGCCATAACCCGGGCCGTGGTGCGCCGGGCCCTCGACCGGCTGCCCGTGCGGGCCCGCTTCGCCGGAGGCGGCACGGCCGGACGGGGCGGCCCCCTGCTGCACGTACACGACCCGCGCGCCTTCCACGCCCGCATCGGCTGCCAGGGCCTGATCGGCTTCGGCGAGTCCTACATGGCGGGGGAGTGGGACGCCCCAGACCCGGTCGCCGTCCTGACGGTGCTCGCCGCCCACGCCGCGGAGCTGATCCCGGCCCCGCTGCAGCGCCTGCGCGGCCTGTGGGCCCTGCGGCAGCCCGCCCACCAGCGCAACACCCCCGACGGCGCCCGCGGCAACATCAGCCGCCACTACGACCTGTCCAACGACCTCTTCGCCCTCTTCCTCGACGACACCCTCACCTACTCCTCGGCCGTCTTCCGGGGCTTCCCCGCCACCTGGGACCTGCTCGCCGCCGCCCAGCACCGAAAGATCGACCGCCTGCTGGACCTGGCCGGCGTGCACGAGGGCACCCGGCTGCTGGAGATCGGCACCGGCTGGGGAGAACTGGCCCTGCGGGCGGCGGCCCGTGGCGCCCACGTCACCTCGCTCACCCTCTCCGCCGAGCAGCGCGACCTGGCCCGCGCCCGCGTCCAGCAGGCGGGCCTGGCCGACCGGGTGAGCATCGAGCTGCGCGACTACCGCGAGGCGGGCGGGAGTTACGACGCCGTCGTCAGCGTCGAGATGATCGAGGCGGTCGGCGAGGAGTTCTGGCCGGTCTACTTCCGCACCCTCGACGAACGGCTCGTGCCCGGCGGCAGGGCCGCCCTGCAGGCCATCACCATGCCGCACGAGCGGATGCTGGCCAGCCGGCACACGTACACCTGGATCCAGAAGTACATCTTCCCCGGCGGCCTGCTGCCGTCCGTCGAGGCCGTGGCCGAGACGCTGCGCGAGCACACCCGCCTGACCGTGACCCGCCGGGACGCCTTCGGACCGCACTACGCCGAGACGCTGCGCCTGTGGCGGGAGCGGTTCACCGAGCGCGCCGACGAGGTGGCCGCGCTCGGCTTCGACGAGACCTTCCGCCGGATGTGGACCTTCTACCTCGCCTACTCCGAAGCCGGCTTCCGCTCGGGCTATCTCGACGTCCAGCAGTACCTGTTCACCAAGGAGGACACCGCACGATGACCACGGCCCGCCCCACCAGGCCAGGCACCGCCCACCGGCTCGCCGCACTCGCCGAGGAGGCCCTCGGCGGCACCCTCCCGGTACGGCTTCGCGCATGGGACGGCACCGAGGCCGGACCCGCCGACGGCCCCGTGCTCGTCGTACGGTCCCGCAGAGCCCTGCGCCGACTGCTGTGGGAGCCGGGCGAGTTGGGACTCGCCCAGGCGTACGTCACCGGCGAGCTCGACTTCGAGGGTGACCTGGCCGAGGGGCTGCGCGCGATGTGGGCCGCGGCCCGCGGGCGCGGCCTCCACCCGCCGCGCACCGCCCTCGCCGACCGGGCCCGCGCCCTCGGCACGGCCGCGCGGCTCGGCGCCCTCGGCCCGCGCCCGCCCGCCCCCGCCTCCCAGGCCAGGCTGCGCGGCGGCCTGCACAGCAGGGCCCGCGACCGGGCGGCCATCAGCCACCACTACGACCTGTCCAACGACTTCTACGCCCTGCTGCTCGACGAGACGATGGCCTACTCGTGCGGCTACTGGGCGAGCGACGACCCGGGCTTCGCCGCGGCCGACGCCCAGCGCGCCAAGCTGGAGCTGATCTGCCGGAAGCTGGCCGTGGAACCCGGCGCCCGGCTGCTGGACATCGGCTGCGGCTGGGGCTCGCTCACCCTGTACGCGGCCGAGCGGCACAAGGCACAGGTCACCGCCGTCACGCTGGCCGCCGAGCAGGCGGCGTACGTCCGCGAGCAGGTACGCGAGCGCGGACTGACGCACCGGGTCGACATCGTCTGCCAGGACTACCGCGACATCGACGGCGGCGCCTACGACGCCGTCGCGACCGTCGAGATGGGCGAGCACGTCGGCGACGCGGAGTACCCCGCCTTCGCCGCGTCCCTGCACCGGCTCGTGCGCCCACAGGGGCGGGTGCTGGTGCAGCAGATGTCCCGGGGCCGCCGGGCCCCCGGCGGCGGTGCCTTCATCGAGGCGTACATCGCGCCGGACATGCACATGAGGCCGCTCGGCGCGACAGTTTCACTGCTGGAGGAGGCCGGTCTGGAGGTCCGGTCCGTGGAGTCGCTGCGCGAGCACTACGTGCGCACCGTGTCCGCCTGGCACCGCACCCTGGAGGACCGCTGGGACGACGTGGTGCGGCTCGTCGGCGCCGAGACGGCCCGGGTGTGGCGGCTGTATCTGATCGGCGGCGCCCTCGCCTTCGAGGAGGCGCGCATGGGCGTCGACCAGATCCTGAGCGTACGGCCCACCGCCCCGGGTGTCGCCGGCCTGCCCGCGACACCCACCGCCTGGTACCGCGGGATGGAGCAGTCGTGAGCGGTTTCGCCTGGAGCGGCTTCGCGCTCAACCTCGCCTGTGCGGCCGCGACTTCACTGGCCGTCATGCTCGTCACCTTCGCCGTCGCGCTGCGCAAGGGCGTGCACCGGATCGTGGACGTCGCCTGGGGCGTCGCCTTCGCCGCCGTCGCCGTCGTGACCTGCGCGGCGTCGGCCGGCGACGGCGACACGGGGCGCCGTGTGCTGGTCACGGTGCTGACCGCGGTCTGGGGCCTGCGGCTCGCCGTGCACATCGGACGGCGCGGCCGGGGCCACGGCGAGGACCCGCGCTACGCGAAGATGCTCGCCAAGGCGCCGGGCAGCGCGAACCTGTACGCCCTGCGCATGGTCTACCTCCTGCAGGGCGCGCTCGTCTGGCTGGTGTCGCTGCCGGTGCAGGCCGCGCAGTACATCCCCTCCCAGATGACGGGGTTCGCCGTCGCGGGCGCCCTAGTGTGGACCGTCGGGCTGGTCTTCGAGGCGGGCGGGGACGCCCAGTTGGCCCGCTTCAAGGCCGACCCCGCGAACAAGGGCCGGCTCATGACGCGCGGGCTGTGGAGCTGGACCCGGCACCCCAACTACTTCGGCGACTTCTGCGTGTGGTGGGGCCTGTTCCTGATCGCCTGCGACTCCGCCGCTGCGGCCGCGGTCTCCCTCGTGTCCCCGGTGGTGATGACGCTGCTGCTGACCCGGGGCAGCGGAAAGGCGCTGCTGGAGCGGCACATGAGCGAGCGGCCCGGCTTCACCGAGTACGCGGCCCGCACGAGCGGCTTCTTCCCCAGGCCGCCGCGCAGGCACCCGTGACCGGCGCGCCGCCACCGGTGGCGCACCCCGGGACCGCTCCCGCTCAGGCCGGGAACGGCAGCAGGGCGACCGGCTTCGAGGTCGGCTCGCCGGAGCCCCCGGCGGGTTCGACGGTGACGCCCACGCCGGACGCGCCGTCGACCGCGCCCCGCAGCACCACGGCCTGCGTGCTCAGGTGCGGATCCATCAGGCCGGCGTCGCGCATCCTGCCGGCGTCGTCGAACCACAGCTGGTAGACCTTGCCCGGTGGCGGTGCCGCCATGTCCGAGGCCAGGAACACCGCCCGGTCCAGGGCGTGGGAGACGACCACCGTGCCGCCGGCCCCGCCCGCCAGGCGCGCGGTGCGCGTGCGGGCGTCGGGAGCGGTCAGCACGGCCGAGACGTCCCGCGCCTTCTGCTCGATCCGCCCGGCGCGCGCGTCGGCGTCCTCGGCGCGCTGGTGCTGCCACACCGTGCCGGCGCCGAGGACCGTCGCCGCGGCGAGGCAGGCGGCGAGCAGCCACCGGGAAGGCCGGGTCCAGGCAGACGCGCGGGGCGAGTGGGGGAGCACTGCCGTGGCGCCCGCCTGCTGCCCACGTGTCTGCTGCCGTTCGGCGGCGATCCGGCGCAGCACCCGCGCCTTGAGCTCCGGACGCGGTGTCACGGAGGCCGCCAGTGCCAGCCGGGCCGCGGTGGCGGTGAACCCGGCCACCTCCTCGGCACAGGACTCGCACCGCTCGAGGTGGCGCTCGACGGCCTCCCGCTCGTCGTCGGCCAGGGCGTGCAGGGCGTAGGCGCCGGTCAGGGCGTGCACGTCGACGGCGTTCACCGGCTCACCCCCAGGCAGTCGCGCAGCCGGATCAGACCGTCCCGCAGCCTGGTCTTGACGGTGCCCAGCGGCAGTTCGAGATTCTCCGCGACCTGGCGGTAGGTGAGCCCGCCGTAGTAGGCCAGCGTCACGGACTGGCGCTGCACGTCCGTGAGCGTGCGCAGGCACCGGCGCACCTGCTCGCGCTCCAGCCGGGCCTCCACCTGCTCGGTCACGTGGTCGTAGTCGGGCGAGCGGTCCAGCAGGGCCGCCCGCTGCTCCCGCGCCGTGGACGCCTCCGCCCATCTGACGCGGTCCACGGCGCGCTGATGGGCCAGAGTGAGGATCCAGTTGACCGCCGAGCCGCGCTCCCGCCGGTACCGGGGCGCCGTGCGCCACACCTCCACCAGCACGTCCTGCGCGACCTCCTCCGACTGCGCCGGGTCGCGCACCACGGCCCGCACGACCCCGAGCACCGGACCGGCCACGGCGTCGTAGAGCGCGGCGAACGCCTCGTGGTCGCCCAGCGCCACCTCGCCCAGCAGCTCCTCCAGATCGGGCTCCGACGACGGGTTCGTGCCGATGTGCACGGCTTCTTTCACGGGGAGTCCTTCTGGAGTTCGGGGGCGAAGTTCGGGGCGGAGGGCGAGGCCGCGCCGGGCCGGCGGGCGGCACGGCTGTGCCCGCGGAGTTCTCAGGGAACGGGGAGGACGTCTCAGGAGTCGAACGGGACGGCAGAGCACACGCACGTGCGCCTTTCGCTGCCTCCGGGGAGCACCGACGCTCCCCGGAGGCCGTCGGGGCGAGGGGAGGTCCCCGACCGGGTGTGGTCCGTCAGTCGACCGTGCGACGTACTCCTTCTTCCGGTACGGACGTCGCCGCGGATGCGGGCCCGCACACGAATTTCCGCCACCGACCTGCTCGCGCATCCGCTCGGCGACCGCCGTCCACACCCGGGCGGGCGGCCCGGTCACGCCGTCGTCCGGCCGGGTGCCGCGGCCCGCCGCCACGGCCCGCAGCAGGTCGGCCAGCGCGGTACTGCACTGGACGCAGACGACCATGTGCTCCTCGGCCGCGACGATCTCCCGCGACCGGGGCAGCCGCAAGCCGTCGAGCGCGATGGCCGCGAGGACGTCCGGTGGTACGTGGCCGTGCTCGTGCGGGCCGGACATACGCCACCCTTTTCTGCCGTAGGTGGTGCGGGACAATATGCGCACCGTTTCTGCGTCGAATGAAGGTGCGAATGCGGGTCGCCGGTCTCAGGCGCACTCCTCCTGTTCGAGGCAGCGCCGCAATCGGTGCAGGCCACGGCGGGCGTGGCTCTTGACCGTGCCGAGCGGCCAGCCGGTGCGCTCGGCGATCTGCGGCTGCGTGAGGTCCTCGTAGAAGGCGAGGCGCAGCACCTGCTGCTGGGCGGCGGGCAACTTGGCCAGTTCGTGCAGCACGAGTACGCGGTCGAGAGTGGCGGAGTCGGGCTGCAGGGCGGAGGGGTCGGCCAGCGCCAGGGAGGAACTGGCGGAGGCGACCACGGCCATCCGGCGGGTGCGCGCGGAGAGCGCGTCGGCGATCTTCCGCTTGGTGATGCCGACGATCCAGCCGCCCAGAGTGCCGCGGTCGGGACGGAAGGCCCCGCGCCCGCGCCACACCCCTAGGAACACCTGCTGCGTGACGTCCTCCGCCTCCCTGGCATCGCCCAGGGAACGCCAGGCCAGCGTGTGCACCAGGGCCGACCAGCGGTGGTAGGCCGCCTCCAGGCACTTCTCGTCGCCCGCGACGAGGCCCCGGGCGAGTTCCTCGTCGGCGAGCGACTCCTCCGCCGGAGCCGACCTCGGTACGTGCGGCGCCCGTTCGGGTCGTGGCACCGCGGGGGTCGAGGCGATGGCACTGCGCTGCGGGCTCATGACGACGACTCCTCACGTCGACGGCGTCCGCGCCCGTGACCGGTGCCCGACGGGCGACCGTCGCCAGGGCGGTTCGGGACGACTGCCGGGGCGCGTCCCCGATGACGTCATCGTCCGAGCCCGGGAGGAAGGTCATCAACTTGCGTCGTTTCTGCGTCGTCTCCGCGTCGTATAGTCCCTCCATGAGCCGCTCGACCACGCCCGAGGACCCCTCGACAGGCGTGCCGCTGACCACCGGAGCCCTCGCCCGCCGGCTGGGGGTCTCGCCCACCACACTGCGTTCCTGGGACCGCCGTTACGGCATCGGTCCCGCCGTCCGCGCCGACGGACGCCACCGCCGCTGGACGCCGCAGGACGTGGCGATGCTCGAGGCGATGTGCCGGCTGACCTCGTCCGGCGTGCCGCCCGCGGAGGCGGCCCGCGCCGCGAAGGAGACGGCGGGCGTGGCGCCCGCGGAGGGCGAACTTGCCGACGAGCCGCCGCCGCAGAGCCGTTCCAGGGCGTCCGCCACGCTGCCGCTCGGCGACGTGCGGCAGGAGTGCCGGGGACTGGCCCGTGCCGCCGTGCGCCTGGACTCCCCGGCCGTCGACGAGCAACTGGCCGCCGCCGTACGGCAGTACGGCGTCACCGTCGCCTGGCAGGAGGTGATGGTGCCGACCCTGCACGCGGTGGGACGCAAGTGGGCCTCCTCCGGCGACCGTTACGTCGAGGTCGAGCACCTGCTGTCCTGGCACGTGTCCACCGCCCTGCGCCGCAGCACCCCGCATCCCTCCCCGCAGACCGACGCCTCGGCGGCCGGGCCGGTCGTCCTGGCCTGCGTACCCGGTGAACAGCACACGCTGCCGATCGAGGCGCTCAACGCCGTCCTGGGTGAACTCCGGCTGCCCACGCGGATGTTCGGGGCCGCCGTACCGGCGGAGGCACTCGCCGCGGCGGTGCAGCGGCTCGGCCCCTCCGCCGTCGTGCTGTGGGCGCAGGCGCGCTCCACCGCGAGCCTGGCGCTCGCACGGCACGTCGCGGGCACGCAGTGGGGGGTGAAGGGCGCCCGGCGCCGGCCCATGGTGATGCTGGGCGGGCCGGGCTGGTCCGGCCCGCAGGCGCGCGGGCTGCACCGGCCGCCCACCTTGCAGGACGCCGTCGACATCCTCGCCGACGTGCATGCCGGGCAGCACGGGGACGAGGCGTCCGGCGAACGGCCCTGACCGTTCGCCCGCCGGGTGGACGCGGCACCGCCCGGCGCATCCGGGCGGCGCGCGGCGCGGGAAGTGATCCACAGACGCGTGCGCCACCGCGCACGGCCGCCGCCGCCCGGGACGCCACCCGGCGGCCCGACACCGGAGGACTCCCATGTCCGCGCCCGCCCGCACACCCGACGTCCTGGTGATCGGAGCAGGCGTCGCCGGACTCGCCTGCGCGCACGACCTCCTCGGGGCCGGGCTCGACGTCCGCGTCGCGGAGGTCTCCGACGGAGTCGGTGGCCGGATGCGGTCCGACCGGGTCGAGGGGTTCGTCGTCGACCGCGGCTTCCAGGTCTTCATCACGTCCTATCCGCAGGTCAAGCGGAGGCTGTCGCTGCGCGGCCTGGGGCTGCGGCCGTTCACCCCGGGCTTTCTCGCCCACACGAGCGAGGGCACGCTGCGCTTCAGCGATCCCACGCGCCGCCCGCGCAGCCTGCCCGACCTCCTCCCCGGACGGCTTGCCGGCCCGCGCGACCTGGCGGCCCTGGGGCTGCTCTCGGCCCGGGACATGCTGGCGCCCGTGGGCACGGTGAAACGGACCGAGGAGCGCACCACGCGCACGGCGCTGGCGGAGTCCGGGTTCTCCGACGCCTTCGTCGAACGCTTCTTCCGGCCGTTCCTGTCGGGCGTGTTCCTGGAGGACGAGCTGGAGACCTCCAGCCGCTTCTTCCACCTCGTCTGGCGCAGCATGCTGCGCGGCACCCTGTGCCTGCCGACCGCCGGGATCGGGGCGGTGCCCGGCGCACTGGCGGCCGCCCTGCCGACCGGGACCGTACACCTCGAGACGGCCGTGACCGGGCTCACCGACGAGGGGGCGCTCACTGCCTCCGGTGCGGAACTGCCCGCGCGCGCGGTGGTGGTGGCCACCGGGCCGGCCCCGGCCGCCGGCCTGCTGCCCGGCCTGAACCTGCCCGCCTACCGCACGGTGACGACGTACTACCACGTCGCCCCGCACTCGCCGCTCGGCGAACCCACCCTCCTCGTCGACGAGCGCCGCCGCTTCCTCAACACCTGCGTCGTCAGCGACGTGGTCCCGCAGTACGCCCCGCTCGGCGCGGCCCTCGTGGCGACCTCGGTCC
>NZ_JBHVGU010000074.1:0-22564 GCF_042800575.1 Streptomyces sp. NPDC057616
CTTCCGGAAGTGCGTTCCGCTCCCGGGGAGTCTCCTCGGGGTCAGTCCGTACCGGCCTCCATCGCCGCGCGGTCCAGCAGCGCGTCCTCCTCGGAGACCTCGCCGCGGGAGGCGATGGCCTCGGCGCCGCCCTCGGGCAGCTCCGGCATGGTGCCGATCAGCCCGGTCGCGGCGGCCTGGGAGGCGCCGATGGTGGGGCTGCCGGTGCCGATCAGGCCGAGCCCGACGTACTGCTCCAGCTTGGCGCGGGAGTCGGCGATGTCGAGGTTGCGCATGGTGAGCTGGCCGATCCGGTCCACCGGGCCGAACGCGGAGTCCTCGGTGCGCTCCATCGACAGCTTGTCCGGGTGGTAGCTGAAGGCCGGGCCCGTGGTGTCGAGGATCGAGTAGTCCTCGCCGCGCCGCAGCCGCAGCGTCACCTCACCGGTGACGGCCGCGCCGACCCAGCGCTGCAGCGACTCGCGGATCATCAGCGCCTGCGGGTCGAGCCAGCGGCCCTCGTACATGAGCCGGCCGAGCCGCCGTCCCTCGCTGTGGTACTGGGCGAGGGTGTCCTCGTTGTGGATCGCGTTGACCAGGCGCTCGTACGCGGCGTGCAGCAGGGCCATGCCCGGGGCCTCGTAGATGCCGCGGCTCTTGGCCTCGATGATCCGGTTCTCGATCTGGTCGGACATGCCCAGGCCGTGGCGGCCGCCGATGGCGTTGGCCTCCATCACCAGGTCGACGGGGCAGGCGAACTCCTTGCCGTTGATCGTCACCGGGCGGCCCTGGTCGAAGCCGATGGTCACGTCCTCGGCGGCGATCTCGATCGACGGGTCCCAGAACCGGACGCCCATGATGGGCTCCACGGTCTCGACGCCGGTGTCCAGGTGCTCCAGGGTCTTGGCCTCGTGGGTGGCGCCCCAGATGTTGGCGTCGGTGGAGTACGCCTTCTCCGTGCTGTCCCGGTAGGGCAGGCCGTGGGCGACCAGCCACTCCGACATCTCCTTGCGGCCGCCGAGCTCGGTCACGAAGTCCGCGTCCAGCCACGGCTTGTAGATCCGCAGGTGCGGGTTGGCGAGGAGGCCGTAGCGGTAGAACCGCTCGATGTCGTTGCCCTTGAAGGTCGAGCCGTCGCCCCAGATCTGGACGTCGTCCTCGAGCATCGCGCGGACCAGCAGGGTGCCGGTCACGGCCCGGCCGAGCGGCGTGGTGTTGAAGTACGCCCGTCCGCCCGAGCGGATGTGGAACGCGCCGCAGGTGAGCGCGGCCAGGCCCTCCTCGACCAGCGCCGCACGGCAGTCGACCAGACGCGCGATCTCGGCGCCGTAGGTCTTCGCACGGCCGGGCACCGAGGCGATGTCGGGCTCGTCGTACTGACCGATGTCGGCGGTGTAGGTGCACGGGACGGCGCCCTTGTCGCGCATCCACGCGACCGCGACGGACGTGTCGAGGCCGCCCGAGAAGGCGATGCCGACGCGCTCGCCGGCGGGAAGGGAGGTGAGGACCTTGGACATAGGAAGAGTATGCATCATCTCGCATGGTCATGCAAAGCGAGAGTTCGAGGCAAGGTGGAGGAGGGATTCCTGCGGCTTTCGGGGTTCGCCCCCAAAGACGGGTTCCTTCCGGTTCCGTCCCCCCAGATGGCCTCCCTCGGGCACCATGATCGTGTGACGTACGCGGTGACGGTGGACGTGGAGCTGCCCGAGGGCGGCCCTGAGCTCGACGTTCTTCAGCGGGAGGGCGTGGTCTTCCTGCTGCGCAAGGGCCTCGACTCGATCGCCGCGATCGAGGGGCCCGACGGGATGGAGGTCGACCTGGTGGACGACGTCATCACCGTCCATCCCCAGGGGGCCCGGCTCAAGCTCTACGTCGACGCTCCCGCGCTGGAGTTCGCCGAGGACGCCGCGCGGGAGGTCGTCGCCGAACTGCTGGAGCGGTCGGAACCGCTGGCCGCGTGGGAGATCACCCGCTGCGGCGTGGAGCTCGCCCCCGAGGTGCTCCAGGAGAGTCTCGACGCGGCCGACGGCCCCGACGCGCCGCCCGCGGACCCCGCCGAACGCGCCCGCAGACACGCGGCGGGCAGACCCTCCGGCGACACCGGCCGCCGCGACGACACCGACGTCGCGGACATGCGGCGCAAGCTCCGCTGCCTCGCGCCCAGCCTGCAGGCCTTCCCGCCCACCTCCTTCGGTCACTCCGACGACGAGGAGAAACGGATCGTCAGCCGCGAGGCGGCCGAGATCGCGGCCGGCGCCGTCGTGTACGCCATCGATCTTCTGGTCGACGAGCTCTTCACCGACCTGGCCGGTCTGGAGGAGGAGGGGCCCACCGTCGCGGACACCGACGCGCCGTTCATGATCCTCGACGAGCTGCCCCGGCAGTTCGCCCAGCAGTACTCGGTCCTGTTCGCGCGCCGGCTGACCGTCACGGCCGTGGCCCTGACCGGCCGCCTCACCCAGCCGCACTTCGGCCGGCTGAGCTGCGTGGCCGAGGAACTGCTGCTCAAGTTCCTCGTCGGCCAGGCCGAGGCGACGGCCGACCTGTACGAGCTGCTGAGCGAAGAGGTCGAGACGGCGCTCCAGGTCTTCGCCGACGGCGTGGGTGAGGACCTGGACCACGAGTGGCTCTACGGCCCGGCCACGAACGGCGCCGCCAAGGGCCTCGTCCAGGACTGGTTCATCCCCTTCGGAGACGAGGGGCACGTGCATCCGTACGCCGCGCACGACGACAGCGGAGACGGCGGCGATGACGACGGTGACGGTGACGGTGACGAGGGCGCCGGCGGCAGCGGTGGTGTCGATCAGGGGCGCCCTGGCTGACCGCCGCGCCGAGGCCGGCCGGTGCCATCGCAAATGCCGTCGCCGATGCCGTTTTCGTAGGAGGAGGAACGAGTGAGAGGAGCCGCCGCCGGGCGGGCAGCCATCGGTGACGACGGACCCGCCGCGGCCGCCGCCCGGATCACCGGCCGTCCCGTGCGCGGCGAACACCCCCGCGGTGGGTCGCTCGCCGAAGTCGGCCTCGACGGCGGGCAGTCGGTGATGGTCAAGCGGGGGGACGAATCGGGAGCGGCGCAGGCCGAGGCGGCGGGACTGCGCTGGCTGGCCGAGGCGGGCACGGTCCGCGTCCCCAAGGTCCATGGCCACGAGGCGCGTTGGCTGGTGACCGACCTGGTCCCGCAGGGCCGGCCGTCGGCCCGGGCGGCGCGCGAGTTCGGGCGCGGGCTGGCCGCGCTGCATGCCGCGGGCGCCCCCGCGTTCGGTGCGCCGCCGCCCGGCGGGCTCGTCGAGGCGTACATCGGACTCGCCCCGATGCGGAACGTCACCGGCGCCGACTGGCCCGACTGGTACGCCGAGCACCGCGTGCTGCCGTATCTGCGCGCCGCGGTCGACCGGGGCACGATCCGTCCCGGCGAGACGGCCGCGGTCGAGCGCGTCTGCGAGCGGCTGCCCGAACTGGCCGGGCCCGCCGAGCCGCCCGCCCGGCTGCACGGCGACCTGTGGAGCGGCAACGTGCTGTGGGGCGCCGACGGCGACGTCTGGCTGATCGACCCGGCCGCGCACGGCGGACACCGGGAGACCGACCTCGCGATGCTCCACCTCTTCGGCTGCCCGCACCTGGACGAGATCCTCGACGGCTACCGGCAGGCGGCCCCGCTCGCCGACGGATGGACGGACCGGATCGGGCTGCACCAGCTCTTTCCCCTGCTGGTGCACGCCGTGCTCTTCGGCCGCGGCTATGCCGAGCAGGCGCTCACGGCAGCGCGAAGGGCCCTCGCGTGACGAGACGCGAGGGCCCTTGCCCGAAGCAGGTGGCGAGGAGAGCGAACGGACTAGTTTCAGGAGTGTGAGAAGGAAGTCCGTCCATGGCCTCGCCTGCGGCAACCCTAACAGTCACTCCGGGATCAAGTCGCGTAGATTTTCCGGGGTGATGACGCGGGAGTCCGGGTGCAGTCCGTCGGGACGCTCCAGGCCGATGTAGGTGACGGGACCCGCCGGAAGGGTCTCGCGGTCCCACACCGTCACCTCCGTCGGGCGCTCGCCCCCGGCCATCAGGCCGGTGACGTGGCGGACCGTGAGGTGCTCGCGCTCGACGATGCCGCGCAGCAGCGTCGCCACCGTCACACGGTTGCCCTCGACACGGTTGGCCGACGGCGTCCCCTTCAGGTACAGGTGCAGCCACTTGGCGGTCCAACCGCCGTCCCGGTCACGCCGGAACGCGAGCGGCAGGGCGACCCGGCCCGGTCCGCGCAGCTCCGACTTCATGCGCACGGTGGCCGGCTCGAACGGCCGTCCCTGCTGCTCGGCCTCGCGCAGCATGAAGCCGAAGAAGGACTCCTCGACCTCCTCGAAGCCCTCGCCCGCGAAGATGTTGACCTGCGGCACGATGTACGTGCCGCGTACGGCACCCAGGCGCAGGTTGATGAACTCCGAGGCGCCGTCGGGTGCTTCGGTGATGTCGCCGGAGTGCTCGCCCTCGAGCTGGGTGAGCGCGGTGTAGGACAGCCAGGCGAGCGTCCGGTACCGCTCGTCGAGCATCAGCGCCGAGAGGTCGAAGTCCGTGCGCTGCCGGGACTCCTTCCAGTACACGAAGAACCGCAGCAGCTCGCCCTCGACGGGGGAGACGGAGCCGCGGGGCAGCACCCCGAGACCCGCCGCGGTCGCCTTGCCGCTGAGCGGCAGCGCGACGTCCAGGACGTCCGGGTCGACCAACACCCGCTCCGGGGAAGGGAGTCGGCGCCGGATCTCGGCGTCCAGCGCAGCGATCAGCCGCTTCCGCTCCGCCGGCAGCACGGGCGGCCGTTCGTCCGCGGCGACCCAGGCGCGGCCGAGCCGGTTGACGAACACCCGCTGCTCGCCGGTGGCTTCGGCCCGGTTGTGCAGGTGCTCGCGCACCGACAGCACGACGCGGCCGGACACCTCGGGCACGACCCGTTCGGCGGCGGCCACCACGGCCTCGCGCTCGTCCTGCGTCAGCGCCATCCGCAGCAGCCGGTCCAGCGAGCGGAACAGCTTGCCCGGCGCGGACGTGAGCAGCCGTGCCGCACCCGTCACGTCGTGCGTGGCGAGGAGTTCCTCGACGCGGCTGTCGAAGGAGCGGGCCTTGACCTCGCCCCGGGCGACGGCGAACACCTCGGCGGCGTGCGGCCACTGGGGGTACTCGTGCGGGTGCAGCCGCTCGCCCAGGCGCTTGAAGTCCTCCCGCCACGCGTTGACGTCGGCGAGCTTGGCCGGGGACGCCGCGACGACCGCGTCCAGGCCCGCGAGCAGCGTGCGGCGCACGGGCCGCGACAGCCCCCTGAACCGGGTGGCGGTCTGCAGCGTCACGTCGCCGTCCGACAGGGCGCACGCCAGGCGCAGCACGTCGGTGACGGTGTCCAGGAGCAGCCCGGCGCCGGCCCGCAGCCGGGCCTCGTTCACCACCGCGCGGTTCTCCCGGACCGGGATCTCCTCGGGCTGCGGCCCGTCGACGCAGTGCCCGGCGAGCGTCCTGAGGTCGCCCAGGTGCTCCTCGCCCAGCGGCGTGGCGCTGCCGGCCAGCGCCAGATAGAGCGCGCCGATCTCGTCCTCCGCCTTGCCGCCCAGGTGCAGCACGGTCGTGCGGTCGCCCGCCGCCGCGATCAGTTCGCCGTGCGCGGCCAGCATCTCGGCGTACGTGTGCCGGTAGTTGCCGTAGGACGGCAGCGTGAGCAGGTCCACCACACCGCTCCGCAGCTGCGCGACGGTCCCGGGGCGGGCCGCGTCGTCGGCGAGCGCCTCGGCGATGCAGCGCATCCAGAAGTCGAAGGTGTCCGGCACGTTGGCCGGGAAGTCGATGAAGTAGACGTTGTGCCGCACATGGTCGCCGGCCATCTCGCGGACCGTGCGCAGCGTGCGGACGGCGGTGTCGGCGACCGTGCCCTCGGACAGCCCCGACAGCTGCTCCAGCAGCTCCGCCGAGAGCTTGAAGCCCACCGACATCAGCGCGACGTCGAACTGCCGCGCCACGATGTCCCCTTGACCGGACGGGCCGGCCGGGAGAGGGATGCGGTGGGTGTGCCGGAGGACCAGCGGTTCCAGAAGGTGGGACATTCCGGAATGATCGCAGGGCCCGGCCCGCACGCGCATGCGGATTTTCCCCCGGTCGTGGGCCGAGACGCTTCACACCCCGGACGACTTATGGCGTTTCCGTGTGGAAGCGGAACGTAGATCTATCGCGGCACGCCGCCGACGTGCACAGTCAGGAGCCGCCACAAAGGCGAGTGCCGTGCGCTGGGAGGACAGCTGATGGGAGCACCTGAACACCCGCGGCAGCAGGACGCCGTGCCCGCCCCGGACGGCATCGGGCGGCGGCGCTTCCTGGGCTATGTGGTGGCCGCCTCGACGCTGACCGTCGCCGCCGAAATCGGTGAGGCCGTCGTCGCCCCCACCCCGGCCGCGGCGGTGGTCCCCTCGGTGCCCGGACCGGCCGAGATCTACGACCTCAACGACATGCTCACGCATGCCACCCTGCCCACGGCGAACCTGATCACCATCCGGCTCGATCCCGACGGCACCGCGCACTTCGCCCTGCCCCGGGCCGAGGTCGGGCAGGGCATCACCACCTCCAGCGCCATGCTCGTCGCCGAGGAGCTGGACCTGCCGCTCGACCGGGTCCGGGTCACCCTCGCCGACGCCCGCCCCGAGCTGCTGTTCAACCAGCTCACCGGCGGCTCCAACACCACCATCTCCACCTTCACCCCGATCCGGGTGGCCGCCGCCGTCGCCCGCGGCCGGCTGCTGCACGCGGCGGCACTCGAACTGGGGGAGGCCCTCGACACCCTGACCGCCAAGGCCGGCGTCATCACCTCCACCCTCAGCGGAAAGAGCCTCACCTACGGCGAACTGGCCGAGAAGGCCGCGTCCGTGACGACTGGTCAAGTGTCGGTCGCCCTCAAGGACACCTCCGAGTTCAAGGTCATCGGGACCGCGCAGCGGCGTGTCGACGCGCTGGAGGCGGTCACCGGGCGCAAGAAGTACGCCATGGACCTGAAGGTGCCGGACGCGCTGCCCGCGATGGTGTGCCGGCCGCCGACGATCAACGGCACGGTCCGCTCCGTCGACAACCTCGACACGGTACGGGCCATGCCCGGCATCACCGACGTCGTACGGATCTCCGGCAAAGTCGCCGTCCGCGGCCGCACCTTCGGGCAGTGCATCGACGCGGTACGCGCCCTGAAGGTCACCTGGGGCCCCGGCACCGCGGACGGCGAGTCCGACGACACCATCGCGGACGAACTCCGCAGGGCCGAACTGCCGATGCCCGCGCTCGACGTGCTCACCAAGTCGGTGGACGCCCGCTTCACCTTCCATTTCGCGAGCAACAGCGCGCTGGAGCCCAACTGCGCCGTCGCCGACGTGCGCGAGGACTCCGCCGAGATCTGGGCCAGCCTGAAGTCCCCGATCACCGCCCAGGAGCAGATCGCGCTCACCCTCGGACTCCCGACGGCCGCGGTGAAGGTCCATGTCACGGAGGGCGGCGGCTCGTTCGGGCGCAAGCTCTTCCACGACGGCGCCGCCGAGGCCGCCGAGATCTCCAAGGCGACCGGCAAGCCGGTCCGCCTGATGTGGCACCGCACCGACGACTTCCGGCACGGGCGCACCCACCCCATGTCCACCTCCCGCGTGCGCGCCTCCTACGCCCTCGGCCAGGTCCTCACCTACCGGCAGCACCACACCTCCGTGGCCACCGACTTCGGCCACGGCGTCGGCGAGATCATCACCGCCGAAGCGGCCCAACTGCCCGTCGGCGACCTCACCTTCTCCGAGACGATCTTCACGCTCACGCAGCAGACGCCGTACAACTTCGGCGTCGTCACCCAGCTGCTCGGCGAGACCGACAAGGGCTTCCACACCGGTTCCATGCGCAACATCTACTCGCCCAACGTGCGGTGCGCGCAGGAGCTGGTGGTGGACGAGCTGGCCAGGCGGATGGGCAAGGACCCCTACCGCTTCCGCCGGTCCTTCCTCAAGGAGGACCGCGCCCGCGCCGTCCTCGACAAGGTGGCCGAAGTGGGCGGCTGGGGACGGGACATGCCCGCGGGGACGGCCCAGGGGATCGCCCTGCACCCCGAGTACCACGGCTACGTCGCCGTCCTCGCCGAGATCGACTGCCGACCGCAGACCACCGGACGCACGATCCCGGACGCCTACACCGGACCGCGGGTCACCAAGGTCGTCTGCGCCGTCGACGTGGGGCTCGCCGTCAACCCACGCGGCCTCGAGGCCCAGATGATGGGCGGCATCATGGACGGCATCGCGATCACCCTCAGCTCAGGACTGCACCTGGACAACGGGCACTTCCTGGAAGGCAGTTGGGACAACTACTTCTACACCCGCCAGTGGAACACCCCGCCAAAACTGGAGATCGTCGTCATGCCGCCGACCGGCGGGAAGCCCGGCGGCGCCGGCGAACTCGCCGTCGCAGGCGCGATGGCGGCCGTGGCCTGCGCCTACGGACGCGCCACCGGCACCATGCCGACGACCTTCCCGATCAACCACGACGGCCCACTCGGGTTCGAGCCGCTGCCCACCAGCCCGCCGGTCCCGGCGTCCCCCACCGACGGCCTCAGCCGCGCCTACTAGGAGTCCAGGAGGCCCACGTGCCCGAACACACCTTCATCCTCAACGGCAGCCCGGTGACCGTGGACATCGAGGACGACGTACGGCTGCTGTGGGTGCTGCGGGACGTCCTCGGCGTCACCGGGCCGAAGTACGGCTGCGGGCTCGGCGTCTGCCAGGCCTGCACCAGCCATATCAACGGCAAGGCGTTCAACCCCTGCAGCGTCCCGGTCAAGGACCTCGCCCCCACCGACGAGGTGACGACCATCGAGGGCCTGCCCGCCACCGTCGGCAAGGACCTCCACCCGATGCAGGAGGCCTGGCTCGAGTACGACGTCGCCCAGTGCGGCTACTGCCAGCCCGGCCAGATCATGGCCGCCGTCGCCAAGGTCCGCCAGGCCCGCGAGGAGGGCCGCGACATCACCGAGGCCGACCTCGACGAGATCCGCAACGTCTGCCGCTGCGGCACCTACCACCGCATCCGCGAGGCGATCGTGGCGGGCGCCAAGAAGTACTGACGGCCCGCTCACGCGCCCCGCGCGGTCTCCAGCAGGTGGTCGCGCACCAGCGTGACGTGGGGGTTGGTGACGGCGCCGGGGCGCTGGACGAGGAACGCCGTGTTGATGGGCGGGTCGTCCGGGTCGTGCAGCAGGACCAGGGCGCCGGCCGCCAGCTCGCCGGCGCACAGGTAGCGGGGCAGCACCGTGAAACCCGCGCCGCCGACGACCGCGGCCAGCAGCGCGTTCAGGTCCGGCATGGTGACCGCGGGCGGGCGCACCAGGCGCCGCCCGAAGACATGGCGCCAGTAGCGGCGGACGATGGGCAGGTCCTCGGCGTAGGCGAGCAGCGGGATGCCGTGCAGGGCGGCGGGCCCGGCGGCGGCGATCCGGGCCGGACCGCCGAGGCGCTCGGCCCGGGCGGGGGAGGTGACCAGCACGAACTCCTCGTCCTCCAGCGGGACGGAGGCCAGGGCGCGCCCGCGTGGCCGGTAGGTCGCGATCACCAGGTCGTGGCGGCCCGCGCGCAGCTCCTCCAGCAGCGGTTCGGTCAGGCCGGGGGTGATGCGCAGCCGTACGCCGCGCTCCACCAGGGGCGCCAGGCCGGGCAGCACCGAGCGGGTCAGGAACTCGTGCGGCCCGGCCAGATGCACCGGCTCCACCGGGTGCCCGGCGCCCGTCCCGCCGGGGGTGACCTCGGCGAGCGCGTCCAGCGGCCGCACGATCCGGGAGGCGAGTTCGTCCGCGTACGGGGCGGGGGAGACGCCGCGGGCCTGGCGCTCGAACAGCTCACGGCCCAGCTGCCGCTCCAGCGCGCGCACCTGCGTGGTCACCGTGGGCTGCGACAGTCCGAGCACCCGGGCCGCGGCCGTGAAGGAGCCGGTCCGGTAGACGGCGAGGAAGGTGCGCAGCAGATTGAGATCCAGTGCGGAGGTGTCGCCGGCCCGGGCCCTCGCCTCCCTGCCATTGGTTTTCCTATCTCTCACATGGACGAGCCTATTGGATTCCAATGGCACGAGAGTCCTACGGTCGAAGCCTGACAAGCTTCCGCGACCCCTCGGAGACCCACCCCATGTCGAAGATCCTGTTCGTGCTGACCGGAGCGGACCACTGGACGCTGGCCGACGGCACCCTCCACCCCACCGGCTTCTGGGCCGAGGAGGCCGTCGCCCCCTACGAGGCGTTCAAGGCGGCCGGCCACGAGATCGTCGTCGCCACCCCGGGCGGCGTCGTGCCCACCGTGGACAAGTCCAGCCTCGCGCCCGAGTTCAACGGCGGCCAGGAGAATGCCGACCGGGTCGCCGCCGTGCTCGCCGCGGCGGCCGAACTCCAGCGGCCCGTACGGCTGGAGGACGTGAACCTCGACGACTACGCCGCCGTGTACTACCCGGGCGGCCACGGCCCGATGGAGGACCTGGCCGTCGACGCCGCGTCCGGCCGGCTGCTCACCCGCACCCTGGAGTCGGGCAAGCCGCTCGGTGTCGTCTGCCACGGCCCGGCGGCGCTGCTGGCCGCCGAACAGGACGGCGTGAACTCCTTCGCCGGGTACCGGGTGGCCGCCTTCACCAACGCCGAGGAGACCCAGTCCGGCTTCGCCGACCAGGCCAAGTGGCTGCTCCAGGACCGCCTGACCGAGGCCGGCGTCCTGGTCGAGACCGGCGAGCCGTGGGCCCCCAAGGTCGTCGTCGACCGCAACCTCGTCACCGGCCAGAACCCGGCGTCCTCGTCCCCGGTCGCGAAGGAACTCCTGAAGAACCTGACCTGACCGGCAGACCCCCACGGCCCGACGAACAGCGCTGCCGACAGACCCGCACCGCGGCCCTCGCACGGGTCTTCCCGGACCCGGACCTGCCGTAGGGATGGGCAGTTCCGACAGACGGCTGCGAGTGGGGTGATATTCGCTGTCGTCGTGCCGCGCCGGTGGGCAGGATGGCCGGTATGGATCACACTCCCGTCGCCGTGCCCGCAGCCCGGCTGTCCGCCCATGTGACGGCCGGGACGGCACTCGGGCTGGTCAGTGACCGGCGGCTCGCCGACGTCGTGGCCGCCGCGCCCGAACTGGGCTCCGGGATCGGCGGCCGGGCGGCGGAGCTGGACGTGGACGGCGTGCGCGTCTTCGTGAAGCGGGTGCCGCTGACCGACCTCGAACTGCGGCCGGACAACATGCGGTCGACGGCGAACCTGTTCGAGCTGCCGCTGTTCTACCAGTACGGCGTCGGCTCCGCCGGATTCGGCGCCTGGCGGGAGCTGGCCGCCCATCTGATGACGACCGGATGGGTGCTGCGCGGCGGGTTCCCGGGCTTTCCGCTGCTCCACCACTGGCGGATCCTGCCCGATCACCCGCCCACGGGCTTCGCCGACGCGTTCGGCGGCATCGAGGGCGCCGTCGCACACTGGGAGGGCTCCGCGGCGGTACGGCGCCGGCTGGAGGCCGTCGGCCGGTCCTCGGCCAGTCTCGTCCTCTTCCTGGAGCACGTCCCGCACACGCTGGCCGCCTGGCTGGCCGACCACGAGGACGCCGAGACCGCGCTGGACTGGATGGAGGGCGCCCTGGCCCGCGGTACGGCGTTCATGAGCGCGCAGGGACTGGTCCACTTCGACGCCCACTTCCGCAACCTCCTCACCGACGGCAGGCAGGTGTACTTCGCGGACTTCGGCCTCGCCCTCAGCTCCCGCTTCGAACTCTCCCCGGAGGAGGCCGAGTTCCTGTCGGACCACCTCGTCTACGACCGCTGCTACGTCCCGACGCACCTGCTGCGCCACCATCTGCTGGACCGGGTACGCGGTGACGTCGGCCGCGAGGCCTTCGTACGCGAGTGGGCCACCGGCCGGCGGCGCGACGGGGTTCCGCCGAGGACGGCCGCCTTCCTCGACCGGCACGCGCGCACCGCGTCCGTCCTGGACGACTTCCACCACCGGTTGCTGACGCGCAGCAAGCGCACCCCGTTCCCGGCCGCGGACCTCCGCGCGACGCTCGACGGTACGCCTGCGGCCCGGAGTTGACCGGCTCCGGGCCGCAGGCGTGCCCGGCGGGTTACCGCGGCGTCAGCTTCCACAGATGGTCGGTGGTGCCGTTGTCGTCCCACTGAAGGACCTGGGCGCCGGCGGAGGTGCTCATGCCGTCCACCCCGAGCAGCAGCCCGCTGTTGTAGTTGGCGATCTTGTAGTAGCCGTCGCCGGACGGGATGAGCTGCCACAGGTGGTCGGCGGTGCCGTTGTCGCCCCAGATCAGCGCCTTGCCGCCGTCCGCCGTACCCATGCCGTCGATGCCGAGCAGCAGCCCGCTCGCCCTGTTCGTGATCTTGTAGAGGCCCGAGCCGGCCGAACTCAGCGTCCACGACTGGCTCGTGCCCGGGCCCGGCGCCGCCTGCACGGCCGCCGTGCCCGGCGCCGTCCCCGCACCCTGGGTGTCCAGCGCGAGCCCGCTGTTCCTGTTGGTGATCTGGTACGTCCCCGCCGACGAGGTCGACGCGCCGCTCGGCGTGATCACCAGGTGGTAGCCGTCGGAGGCGTTCGTCGTCACCGGCACGGTGATCGAGCCGTTGGCGACCGTGTAGTCCGCCTCCGACACGGTGACCGGCCCGGACACGGCGGTCGTGCGGCCCTTGGACGGGGTGTACTCCAGCTTCGCGTGCACGGTGGAGCCGAACGCCGGGAGCGACCCGAGTCCCTTGATCTGCACCGCACTTGACCCGGCCCCGCCGCCGAAGATCACGCTGACCTGCCTGCCGTCACCCGTCAGGGAGGCGGCACCGTCGATGCCGGTCTGCGCCGGGGGAGTGGTGACCAGCATGTTCCCGGACATGTCGCCGTACCACTTGTAGAGCCAGTACGAGCCGTTGGGCGAGGCGCCGGTGTCGGTCAGGGTGTCGCCGAGGGTGCCGTAGTGGTTCCAGAAGGCCAGTTCGGCGTCGTGCACCCCCGCCCGCTCGAACTTGGCGACGTAGCCGACCAGCGGACCGGGCACACCGATCTCGCTCGGCGTGCCGTACTCCTCGATCGCGATCGGCCGCGGGCTGATCCCGAGGCTGCTCTCCAGCGCCCGGTAGGCCGACACGTGCGCGGCGATGTCCTTGCTGCCCTGCAGCTCGTGCCAGGCGATGACGTCCGGGACGGTGCCGCTCGCCTTGGCGTCCGTGAGGAAGGTGCTCATCCAGGACTGGTTCCACGCGGAGTAACTCGGCCCCTGGATGGGCGTCCTGGCGTCCCTGGCCCGCACCTCCTTGCAGGTGCGGGTCCAGCCCGCGTCGAACGCACCCGCGCCGGCGGCGTCCCACGTCCAGTCGGGCTCGTTCCACAGCTCGTACGCGGCGATGTTCGAGGCGCCCGCGGACTGCACGGAGGCGACCTGCTTGTCCACCGCGGCCAGCCAGTCGGTCCAACTCACCCACCTGTACGGGAAGTTCGGATACCAGTCGGGCATGCGGACGACCACCTTGGCACCGGCCCGCACCGCCTTCGAGGCCACCACGAGCGCGTCCCCGGCCGGCCTGGGCTCGCCGTTGGGCAACTGGGAGCCACCTGGGGCCATTTGCACGAAGGTGTTCGGCTTGAGCGCACCGGCCAGACCGTCGGAGGGCGTACTCGCATCCGCGAGACCGTAGAGACTTCCGGTCGCCACATGGGTGACGGGCCGCAGCGTCTGGTTGGCGTTGACCACCAGGGTGGTCGTAGCGGTGGGTGCTGCCTGTGCGGGCGCGGCGACGGCGAGCACGCCTCCGACGAGGGCAACTGCTCCTAAGGCGGCGTTGAGACGCACAGATACGACCGATCTTGTACGGTCCATGACAGACCCTCTCGTTGAGGAAGTGGGTGGGGAGAGCGCCCTTGAAAGGGGCGCGGCGAACCGCGCGACCAGCCACGACGAACCGGCAGACGAAGAACGGCCTAGTCCTTGACGGCGCCGGCCGTCACCCCGGCCGCCACATACCGCTGCGCAAGAACCAGCAGCACCGCCGCCGGCACGGACGCAACCACCGCCGTGGCCATGATCGCGTTCCACTCCTGGTTGTTGTTGCCGATGTACTTGTAGATGCCGAGGGTGATCGGCCTCAGATCGCCGCCGCCGTCCAGGGTGTTGGCGAAGACGAAGTCGGACCAGGCCCACAGGAAGCTGAACAGCGACACGGTGACCAGCGCGTTGCGGCTCACCGGCAGCACCACGGACCAGAAGGTGCGGAAGGTCCCGGCCCCGTCGATGCGGGACGCGGCGATCAGCTCACCGGGGATGCCCGACATGAACGCCGTGAAGATCATGACGCCGAACGGCACGGCGATGGTGGAGTCCGCGATGATCAGACCCCACCAGGAGCCCAGCAGCCCGAGGTCCAGGAAGATGCCGTAGAAGCCCATCGCCATGACGATTCCGGGGATCATCTGCGCGATCAGCAGGGCCATGCCGAGCGAGCCGCCGCCCCGCGGGCGCAGCTTCGCCAGCGAGTAGCCGGCCGGGGCCGCGAGCAGCAGGGTGAGCACGACCGTGCCCAGGCCGATGAGCAGGCTGGTGCCGAGGTAGGGCAACTGGTCGTGCAGGACCGCCCGGTAGCCCTCGAAGGTGGGGTGCAGCGGAAGCAGGTCCGGGGGGTCCTTGCGCATGTTCTGCTGGGGGGTGAGTGAGACGTTGAGCATCCAGTACACCGGGAACAGCATCAGCGCGGTGAGGATGATCCCGATGACCGTGTAACGGCGCTTGTTCGTACGGGACTTCACGCCTCCTGCCTCCTCTGGACGCGGATGTACGCCAGCCCGAAGACGAGCGCGATGAGGATGAGGATGTTGCCGACCGCCGCCCCGGGGCCGAACTTGGGCAGCAGCGTGCCGAAGCCGAGCTGGTAGGACCAGGTCGCCAGGGTGGACGAGGCGTCGCCCGGCCCGCCCTTGGTCATGATCCAGATCAGGTCGAACACCTTGAGCGTGTAGACGAGTCCGAGGAGCAGGGTGATCGCCGACACCGGGCGCAGCAGCGGGAAGGTGACACGGCGGAACTGCTGCCAGGCGTTCGCGCCGTCCAGTGCCGCCGCCTCGTACAGCTCGGCCGGGATGTTCTGCAGCCCGCTGTGGAGGATGACCAGGTTGAACGGTATGCCGATCCAGATGTTGGCGACGATCACCGACGTCAGCGCCCAGTCCGGCGAGGTGAGCCAGCCGACCGGGTCGGCGCCGAAGAAGTGCAGGAAGTAGTTCACCACCCCCGACTCGCTGTTGAACATCCACGACCAGGTGGACGCCGACACGATGAGCGGCAGCAGCCACGGGATCAGGAACAGCGCCCGCAGCACGGTCGAGAGCCTGAAGTGCCGGTTGAAGAAGACGGCGAGGGCGAGCCCGATGACGTACTGGAAGGCGATCGACACGAAGGTGAAGACCATCGTGTGCCGCATCGCCGGGCCGAACGTCGGATCGTCCAGCACCTTCTGGAAGTTGGACCAGCCGGTGAACGGCGCGTCCCCGGCCACGAACGAGCGGACGGTGTAGTCGCGCAGGCTCAGATCGAGGTTGCGGTAGAGCGGATAGAGGTAGAAGGCGGCGAGATAGGCCAGCAGGGGGGTCACGAAGGCGAGTGCGGTCAGCCTGCTCCTGCGCCGGTGACGGCGGCGCAGGGCCGGGGCGTCGCCGGCGCTCGTGCGTGCGGCCGCCGATGCTCGCCGCGGACGGTCGACCCGGGCGACGGTCATGCCGGTCCTAGCCCTTCTGCGCGCTCGACTGGGCCGTGTCCAGGGCGTCCTGGGGACTCTTGCTGCCCGAGAGTGCAGCCTGCACGGCCGTCCACATCGGCTGCGAGATGGTCGGGTACCTGATGCCCAGACCGCCGCTGGTGCGGCCGCGCGCCGACGCCACCGCGTCCACCCAGGGCTTCAGCTTCGGGTTCTGCTTGACCTGCTCGGCCTGTACGGCGGCCGTGGGCGCGACGTACATCAGCGAGGTGTCGGTGGGCAGCAGGTTCGCGTCGCTGGTCAGACACGTGACGATCTTCTTGCTGACGTCGTAGCGCGCCGAGTCCTTCTGCACGGGCACGGTGACGAACTCGCCGCCCGTGGGCACCGGCGCCGAACCGCCCTTCTGCCCGGGGATGTTGATGACCCCGTAGTCGAAGCCGGCCTTGTCCGCGTTGCCCAGCTGCCAGGTGCCGTTCTCACCGAAGGCGTAGTCGCCCGTCGCGAACTCCTGCCAGGCGGTGGTCTGCGTGTTCTGCAGCACGTCCTTGGGCGCGTAGCCGTCCTTCACCCACTGCTGCCACAGCGACAGCGCCGCAACTCCCTTGGCGCTGTCGAGCTTTGTGAGATCGCCGCCCGCGCCCCAGAACCAGGGCAGGAACTGGAAGCTGCCCTCCTCGGTGTTGATGGCGGAGAAGGTGATGCCCTTCCTGCCCGCCGCCTTGACCTTCTGCAGGGCGGCCGTGAGCGAGCCCCAGTCCTTGACGGAGGCCGGGTCGACGTGCGCCGCTGCCAGGACCTTCTTGTTGTAGTAGAGGGCCAGGGTGTTGGCGCCGATCGGCACCCCGTACGACGCCCCGTCGAGGGTGCCCGCGCCGATGATGTTCTTCTGGATGGACGAGGTGTCCAGGCCCAGGTCGCTGGTCTTGGTCAGGATCCCCGCCTCCACCAGCGTGGAGACCACCGGGTTGTCGACGAGCATCACGTCGGGCGCGTTGCCCTGCTGGGCGGCCAGCAGCGCCTTGTTGCCCAGGTCGGTGGTGTCGAACGGGGTGCGCTTGAGCTTCACCCCGGCCTTGGTGCCGCAGGAGGTGACGAGCTTGCCCCACGGCGAGGACGCGTCGAGCTGCGGATAGGGGTCCCAGAAGGTGTACGTGCCCGAGGACGCGCCGGAGGAGGAGCCCGAGGAGTCGGAGCCGCCTCCGCACGCGGTGAGGGAGGCGAGCGTGCCGACGGCGGCGAGTGCGGCCAGGAGACTACGGCGGGTGGGTATCACGGGGTGACCTCGTTGTCGTAGGGCGAAGGTGAGGGAGTGTCAGGACGTGGGCAGCCAGACGCGCATGGCGCCGTCCTGCCGGTTGGCCCAGGCGTAGTAGGGGATCGCGGTGAGCTCGACCGGCTCGCCCGCCGCGGGGGCGTCGTCGGCGGCCGGCCGGTACGGCCACCAGCCCGCCTCGGACGGCGTGCGCCGCAGACCGGCCGCCACGACCGTCGTGACGCCGCCGAGCAGGTCCGGGCGGTGCTTGACGGCGAGCGGGCGGGTGGTGTCCACGACGAGGTCGTCGAGTCCGCCGCCGGGATGGTCGGCCTGCTCCAGGCAGTACACGAGCGGCCCGCGCTCGATCGCCACGCATCCTCGCACCGCGTCGACGCGCGGGTCGGCCGCCGTGAGCCGCGGCTCCAGACCGAGTTCGAGTACGACCTGGTCGCCCGGCGCCCAGGTGCGCTCGATGCGCAGCCAGCCCTCGTCGACCGGGGCGTCGGTCTGGTCGTACGTGAACTCCCCGCAGTTCAGCCGGAATTCGCGGCACCACTCGGGGATGCGCAGGGAGAGCGTCCAGGGGCCCTCGGTGAGGGTCTCCTCGACGGTGAGGGCGATCGTGCCGTGCCAGGGGTAGTCCGTCTCGGCGCGCACCGCGATCGGGCCGGATACGTAGCGGCCCGTGACGTACTGGTGGATCTGCAGGCCGTCGCCGTCGCCGGTGGCGAGGTAGTGCTCCAGCGAGGCCAGCAGCCGCATCACGTTCGGCGGGCAGCAGGCGCAGCGGAACCAGCGGGTGCGGCGGGCCGACTGGTCGCCGCCGTGGTCGGTGTGCCCGTCGCGGACCTGGAGCGGGTTCACGTACAGCCAGCGCTCGCCGTCCAGGGAGACGCCGGCGAGGAAGCCGTTGAAGAGGGTGCGCTCGATCAGGTCGGAGTAGCGGGCCTCGCCGGTGAGCAGGGCCATGCGCCAGCTCCACTGCACGGAGGCGATGGCGGCACAGGTCTCGCAGTAGGCGCGCTCGTTGGGGAGTTCGTACGGGTCACCGAAGTCCTCCCACTCGTGGTGGGCGCCCAGGCCGCCGGTGAGGTGGGTCTTGGTGGCGGTCATCGCCCGCCACAACCGCTCGGTGGCGGTGCGCAGTTCGGCCTCGCCCGTCTCGGTGGCGAGGTCCGCGGCGGCGGCCAGCAGGTACAACTGCCGTACGGCGTGGCCCTCGACGTTCGTCGCCTCGCGCACCGGGACGTGGTCCTGGCAGTAGGCCTCGCCGCCGAGCAGGCCGTGGCCGTGCCGGTCGACGAAGTAGCCCGCGAGGTCGAGGTAGCGCCGCTCCCCGGTCTCCCGGTACAGCTCGACCAGGGCGGTCTCCACCTCGGGGTGGCCGTCGATGCCGTCGATCTGCCGGCCGCTGCCGGGCGGCCCGAAGACGGAGTCGATCTGATCCGCGAACTTCCGTGCCACGTCGAGGAGTTCAGGACGTCCCGTGGCCCGGTGGTGCGCGACGGCGGCCTGCATCAGATGGCCCGCGCAGTACAGCTCGTGGCCCCAGCGCAGGTCCTGGTAGCGCTCGCCGTCCTTCACCAGCTGGAACCAGGTGTTGAGATAGCCGTCCGGCTGCTGGGCGGCGGCGATCAGGCCGGTGATCCGCTCGACGTCGGCCTCGAGCTCCGTTGAGGGGCCCTGGCCGAGTTGCCAGGACGCGGCCTCCAGCCACTTGTAGACGTCCGAGTCCATGAACGGGTAGGCGCCCTGGAACGCATCCCCGGCCGCCGCGTCCGACTGCGCGGACGCCGCGAGCCTCAGGTTGTGCAGGTTGCCCGCGGACTCCAGCAGTCCGGGGCCCTGCGGGATGGAGGTGCGCGCGTTGACCTCGCGCCGGGTGTGCCAGAAACCGTCCGCCACCTCGGCGGCGGCGGGGCGCAGGGTGGCATGGGCACCGGGGCCGGGGCGGACCGGGCCGCTGGGGGAGGCGGGGGTGGGCTGGGCGGAGCGGGCGCGGGGCATGGTTCTCCGGGTGCTGGACGGCGGGAGGTGCGGACCCCGGTTGGGCAAAGCTCTGCGCAACCGTTTTCCTCGCCGAAGAGTAGAGTGGAGTCGGGGATTTCCGGTCAAGGGTTCTGACCGAGTTTCTCAAGTTGCTCAAGGGCTGGTACTCCACCCGGCCGCCTGCCACCATGGGCCGGACCGCACCCGCCGGGCCCGGCCAGCGAGAAAAGGATTGCCCGTGACCGAAGCCGCTCCGCGACCTCCCGCCGCCGGCCGGGCCAAGCTCGCCGACGTAGCAGCCCTCGCCGGGGTCAGCGTCGGCACCGCCTCGAAGGCCCTGAGCGGCAGCGGCCGGATGCGGCCGGAGACCCGGCAGCGGGTGCTCGACGCCGTGGAGACGCTCGGCTTCCGGCCCAACCAGCACGCGCAGAGCCTGCACGCCGGCCGCAGCTGGACCGTCGGCCTGATGACCACCGACGGCATCGGCCGCTTCAGCACCCCGGTGCTGCTGGGCGCCGAGGACGCACTCGGCGCCGGCAAGATCTCCGTCCTGCTCTGCGACACGCGGGGCGACACCATCCGCGAACAGCACCATCTGCGCAACCTCATGGACCGAAGGGTGGACGGCATCATCGTCACCGGCCGCCGCACCGACCCGCGCCCGCCCCTCAAGGGCGTCGAGGGCATACCGATCGTCTACGCCCTCTCCCCGTCCACCGACCCGACCGACACCTCGGTGGCCTCCGACGACCGCGGCGGCGCCCTCCTCGCCGTCGAGCACCTGCTCGCCTCCGGACGCACCCGCATCGCCCACGTCACCGGACCCGAACACCACGCGGCGGCCCGCGACCGGGCCCGCCACGCCGTCGACCTGCTGGCCCAGGCCGGGGCCCAACTGGCCAGTGGCCGCGTGCACTTCGGCGAGTGGAGCGAGGCATGGGGCCGCCGCGCCGCCGACGCGGTGCTGCGCACGGCGGCCGACACCGACGCGTTCTTCTGCGGCAACGACCAGATCGCCCGCGGCGTGGCCGACGCCCTGCGCGAGCGCGGCCGCGACGTGCCGGGGGAGATCGCCGTCGTGGGCTACGACAACTGGGACACCATGGCGCTGGCCAGCCGCCCGCCGCTCACCACCATCGACATGGACCTGGCCGAGATCGGCCGGATCGCGGCCCTGAAGCTGCTGGAGGCCATCGACGCCGAGCCGGTGCCCGGGGTGCACACGGTGCCGTGCAGGCTGGTGGTCCGCGAGTCCACCTGACGGGCACGGGGGTGGTGACAGGTACACCGTCCGGCGGGTGCACAGGGCCATGGCTCGGCACCGCCGGCCTTCGTAGCGTCTGGGACATGGCTGACAACGAGAACCTTGGCACCGCGAACACCGTTGAGAACAAGGGCACTTCGGGGGCGCTCTCGCGCCGGCACGCGATGCGGCTGACGGCCGGGGCCGGGGCCGCCGCCGTCGCCGCCGGCATGGGGATGCCGGAGGCCGCGGCGGCAGACAGGGCCGGACGCCACGGCGACGGCATCCGTACCTACGTCCTCGTCCACGGCACCCACAGCGCCGGATCCTTCTGGACGGCGATCGGCCGCGAGCTGGCGTTGCGCGGTCACCGCGTCGTCGCCGTCGACCAGCCCCTGCACGGCACCGAGCGGTTCGTGCCGCGGGCGTACCAGACGCAGGACCTGCGCTCGCTGGCCACGGAGGCCTCACCCGTCGCCGCCCTCACGCTGGACGACTTCGAGCGGCGCGTCACGCAGGCGGTGCGCCGCGCCGCCCGGCTCGGCGGCCCCGTGGTGCTTGTCGGGCACAGCATGGGCGGCCTCTCCGTCAGCAGGGTCGGCAACGCCGTACCCGAACTCCTCGCCCACATCTGCTACATGGCCGCCTTCTGCCCGAGCCGCACCATGCCCTCCCTCAACGCCTGCGCCGCCTCGCCGGAGGGGCAGCACGCCATCACGCCGATGGACCAACTCATCGGCGATCCGGCGAAGTTGGGCGTGCTACGGCTCAACTGGCGTACCGCCGACCGGCGCGACCTCGCCGTGTTCAAGGAGATGATCTGCGCCGAGTACTCGGACGTCGGGTTCCTGCGGGTGCTGGAGGGCATGCAGACGGACGAGTCGATGACGGCGTACGACGGCCGGGCTGTCGGGCACGCCGGCACCTGGGGCCGCATACCCCGCACCTATCTGCGCTTCGGCAAGGACCGGACCGTGGCCACCGAGCTCCAGGACCGCATGATCGCGGAGGCCGACGCCCTCACCCCGGACAACCGCTTCACCGTCCACAGCATCCCCGGCGCCGGGCACCTGGGGCCCGAGGACCCCGCTCAGGTGACCGATCTGCTGCATGGCCTGCGGGTGTAACCGCGCGGGGGCCGCGGCGGGCCGAGGTGTTCACGGGACGTTCAGCCCGGCGACAGTTTCCGCGGCCCCCAGTGAGCACACTCGTTTCATGGCGACTGCACAAGCAACCGACAAGATTCCCGGCGAGCTCAAGGACGTCCCCGGCTGGTTCCCGCCGCTGGACCAGCTGCTGTTCACCTGGTTCCTGGAGCGGCAGGAGACGCGCGGCTTCACGGGCGACCTGGTGGAGCTCGGGGCGTACATGGGCAAGAGCGCGATCCTCCTCGGCCATCACCTGCAGGACGGCGAGAAGTTCACCGTCTGCGACCTCTTCGGCGGCGACGCGCCGGACGGGGCCAACGCGGCCGAGACGGCCAAGTCGTACTCCTCGCTCACCCGCCAGGCCTTCGAGCGCAACTACCTGGCCTTCCACGACGCCCTGCCCAGGGTGATAGAGGCCACCACCTCCGTGATCCCCGCGGAGGTCGAGGCGGACAGCTGCCGCTTCGTCCACATCGACGCCTCGCACCTGTACGAGCACGTCCGCGACGACATCGGTGCCGCCCGCGACCTCCTGCTGCCGGGCGGCATCGTCGTCCTCGACGACTTCCGCTCCGAGCACACCCCGGGCGTCTCGGTCGCCACCTGGGAGGCCGTGCTCAACCGCGGACTGCGCCCGATATGCCTGAGCACCCAGAAGCTCTACGGCACCTGGGACGACCCCGAGCCCGTCCAGGAGGAGCTGCTGGCGATGCTCAGGGAGCGCCCCGACTGCGGTCTGAGCGTCCAGGACGCCGCCGGGCACCGCCTGGTCCGCACCCGCGCGCAGAAGGGGATGCAGCCGCCGGCCTTCCCCCGCTCACGCCACTACACCGCGCCCGAGCCGCCGCGGCCCGCCGCTGCCGCCCCCGCTCCCGCGCCCGCCCGCCCCCGGCCGCGCCCCCGCTCCCGGGCCCGTCGCATCGGCGCGGACATCCTGCCCCCGATCGTCACCCGCGCCCTGCGCCGCACCCTCGACCGCAGCGCCCACGGCACCCAGGGCCGGGCCTGAGGGCCGTTCCACCGAGCTTGCGCCAGAACCCGCGCCGCCGAGCCGATCCGAAAGACAGGCCCTCGGGCCTGTTGCGAAAGTCCCGCCTGCCCGGCGACGGGCCTTTCGCGACGGGCCCTAGGTCGTGTCTCTCAACTTCGTAGCCAAGTGATGACGGCCGCCAGTACGGCTGCAGAGCGATAGACGATCGCGAGTTTGTCGTAACGGGT
>NZ_JBHVGU010000075.1:0-21346 GCF_042800575.1 Streptomyces sp. NPDC057616
GCCGTCCGCCGTCCGCCGCCCGCCAGGCCCGCCGCGCGTCACCCGATCGCCGTGCCCGGCATGCGTCCGTCCCAGCACCCGCCTTCACTGCGATCAGAGGCGGCGGAACCGGTGGGAGGCGTAATGCGCAGGCGCGGCATGCGGTGGTGGGCGCCATGACCACGCCCGCCGGACGGGCCGACCGGGGCAAGGCCGCCCGCCGCCGCGTCGCCCGTTCCGCGCACGACGCATGGGTCCCGCCCGTCGACCGCCCCGACCCCGTCGCCGTACTGGAGCGGCAGGGCCGCGACCGGCTCCCGGAGCTGCTGCCGATCCGGTACGGACGGATGTCCGCCTCGCCGTTCGCCTTCCTGCGCGGTGCCGCCGCCGTGATGGCCGCCGACCTCGCCTCCCGGCCGCACACCGGGCTCACCGTGCAGCTGTGCGGCGACGCCCATCTGCTCAACTTCGGCCTCTACGCCTCCCCGGAACGCGCCCTGCTCTTCGACCTCAACGACTTCGACGAGACCTTCCCCGGTCCCTTCGAATGGGACGTCAAGAGGCTCGCGGCCTCCGTCGCCGTGGCCGCCCGCGCCAACGGGCACGCCGACGCCAGGGCCCGCCGCGCCGCGCTGGAGGCGGCCGCCGCCTACCGGACGGCCGTACGGCGGCTGGCGCGGCGCGGCGAACTAGCCGTCTGGTACGAGCGCATCGACGCCGAGAGCCTGCTGCCGCTGGTCCGCTCCGCCCGCCGGCGCCGCCACGTCGAGTCCAGCCTCACCCGGGCCCGCCGCCGCACCAGCCTCCAGGCCGTCGGCAAGCTGACCGAGGTGGTCGACGGGCACCGCCGCATCGTCCACGACCCGCCGCTGCTCGAACCCGCCGGCGCCTCCGACACGGCGTCCCTGCGCAAGATCTTCAGCGACTACCGCTCCACCCTGTCCGAGGAGCGCCGCCTGCTCCTGGACCGCTACCGCTTCGTGGACGCCGCCCGCAAGGTCGTCGGCGTCGGCAGCGTGGGCCTGCGGTGCTTCGTCGTGCTGCTCGCCGGGCGGGACACGGACGACCCGCTGTTCCTGCAGATCAAGGAGGCGCGCACGTCCGTCCTGGAGGAGCATCTGCCGCACGGGCCGTACGTGCATCCCGGGCACCGCGTGGTCGCCGGGCAGCGTCTGCTGCAGGCGGCGAGCGACATCTTCCTGGGGTGGATGAGCGGGCCCCAGGGGCGCGCGTTCTACTGGCGCCAGCTGCGCGACATGAAGGGCTCCGCGGACGTCGCCGGGATGAGCCCGGCCGACCTCGCCGGCTACGCCCGGCTGTGCGGCACCGCCCTCGCCCGCGCCCACGCCCGCTCCGGCGACCGCATCGCGATCGCCTCCTACCTGGGCGCCGCCGACACCTTCGAGCAGGCCGTCGCCGACTTCGCCCTGCGCTACGCGGACCAGACCGCGGCGGACCACGCCGCCCTGGGCGCGGCGGTCGCCGCCGGCGTGGTCGCTGCGGCCCCGGACGTCTGACCTCGGCGTCTTTCGCCGCGCGGCCCACCCGACGCGCTCCCGGTTCTAATCTGGCCGTGTGCAGCCCACCCAGCCCCCGCCAGACCGCTACGAAATCGTCGCCGTCGCCTCCTCCGCGGGAGGTATCCACGGCCTCGGCACGCTCCTCGGAGCCCTGGACGCCGAGTTCCCCGTGCCGATCCTGGTCGTGCAGCACCTGGATCCACGCCACCGCACGGTGATCGCGGAGGTCCTGGACCGCCGGACGGACCTGGACGTGAAGCTGGCCGAGGACCACGAGTCGGTCGTGCCCGGCCTGGTCTACATCGCTCCGCCGGACCGGCACCTCCTCGTCCGTCCCGGGGGACGGCTCGCCCTCACCGACAGCGAGCTGGTCCACTTCGTGCGGCCCTCGGCCGACCTGCTGTTCGAGTCGGCCGCCGGGGCCTACGGACCCCAGGCCATCGCCTGCGTGCTCACCGGCACCGGACGCGACGGGGCGATGGGTGTGGACGCGGTGAAATCGCGCGGCGGCACCGTCATCGTGCAGGACCCGGCGACGGCGGAATTCAAGGGCATGCCGGAAGCGGCTGTGGGTACGGGGTCAGTGGACTTCGTGCTACCTCTTGAGGAGATCGCCGCGGTGATCAGTGGACTGGTCGAGGCCAAGCGGCAGTAGCAGAGAAGTAGGCGGCAGCAATGGTTGACGGACAGCCGGACGTCGAGACGGACGAGGAACTCGAGGAGCTCCTGCGTTTCCTCCGGGACGCCCGTGGGTTCGATTTCACCGGATACAAGCGTTCCTCCCTGGGCCGCCGCATCCGCAAGCGCATGGCGGACGCCCAGGTCGCGTCGTACACGGACTACCGGGACCGCCTGGAGACCAACGCGGACGAGTTCGACGCGCTGTTCAACACCATCCTGATCAACGTCACCTCCATCTTCCGGGACCCCGACGCCTGGACCTTCCTCCAGCGCGAGGTGCTGCCCGAACTGCTCGCGCAGAGCGGGACCGAGGACGAGATCCGGGTGTGGAGCGCGGGCTGCTCCAGCGGCGAGGAGGCCTACTCGCTGGCGATGATGTTCGCCGAGGCGCTGGGCCTGGACGAGGCGCTGGAGCGGGTCAAGATCTACGGCACGGACATCGACGACGAGGCTCTGCGCGACGCCCGCACCAGCCTGTACTCGGCGAAGAACCTCGAGCCGCTCGCGCCCGAGCTGCGCGACAAGTACTTCGAGCAGAACGGCGCCCGGTTCGGATTCCGTTCCGACCTGCGGCGCAAAGTGATCTTCGGCCGCCACGACATCACGCGTGACGCACCGATCTCCCGCCTCGACCTGCTGGTGTGCCGCAACACGCTGATGTACTTCAACGTCGAGGCGCAGACGCAGATCATCGACCGATTCCACTTCGCGCTGCGCGAGGGCGGCTTCCTCTTTCTGGGCAAGGCCGAGATGCTGCTGAACGACGCGGACCGGTTCGAGGTACTGAGCATGCGCCAGCGGGTGTTCCGGCGCCGTCCCGGGGAGGCCGCGGCGCCGTACCAGCCGGTCCCGGTGAAGATCAGGACGGGGCTGGGCGGTGAGCTGCACAGCAGCGCGGCCCGCCACCGTCAGCTGCGCGATCTGATCCTCGACGCGGCGCCGGGGGCCGGGCTGGCCGTCGACACGGACGGCTTGGTCCTGCTCATCAACAACCACGCACGCGTCGAGTTCGGCCTCACCACGAACGACATCGGGCGGCCCTTCCAGGACCTGGAGATCTCCTACCGCCCCGTCGAACTGCGCTCCCTGATCGAACAGGTCAACCACGAGCGGCGCACGCTGCGGGTCAACGGCGCGGAACGCCGGGTCGCCGACGGCGTGCAGTACTTCGACATCATCATCCAGCCCCTCACCGGCACCGACGGCATGGTGACCGCCACCAACATCATCTTCACCGACGTCACGGTCGCCACACAGCTGAAGTCCGAGGTCAAGCGGGTGCGCGAGGACCTCGAGACGGCCTACGAGGAACTCCAGTCCACGAACGAGGAGCTGGAGACCACCAACGAGGAACTCCAGTCGAGCATCGAGGAGCTGGAGACCACCAACGAGGAACTCCAGTCGACCAACGAGGAGCTGGAGACCACCAACGAGGAACTCCAGTCCGGGAACGAGGAACTGGAGACCATGAACGAGGAGATGCGGGTCCGCACCGAGGAGCTGGACGAGGCCCGTACCTTCCTTGAGGCGGTGCTGACCTCCATCGCCGCCGGAGTCGTCGTCCTCGACCAGAAGATGAAGGTCAAGAGCTGGAACCGGGGCGCCGTCGACCTGTGGGGCCTGCGCCCCGACGAGGTCCTCGACCAGTCGTTCTACGGCCTCGACTTCGGGCTGCCCACGGAGAAGCTGCGCGAGACCATCCAGCTCTGCGTCGACACCGGCAGGCGGGGCGAGCCACTGCCCGTGCCGGCCATCAACCGTCTGGGCCGCACGATCGTCTGCACGGTGCAGTGCAGTCCCTTCGACGGCCACAACGGCGGCGTCGTCCTGCTGATGGAAGAGGGCCGGGCAAACGGCTCCGAGTAGAACGGACGTGAGCGTACGATTCCGGTATGGCCAGCGAGGACGCGGCTTCGGACCTCATCGCTTCCGCCAGGCGGACAGCAGCCAACGCGAGGACGCGTTTCGACTACGAAACCCGTCGCGCCGAGCGGCACGAGCGGCTCGCCGGTGAGGGCCGCTCCGACGCCGTCACGGACATGCACCTGAGGATGGCGGCGATCCATCGGAGGACGGCGGCCTGCCACCTCACCGCGGCGCGTCTCCAGGACGACTACGTGGCCCGGCTCGTCCGCTGGGCGGTCCATCCCGATGCGCGCATGCCCCGGTTCATGGCGGGCGTGGCGGAGGCCTGCGGTACCCGGAGTGCCGCGGTCACCCTGATCGGGGCCTCCCTCGATCAGCTGGCCCTGGCCGCCTCCGACGAACCGGCCCGCGCCGCCGAGGAGCTGGAGTTCCTGCTCGGCGAGGGCCCGGCCCGGGACGCGACCAGCGAGCTCCGGCCGGTGCTGGCCGACGGCCCGGCACTGCTCGAGCGCTACCCCGGCTACGGTCCGGCGGTGGCGGAGCTGGGGATCAAGGCGGTGGCCGCCGTACCGCTCAGTGTGTCCGGGACGTGCGTCGGCGCCCTGGCGGTCTTCGATCCGGAGCAGGGCGTCGCGGACGCGGACACCTTCGACGGGGTGGCCGAAGCTCTGACCCGTTCGGTGATCCTCGGCCCGGACGGTGATCCCGCGCTGTATGGTGCCACGGACATGCGCGCAGAGGTGCACCAGGCCGCGGGCATGGTCTCCGTACACCTCGAGTGCCCGGTGGCCGACGCCCTGCAACTGATCAAGGCTCACGCGTTTGCCGAGGGCGTGGCTGCACACTCGATTGCCGAGCGAATTCTCAGCGGCGAACTGCGGTTCGATTGAGATGAGGGGCGCCCGGCCATGGACGAACACGATGTGTGGACGCGACCGGCGGCCGCCGACCGTCAGGCGAAGGGAATCCAGCCGATGACCACGATCTCCCCGTCGCCGCAGGAGCTGGCACAGGCGTTCGTCGACCTGGCCGCCAGCCCGGTCACGGAGGTGTCCGACCCCACCGGGCTGCTCGCGGCCCTGGCCGCGCACGGCACCGAACTGCTCGGCGAGTGCGCGACGGTCGTGCAGTACGCTCCCGACGAGCACTCCCGCGCCGAGGCGACCGCCGTCGGCGATGAGCTGAGGCGCCTCGCCGACGAGGCGGTCGGCTGGGACGAGGGCCCGGGAGCCGAGTCCCGCCGCAGCGGGCGGCCGGTTCCGGACACGGCGCTCGACGGCGAGCGGGCCCGCCTCGCCTGGCCGCGCTACTCGGTCCGCGCGCGGGAGCTCGGTTTCGGCCGGGCCGCCGCACTGCCCCTGCACGTCGGATCGGACACCCTGGGTGCCCTGGTCCTGCTGGGCCCGGGCAGCACACCGCTGCCCGCCGGCTTCCTCGCACTCGGCCAGGCCCTCGCCGACGCGGCCGGCTGGGCCCTGGAGCGGGACCGCCGCCTGCGCCGGACCCGCGCCCTGGCCGACCAGCTGGAGCACGCGCTGACCAGCCGGATCATCATCGAGCAGGCCAAGGGCACGCTCGCCGCCCGGCACTCCGTCTCGGTCGACGAGGCGTTCCGCATCCTGCGCTCCCACGCCCGCTCCCACCGCCGCCGCCTGGCCGACGTCGCCTCGGAAGTGGTGGCTCGGAAGCTGGACCTGCCCGCCGGCTAGGCCTGCGACGGTGCCGTGGGCGTCTGCGACGGTGCCGTCGGTGCCTGTGCCGCCGCGATCGCCTCGCGCAGGTGCTCCTCGTCCGCCGTGCTCAGCGAGGTCTGCACCAACTGGCCGCCGTACGGCGTCAGTTGCGGGATCACCTTGTCCTGGGCCGCGTGCTTGACCAGGACGAAGAGGGCGGCGGCGCCGGGGCGCAGGTTCTGGCTCAGGTCCCGCATGAAGGTGTCGTTGATGCCCGTGTCGGTCATCGCGCCCCCCGCCGCGCCGGCCGCCGCGCCCACCGCGGCACCGAGCAGCGGCGCCAGGAAGAGCAGCCCGATCGCGCCGCCCCACAGCGCGCCTCCGGCCGCCCCGACCGCCGTGTGGTTGACGGCCTGGTGCAGCTTGATCTTCCCGTCGTCGCGCCGCTCGACGACCACCGCGTCCTCCAGTTCGACCAGATGCTGCTTGGACAGCTCGAACAGCTTCTCGCGCACCTGCTCGGCGGTCGCGAGATCGTCGTAGGCGATGACGAAGAGATCACTCATCGAGGTGCACCCCTTATGCGGTGAATGCGGAGAATACGGCTGATCGGCCGATCCGTTCCGACTCTAGGTGCGCCGAAAACGGGATGCACGCCGAGTGACCGTCTCCCTACGCTGGACATGCGTGGCGGAGCTGCCCACAACGCTTTCCGCAGGACAGGCATCACCCTGCGGCCTGGGGGCTACTCTCTACGCACCGACGGCCGGGCGCCTTCCCCCAGCGCCGCGCCGGGACAGCACACCGTCACCGCTCGTACACACCCACGCCCACGGAGGCCCGGATGGGCACCATCGTCATAGCCGGGACCGTCGTCCTGGTTCTCTTAGGATTCGGAAACCACGTCTGGTGGCTCGTCGCGGTCGCCGTTCTCTTCCTCTACGTGCAGTACGGACGCAGCGGTTCCACGGGCGGCGGCGCCTCGCAGTCCGCGCCGACCGGGGGATCCTCGTCGGGAACCATGCCCGCCAGCTATCAGGCCTACCGCAGGCGCCGTGACCAGCAGGCCAAGTGGGAGCGCCGGTACCGCCGCGAGCGCCCGCTGCAGTACCGCCGCCAGCAGCGCGAGAAGAGCGGATAGACCTCCGGGCGCGGGCCTACAGGCCGGGGGCGCCCCACACGGGGAACCAGCGGCTGAGGTCCTGCTCCATCCGCAGGTCGTCGGCGAGCGCCGCCTTCACCTGCAGCTCCAGCGCGTTGTCACGCCGCTGCCCCGCACCAGGCAGCGGCGCGAACGGGTAGAACGTGCCGCGCTTGTAGAGGTAGACCAGCGCGAGCCGTCGGTCCCGCTCGCCGTGGAAGACGGCCAGGGAGCACAGCAGCTGCGGCCCGAAGCCGTTCACCTCCATCGAGCTGTTCACCGCGTGCAGATCGTTGACCAGCGAGGACAGCTGGTCGGGGGAGCGGCGGGAGATCAGCCAGGAGTAGCCGAACTCGTCCTGGCTGAGCTCCACCGGGGTGCCGTCCCGGTCCGCGTCGGCGTCCAGCAGGGCCTGGACCTCCCGGTGCGTCTGCTCGAAGGCCGAGCCCTCGACCGTGGCGAAGCACACCGCGCCCGTGCCGGTCGGTGTGAAACCGGCCGCGGCCTCCAGGGTCACGGCCGCCGACGGAAGCGCGAAGAGCCGGTCGAGGTCGGGCAGGACCGGTTTCGTACGGCCGAGCAGGATGTCCAGCAGGCCCATGCATCATGCCTTTCCGGGGGTCTGCGCCTCACCCAGCTCGGCGGAGATCCGGCCCAGTTGGTCGAGCCGCTGCTCCAGGCTGGGGTGGGTCGAGAAGAACCGCTCGATCCCGGGCTCCTTGCCGGTCGCGGGCGTGAAGTAGAAGGCGTTGAAGGCCTGCGCGGTGCGCAGGTCCTTGGTAGGGATCCGCGCGATGTCGCCGGAGACCTTGGTGAGCGCGGAGGCCAGCGCCGAGGGCCGCCCGGTGAGCAGCGCCGCCGCCCGGTCCGCGGCCAGCTCCCGGTACCGGGACAGGGCCCTGATCAGCAGGAAGCTGATCGCGTACACGGCCGCCGACACACCCATCACGGCGGCGAAGACCGCCGCGGTGTTCTGGTCCCGGCGTCCGCCGCCGAAGAGCTGCGAGTAGAAGGCGAACCGCACGATCAGCCCGGCGATGACGCCGAGGAAGGACGCGATCGTGATCACGGCGACGTCCTTGTGCGCCACGTGCGACAGCTCGTGCGCGAGCACGCCCTCCAGCTCGGCGGGCTCCAGCCGGCGCAGCAGACCCGTGGTCACGCAGACCACGGCGTGATCGGGGTTGCGTCCGGTCGCGAACGCGTTGGGCATGTCCATCTGGGACACGGCCACCACCGGCTTGGGCATGTCGGCGATCGCACACAGCCGGTCGACGACCGCGTGCAGCTCGGGATACTCCTCGCGCTCCACGACCCGCCCGCGCATGGCGTACATCGCGATCCGGTCGGAGAACCAGAACTGCGCGACGAACATCGCCGCCACCAGTACGACGACGAGCAGCCAGGACTTGAGCAAAACGATCAACGCGGCGACGAACGCCACGTACAGCAATCCGAGCAGGAACATCGTGACCGTCATCCGCACGGTCAGCCGCCGGTCGCTCCGGAAGCGGCTCTGCATCTGCATCACCCCGCAGTCAGGCACTCGTCCCACTGCAAGTGTGCACCCGGTGACTCCCATGAAGTGGTCCCGAACGGCCCTAGGTGCTGCAAAGTGCACAGGCCGAACGGCCCGGTGTGACGCGAAAGACAGGCGCAGGCGGCCGAGGACGGGCGAACGGCCTAGAAGGGCGCCCGGAACTGCGCGTAGCCCAGCAGCAGGATGATCGCGGCGACGCTGCCCAGCACCACGGTGGTGGACACCCACGAGGAGCGGCGCGGGGTGACGGGGCCGGGGTCGGCGCGGAAGGGCTGCGGCCCGGGCGGGTTCTCCCGCCAGCGCGCGGCCAGCATCCGGGCCCGCGCCGAGGGCTCCTTGTGCTCGGCGCCGTCCGCCCACTTCAGGTCGAACTCGCGTTCCGGATCGTCGTGTTCGTGCTGCGGCATTCCGTCCACCCCCGTGTCGTCCCCCGGCAGAATAGAACATACGCCCGCGCCCCCGCCCCCGTTTTTCCCCCCCTCTGGGGGGAGGGCGTGGCCTTGTTTGTGCTCGGCCCCCAAAGCGCAGTGAAAACCACAACCGTCTGTGTGTTCAAGGGGCTTTTTGTTTTCTTGCTGCTGCGTTCCCCCCCCCCCCTTTTCGTCCCAGGGAAAAAGAAAACGTATCCCCACGCCCCCGCTGCCGTTACTACCGGCAGCGGGGGCGCGGGCGTATCTGTGCTCAGGCGCCGATCACACGTCGAAGTAGAGCTCGAACTCGTGCGGGTGCGGACGCAGCTGCAGCGGGGCGATCTCGTTCGTGCGCTTGAAGTCGATCCAGGTCTCGATCAGGTCGGACGTGAAGACGTCGCCCGCGAGCAGGAACTCGTGGTCGCGCTCGAGGGAGTCCAGCACGGCCGGCAGCGAGGTCGGGACCTGCGCGACGTTCGCGTGCTCCTCGGGAGCGAGCTCGTAGAGGTCCTTGTCGATCGGCTCGGCCGGCTCGATCTTGTTCTTGATGCCGTCGAGGCCGGCCAGCAGCAGCGCCGAGAAGGCCAGGTACGGGTTGCCGGAGGAGTCGGGCGCACGGAACTCGACGCGCTTGGCCTTCGGGTTCGAGCCGGTGATCGGGATGCGCATCGCGGCGGAGCGGTTGCGCTGCGAGTACACCAGGTTGATGGGGGCCTCGAAGCCCGGCACCAGGCGGTGGTAGGAGTTCACCGTCGGGTTGGTGAAGGCCAGCAGCGACGGGGCGTGCTTGAGGATGCCGCCGATGTAGTAGCGGGCGGTGTCCGACAGGCCCGCGTAGCCGGCCTCGTCGTAGAACAGCGGGTCGCCGTTGGCCCACAGCGACTGGTGGACGTGCATGCCCGAGCCGTTGTCGCCGAAGATCGGCTTCGGCATGAAGGTGGCGGTCTTGCCGTTGCGCCAGGCGACGTTCTTCACGATGTACTTGAAGAGCTGGAGGTCGTCGGCGGCGGCGAGCAGCGTGTTGAACTTGTAGTTGATCTCCGCCTGGCCGGCGGTGCCCACCTCGTGGTGCTGGCGCTCGACCTTCAGGCCCTGCTTGTCCAGCTCCAGGGAGATCTCGGCGCGCAGGTCGGCGAAGTGGTCGACCGGCGGGACCGGGAAGTAGCCGCCCTTGTAGCGGACCTTGTAGCCGCGGTTGTCCTCGAGGGCGCCGGTGTTCCAGGCACCCGCCTCGGAGTCGATGTGGTAGAAGCTCTCGTTCGCCGTGGTAGCGAAGCGGACGCTGTCGAAGACGTAGAACTCGGCCTCGGGACCGAAGTACGCGGTGTCCGCGATACCGGTCGACGCGAGGTAGGCCTCGGCCTTCTTCGCCACGTTGCGCGGGTCACGGGAGTACTGCTCACCGGTGATCGGGTCGTGGATGAAGAAGTTGATGTTGAGGGTCTTGTCCCGGCGGAAGGGGTCGACGCGGGCGGTCGACAGGTCGGCGCGCAGTGCCATGTCGGACTCGTGGATGGCCTGGAAACCACGGATCGAGGATCCGTCGAAGGCGAGCTCCTCGTCCGGGTCGAACGCCTCGACGGGCACCGTGAAGTGCTGCATGACGCCCGGCAGGTCGCAGAAACGGACGTCGACGAACTTGACGTCCTCGTCCGCGATGAACTTCTTGGCCTCGTCGGCGTTCTGGAACATCCAGCTCCTCCTACTCCCGACCGTCCCGCCGGGGTGGTAGTTCGTTGTGCGGCCAGTGCGGTGGCACACGCTGACCTCGACCCTAGGGACGCGTGATTTCTCGGGCGTGACCCATTTGTTTCGCACAAGTTAACCGGATCGCGTCCGGCATACCCCACCTGTCCGGATCGCGAAACGCCCGCAGTACCGTGGACGCGTGGACAACAGGGATGCAATCGGCTCGTGGCTCTCGGGCCCCCGCGCGGCCGCGGAGGACGCCGGAATCGAGTTCGGATACAGGGGTCAGCAGCTCGGCCTGCCGGAGGAGGGACCAGGGTCGATCGCCCGCCCGGGCCGCCGGTTCGGCGCCCTGGCCGTCGACTGGGGGCTGTGTCTCTTGATCGCATACGGTCTCATCACCCACGGCTACGACCAGGCTACCGGCAACTGGGCCCTGCTGGTCTTCTTCGTGCTGCACGTGCTGACCGTCGGCACCATCGGCTTCACCCCCGGCAAGCGCCTCTTCGGCCTCCGGGTCGCCGCCCTGGACACGGGCCGCCCGAACCTCCTGCGCACCGTCCTGCGCACGGCCCTGCTGTGCATCGCTGTCCCGGCCCTGATCTGGGACCGCGACGGCCGGGGCCTGCACGACCGGCTGGCGCGCACGGTCGAGGTCCGCAGCTGACCCGCCGCGACCCACACGGCGAAGGGGCCGCCCGGAGTGATCCGGGCGGCCCCTTCGCGATACGGACGCGGTGAGGACGAGGACTAGCGGGCCTTGCCGCCCTTCGGCAGCTTCATGCCCTTCGGCATCGGGCCCTTCGGCAGCGGCATGTTGCTCATCAGGTCGCCCATGGCGCGCAGCCGGTCGTTGGTGGCGGTCACCTGCGGGCCGGTGAGCACGCGCGGCAGCTTCAGCATGGTGGTGCGCACCTTCTTCAGCTCCACCTGGCCCTCGCCGTTGCCCACGATGATGTCGTGCACCGGGACGTCCACGACGATGCGGTTCATCTTCTTCTTCTCGGCGGCCAGCAGGCTCTTGACCCGGTTCGGGTTGCCCTCGGCGACCAGGACGATGCCGGCCTTGCCGACGGCCCGGTGCACCACGTCCTGGCTGCGGTTCATGGCGACCGCGGGCGTCGTCGTCCAGCCCCGGCCGATGTTGTCCAGCACCGCGGCGGCCGCGCCCGGCTGGCCCTCCATCTGCCCGAAGGCCGCCCGCTCGGCCCGGCGCCCGAAGATGATCGCCGTCGCGAGGAAGGCGAGCAGCAGGCCCAGGATGCCGAGATAGATGGGGTGACCGATCAAGAAACCGATCGCGAGGAAGACACCGAAGGTGACGATGCCGACGCCCGCGAGTACAAGACCGATCTTCTTGTCGGCCTTGCGCGTCATCTTGTAGGTCAGAGCGATCTGCTTCAGTCGCCCGGGATTCGCAGCGTCCGCTGCAGGTTCCTTCCTCGCCATGCCAGGAAGTCTACGTGGCCCGCGGACCGCCGTACGACGGCAGTGTCCGGAAGGCGGGATTCAGGGACGGCGCAGGACGTTCTGGTCCAGGACGCGCTGGGTCTCGACGCGGTCCTTGGCGCGGCGGCGGTCCTCCAGGACGGAGGTCCAGGCGTTGCGGCGGGCCGTGCGCTGGCCACTGCTCATCAGCAGCGACTCGACCGCACGCAGTGCGGTGCTGAACGACGGGATTGCGGTGGCGCGAACGGGCGCGGCCTGCATGGTGGAGGTCCCCCCTCGGGTACGGGCTCGGCGTGGGTGTACGTGGCGTGAGTCCAGCGTCACTGATTGGTGTTACCAGGGCGTGACCGACCGGTCAAACACGCATGAAGCCTTGATGCGACGGCCCCGAACCCTGACGCGGCCCTGACGTACGCCCTCATCAGGGCGGACGGTCAGGACCGCGTCAAACAAGTCACTACTCACCAGTAGTTTCTTGTGCGGGAATTCACACGCTTGCCTCGCACGCGGTGGGCAAGCCGGGTGACGGTGCGTCAGGATTCAGACGGCCTGGGAGGCGACGTAGGCGCCCCGCTTCTCGATCGCCATCTGGTACAGATGGCCCGCGCGGTACGAGGAGCGCACCAGCGGTCCGGACATCACGCCGGAGAAGCCGATCTGCTCGGCCTCCTCCTTCAGCTCCACGAACTCGTGCGGCTTGACCCAGCGCTCCACGGGGTGGTGGCGCACCGACGGGCGCAGATACTGCGTGATGGTGACCAGCTCGCAGCCGGCCTCGTGCAGCTGCCGCAGCGCGTCGCTGACCTCCTCGCGGGTCTCGCCCATGCCGAGGATGAGGTTCGACTTGGTGACCAGGCCGTAGTCGCGGGCCTCGGTGATGACCTTCAGCGAGCGGTCGTAGCGGAAGCCGGGGCGGATGCGCTTGAAGATGCGCGGGACCGTCTCGACGTTGTGCGCGAAGACCTCGGGGCGGGAGGAGAAGACCTCGGCGAGCTGTTCGGGGACCGCGTTGAAGTCGGGGGCGAGCAGTTCGACCTTGGTGTGCCCGCCCTCGCGGCCGGCCGTCTGCGCGTGGATCTGGCGCACGGTCTCGGCGTACAGCCAGGCGCCGCCGTCCTCCAGGTCGTCGCGGGCGACGCCGGTGATGGTGGCGTAGTTCAGGTCCATGGTGACCACGGACTCGCCCACGCGGCGCGGCTCGTCGCGGTCGAGCGCCTCGGGCTTGCCGGTGTCGATCTGGCAGAAGTCGCAGCGCCGGGTGCACTGGTCGCCGCCGATGAGGAAGGTCGCCTCGCGGTCCTCCCAGCACTCGTAGATGTTGGGGCAGCCGGCTTCCTGGCAGACGGTGTGCAGGCCCTCGCTCTTCACGAGGTTCTGCATCTTGGTGTATTCGGGACCCATTTTCGCCCGGGTCTTGATCCACTCGGGCTTGCGCTCGATGGGGGTCTGGCTGTTGCGGACCTCCAGGCGCAGCATCTTGCGTCCGTCGGGTGTGACTGCGGACACGTCGGCTCCCTGTAGCTTCGATTCCTCGGCGTACACCAGGGTACGCCCGTGATGTATGCGGCCTTCCGAGTGGGCAACCTCGGGCAGCGGGGGTGCATTCCCCGCTAGGCGGAGGCCTTCTCGATCTCCCGCGGCTTCAGCTCCGCGTTCTCCAGCACGTCCTTCAGGTGCCGCTCGACGACCGGCAGGACCTCGTCGATGGTCACGTCGCGGCCCAGCTCGTTCGCGAGCGAGGCGACGCCGGCGTCGCGGATGCCGCACGGGATGATGCGGTCGAACCAGCGGTTGTCCGGGTTCACGTTCAGCGCGAAGCCGTGCATCGTGACGCCCTTGGCCACGCGGATGCCGATCGCGGCGATCTTGCGGTCCTCGCGGCGCTGGCCGGCGTTGGAGGGCGCGTACTCCGGCCCGTTCATGCGCGGGTCGAACTCCTCGTCGTGCAGCCGCGGGTCGAAGTCGAGGGAGAGCCCGCCTAGCGCCGGGCGCTGCTCGACCGGGTCGCCGAGCACCCACACCCCGCTGCGGCCCTCCACGCGCGAGGTCTCGAGGCCGAACTCCGCGCAGGTGCGGATCAGCGCGTCCTCCAGGCGCCGTACGTGGGCGACGACGTCCACCGGGCGCGGCAGCTTCTGGATGGGGTAGCCCACCAGCTGGCCCGGGCCGTGCCAGGTGATCTTGCCGCCGCGGTCCACGTCGATGACCGGGGTGCCGTCCAGCGGCCGCTCGTCGTCCGCGGTGCGCCGGCCCGCCGTGTAGACCGGCGGGTGCTCCAGGAGCAGCACGGTGTCGGGGATCTCGTCGGCGAAGCGCGCCGCGTGCACCCGGCGTTGCTCGTCCCAGGCCACCTGGTACTCGACCGCGTCGGCACCGAATCCCATACGGACGAACCGCAGCTCACTCACGGCAAGCGCCTCCCTAGAAGGTCGTAAGGCACGAAACGTGCCTACGCCACTGTACGACCGTCCGCTTCGCGTCAGCCCTGCGGGCAATCCTCACACGATCGGATGAACGAGCGTCGAAGTGTGCGATCGGCCGCTCACTCTCCGCTACATTCGCGCCGTTCGCAGAGGTCCATAAGGGCAGCTCACAGGCAATCCGGGCACAACAGGGCCGATGGCGGTCCCAGAAGGCCCGAAAGGCAGGAGACCGCACCGCAGATGACGGAACGACCCGCGCAGCGCACTCCCAATCGCCAGCTCGCCGCGCTCATCGCAGAAGCCGGGTTCTCCAACGCGGGTCTCGCCCGTCGGGTCGACCAGCTCGGTCTCGAACACGGACTAGATCTCCGTTACGACAAGACGTCGGTCACCCGCTGGCTGCGCGGCCAGCAGCCCCGGGGCACCACGCCCGCCCTGATCGCCGAGGTCTTCACCCGGCGCCTCGGCCGCAGGCTCACCGCCCAGGACCTGGGGCTCGACGCCTGCGCCCCCGTCTACGCGGGGCTCGAGTTCGCCGCCAGCCCCGAGGAGGCCGTCGACATCGTCGGCGGGCTGTGGCGCAAGGACTCCGGCTCGCACGCCGAGCTCCGCAAGATCGCGTTCACCCCGGCCGGGCTCGTCGTGCCCAGCCGCGACTGGCTGATCGGCCGCGCCGACGACCGGGTGGCCCGCGGCGAGCAGCCCGCCCGCGTCCCCGCCCAGGGCCGCCCGGTGGTGCCCCGCCAGCGAGGCCAGGCCGAACGCGGCCCCGGCCAGAAGGTCACCTCCGGCGACATCGCGGCCCTGCGCTCGGTCGGCGAGCTCTTCCGCACCCTGGACAACATGTACGGCGGCGGCCACGCCCGCCAGGCCCTCGTGCGCTACCTGGAGCACGAGTGCGAGCCGATGCTGCGCGGCACCTACGGCGAGCAGACCGGGCGCCGGCTGTTCGGCGCCGCCGCCGACCTGACCAGGCTCGCCGGCTGGACGTCGTACGACATCGCGGCGCACGGGCTCGCCCAGCGCTACTTCGTGCAGGCGCTGCGGCTCGCGCAGGCGGCGGGGGACCGGGCCTACGGCTCGTACGTGCTGGTCACCATGAGCCGCCAGGCCGTCTACCTCGGCCACGGCCGGGAGGCGGTGCAGCTCGCGCGGGTCGCCCAGCAGGGCGTCGCGACGAACGCCCCGCCCGTCGTACAGGCCCTGCTGCACTGCGCCGAGGCGCGCGGGCACGGCGTGCTGGGCGAGGTGCGCAACTGCACCGCCTCGCTGGTGCGGGCCGAGCGGGCGCTCGAGGCGGCCCGGCCCGGCGACGAAGTGCCGTTCTGGGCGCGGTTCTTCGACGAGGCGCAGCTCGCCGACGAGTTCGGCCACTGCCACCGGGACCTGCAGCAGTTCCGGGCGGCGGCGCAGCATGCCGAGCGCTCGCTCCAGCTGCGCGCGCCCGCGTTCGCCCGCAGCCGGCTGTTCTGCCGTGTGGTGCTCGCCTCCGCGCGGCTCGGGCTCGGTGAGCTCGATCAGGCGTGTGCGCTCGGCGCGGAGGCCGCCGGCGCCGCCGCCGAGATGCGCTCGGTGCGGGCCGTCGAGTACGTGCGGGACTTCGAGCGGCGGCTGGAGCCGTACAAGGACGCCGCGCCCGTGCGGGGGTACCGCGACAGGATCGCGGCACTGGGATAGCCGGGCGCCCCCGGAGGCGGGCCTCCTTCAGGCCGCCTTCGTCGCGGGCAGGGGGTCGGCCCGGTGCATGGAGCCCGCCGACCCCAGGTCCGAGAGGATCGCGGACGCCGCGCGGTGGGCCGAGTGCAGGGCGCCCTGGACCGTACTGGTGTCGCGGTGGTCGCCGCAGACGTAGAGGCCGGCCAGGAGGCGGACCGGGCGGCGCAGGTCGTGGGGCGGGCGCATCGCGGGGACGGCCTCGGGGGTGTGGTGCACGGCGAGGGTCTCCCAGCGGGCGGTCGAGGTGCCGTAGAGGCGCGCGAGGTGCATGCGTACGGCGGTGTCGAGCTCGGGCGGGGGCGGGCCGAGGACCGTGGAGGAGATGAGCGTGCGGCCCGCGGGCGCGCGGCTCGGGTCGACCGCGCTCACCACGGACGTGTGCGCGACCGGGCCGCCGCGGTCCGCGTCGAGCAGCAGGGCCGCGCCGGTGCGCGGCGGCTCGTCCGCCGTGTGGTGCAGCACCGTCAGCGGGTGGAAGTCGGGGACGCGCAGGCCGGGGAGCAGCTCGGCGGCGGCCCGCGCGTCCGTCGCCAGCAGGACCGCGCGGCACCGGATCTCGCCGTGCTCGGCCGTGGTCACCGCGCTCGTGGAGACCGAGGTGACGCGCACGCCGGTGTGCACCGTGCCCGGCGGCAGCGCCCCGGCCAGCAGCTCCGGCAGCATCTCCGCGCCGCCCTCCGGCAGGCACAGCCGCCCGCCCGCGAAGGCGCGCAGGGCGAGGTCGGCGCACCGGCTTGAGGTGGCCAGCTCCGGGTCGCACAGCAGCGCGGCGAGCAGCGGGCGCAGGAAGCCCTCGACGGTGCGCGCGGGCAGGCCGCGGGCGGCGAGTGCCTGCGCCGCGGGCAGCTCCGGCCGGGACAGCAGCCGTTCGACGGGCGTGGCCGCGAGCCGGCCGAGCGCGGCGTTGAGGCGGGCCTGGTCGACGGCGCTGCCGAGCGGGGCCCCGGACCGGGGCGCGCTCATGGTGGGGGCGCTTGCCAGGGCGCGCACCGCGTGGAGTGCGCCCCTTGCGCCCCCCGTGGCCGCCGGAGCGACCGCGCGGCAGTGGCGCCCGTCGCTGTGCAGGAGCACGCCCGGCGCGAACCGGCGCAGAACCAGCGCGTCGAGCCCGGGTGTCATCCGCAGCTCCGGATACGCCGTGGACAGCAGCTGCCCGATCCGGTCGAGCCGGAATCCGTCGACCTTCTCCGTCGACATCCGGCCCCCGGCCCACGGTGCGGCCTCCAGGACCGCCGTCGTCACTCCTGCGCTGGTCAGCCGATGTGCCGCCGAGAGTCCGGCGACCCCGGCTCCTACGATCACGACGTCTGCCTGGTACGCGGGCTCAAGCACGTGCCCCTCCTCGAGGTTGCGCGGCCGGTGGAGACGTCATGCCCCCAACAGGCTCCAGGGATACCCGAGTTCGGGTCGAGGTTAAGGCTGTGATCGGTCAAGGGAAGTCGCGCATGGACAGAGCACGGTCGCACGGCGGTCGCATACGGTCGCGAACGTTCGCCGTGCCACCGCCACAGGGGTCGCTACGCCGCCCGGAGCGCACCCTCGATGTCCGGGAACGCGAACGTGAAGCCGGACTCCAGCAGCCGCTTCGGCACCACCCGCGCACTGCCCAGGACGTCCCCCGACAGCTCGCCGAGCGCGGCCCGCAGCACCGGCGCGGGCACCGTGAACAGCGTCGGCCGGTGCAGCACCCGTCCCATGGCCGCGGTGATCTCGCGGTTCGTCAGCGGGACCGGCGCGGTGAGGTTGAACGGCCCGGACAGCCCGTCGGTGTCGAGGAGATGGCGGATCGCGGCCACCTCGTCGTGCAGCGCGATGTACGACCAGTACTGGCGCCCGTCGCCCATCCGACCCCCGAGCCCGGCCTCGAACAGCGGGAACAGCCGGCCCCAGGCGCCGCCCCCGCGCGCCACCACCAGCCCCGTCCGCGGGAACACGGTCCGGACGCCCGCCTCCCGCGCGGGCGCCGCCGCGGCCTCCCACTCCACGCACAGCCGCGGCAGGAAGCCGTCCCCGGGCGGCGCGCTCTCGTCGACCGTGCGCTCGCCGGTCTCGCCGTAGAAGCCCATCGCGCTGCCGCTCACGAACACCCGCGGCTTCCGCTCCAGCCCGGCGATCGCCTCGGCCAGCGCCGTGGTGCCGAGCACCCGGCTGCAGCGGATGCGCGCCTTGTAGGCGTCGGTCCAGCGGTGGTCGCCCACGCCGGCGCCCGCGAGGTTGACCACGGCGTCGCACCCGGCGAGCCCGGCCGCGTCCACGCGCCCGCCCTCCGGGTCCCAGCGGACCTCCTGCGCCGCCCGGGGCGGCCGGCGCACCAGCCGCACCACCTCGTGCCCGTCGGCGGCCAGCGACCGCACCAGAGCGGCGCCGATGAGACCGGACGCGCCTGCCACCGCGATTCGGGAACGTTCCATGTGCCCATTCTGCTCGGCGCACGGGCCTCATAAGGTGACCGTCATGCCCGTTCCGTACATACGCCACGCCTCCCTCGACGACGAGGAGACGCTGGGCCGCCTCGACCGCGACACCTGGTCCCCGCTGCACTCCGTGCAGCCGCGCCCCCAGCCGCCCTACGAGCCCTTCTACAGCGAGCGGTTCGGGCCGCGGGACCATCTGGTCGCGGAGATCGACGGCGAGGTCGTCGGCTACGTCCGGCTGGGCTGCCCGACCCCGCTCGCCTGCAACGCCCACGTCCGGCAGATCCAGGGCCTGGTCGTCGCCGACGAGGCGCGCGGCACCGGCGTCGGGCGGGCGCTGCTGCGGGCGGTGCGCGAGGAGGCCCGCCGGCACGGCGCGCGCCGGCTCACCCTGCGCGTCCTCGGCCACAACACCCCGGCCCGCACCCTCTACGAGACCGAGGGCTTCGCCGTGGAGGGCGTGCTGCCCGGCGAGTTCCTGCTGGACGGCGCGTACGTGGACGACGTCCTGATGGGATGCAGCCTCTGAACGGGATGCAGCCTCTGACGGCGGCCGGTGCGCGCTACGACGTGACCAGCTCGCCGGTGTCCACCGCCGCCGTCGAGGTCGCCGCCCGCTCGGCGTCGGAGGAGACCTCGTCGGCCGTCAGCACGTACCCCGTCTCGTCGTCGGTCGTCGAGCGGGCGAAGACCACGCCGTAGACCCGGCCGCCGGTCGTCAGCAGCGGGCCGCCGGAGTTGCCGGGCCGCACCGTCGAGCGGATCGAGTAGATCTCGCGCGTCACCGTGGCGTCGCTGTAGATGTTCTGGCCGGTGGCCCGCACCCGGCCCGCGACGGTCGCCGCCTGGAGGTTCAGGTCGCCGTCCTGCGGATAGCCGGCCACCACCGCCGAGTCCCCGCGCGCGGCGCTGTCGTCGAAGCGCAGCACGGGGGCGCGCAGCCCCGGCACGTACAGCACCGCCACGTCGCGGTCGGGGTCGAAGAGCACCACCCGCGCCTCGTACGACCGCCCGACCCCGCCGATGCGCACGGTCGGGTCGTCGATGCCGGCCACCACGTGCGCGTTGGTCATCACGTGGTCGCGCGCGTACACGAACCCGCTGCCCTCGCGGCCCTGGTTGCCGGAGACGCCCTCGATCTTGACCGTGCTCAGCTTCGCGGCGTTCGCGGCGCTCGTGGTGACGCTGTCGCCGGTGGGCTTGGCTACCCGGGCCGTCGACTCGTTCTCGAAGGGGTTGAAGACCTGCGGGAAGCCCGCCTGGGTGAGCGCCGAGGTGGCCCGCGAGAACCAGGCCGGGGTGGTGTCCGGCATCGCGTCCTGCACCGTGCCGAGCAGCGCGGAGTCCCGGATCGCGCTCGTGACCAGCGGCGAGGAGGACGCGCCCAGGACGCTCGCGGCCACCCACGCCACGATCAGCACCGCCACCGAGTTGGCCGCGGCGCCGCCGATCCCGTCCGCCACCCGCAGCGGCCCCCGGTCCAGCTCCCGGCGCAGCCGCAGCGCCAGCCGCCCCGCCAGCTCGTGCCCCACCGCGGCCGGGACCAGCACCGTCAGCACCGCGGTCACCGTCGCCCGGGTCGTGCCCGCGGTCACCAGGTCCATCACCCACGGCAGGATCCACACGCCGAGAACGGCGCCGCCCACGAACCCGGCCAGCGAGACGCAGCCGGCCACCAGCCCGCGCCGGTAGCCCGACGCCGCGTAGGCCGCCACCACCAGCAACAGCAGGATGTCGAGCAGGTCCACGGAGCCGCCTTTCTCTCAGACCCCCGGTTACGCGTTAGTACGGGCGGGACGGGCCCGGTGATCAGCCGCGCGCACGCGGAGCCGGGAACCGGCCGTACGCGTGCGTGCAACGGGAAAAACGCCTCGGACCAGGACGATGGTTCCACCGGGTGGCACAGCACACATCGCGGACGGGGCGGATCGGCCCGAAAGTGAAGTCATGCGTGTCCGAAGACCGCGCGGAGCAGGGCGGGCGCACCGAGCGCACATACCCCGGCCCGCGATCGTGCTGCTCTCCTGGCTGCCCGGACTGGCCGCCGTCCTCGGCCTGGTGCTGTGCGCGGACGGCGTCGGGCACCGGAGCGCGCGGCACGGCCCGTCCGTCGAGGCGCGCGCGGCCACCCGGCACACCGCGCCGAAGCCGCACATCGTGCCCCGCTCGGCCTGGCTCGATCCGCTCTCCCGGCACGCCCAGCCGCCGCCGCGCTACGACGACGAGGTGGTCGCGGTCTTCGTCCACCACACCGACTCGCCCAACGGCTACGACTGCGCCGACGTGCCGCGCATCATCCGCTACCTCTACGCGGGCCAGACCGGGGCCCGGAACTGGGACGACATCGGCTACAACTTCCTCGTCGACCGCTGCGGCACCATCTACGAGGGCCGCGCGGGCGGCGTCGACCGCGCCGTCACCGGCGCCCACACCCAGGGCTTCAACCACCGCACGGCCGGCATCGCCGCGATCGGCACCTTCACGGCGGGCATCCCCGTGCCCAAGGCCATGACGGACGCGATCGCCGCCCTCGCCGCCTGGAAGCTGGGGCTCGCCGGCGTCGACCCACGCACCGAGGCGCACCTGGTCTCCAGCAACAGCCTCAGCCGCTACCCCTCCGGGACCGCCGCCACCCTCCCGGCCCTCGCCGCCCACAAGGACGCCTACATGACGTCCTGCCCGGGTGAGGCGCTGAGCTCCCGCCTCCCGGAGATCAGGCGCCAGGCGGCGCGGCTGCAGGGGCGGGCCCCCTAAAGGGTGTTGCACAAGGCTCTGAGCTGGGCATCTTCCTTGTATGGCTGGGGTGTTAAGGGCTGAGCGGGTGTGGGTGGAGACGTTCACGGGG
>NZ_JBHVGU010000076.1:0-20065 GCF_042800575.1 Streptomyces sp. NPDC057616
CTCCTTCTCCGGCGTCCCCGGCGTCTGCGTCCTCGCCTGCCTCTTCGCCGCGCGCTTCTTCGCGCGGCGCTCCTTGCGGAGCTCGAGCATCGCGTAGAGCGTCGGGACGAGGAGCAGGGTCAGCAGCGTCGACGTGATCAGGCCGCCGATGACGACCACGGCGAGCGGCTGGGCGATGAAGCCGCCCTCGCCGGTGACGCCGAGGGCCATCGGGAGCAGCGCGAAGATCGTCGCCAGGGCCGTCATGAGGATCGGGCGCAGCCGGTGGCGGCCGCCCTCGATCACGGCCTCGACGACGCCGTGCCCCTGCTTGCGGTACTGGTTGATCAGGTCGATCAGCACGATCGCGTTCGTCACCACGATGCCGATGAGCATCAGCATGCCGATCATCGCCGGGACGCCCATCGGGGTGCCGGTGGCGACCAGCAGGCCGATCGCGCCCGTCGCCGCGAACGGGATGGAGACCAGCAGGATCAGCGGCTGGGCCAGCGAGCGGAAGGTCGCGACCAGCAGCATGAAGACGATCGCGATCGCCGCCAGCATCGCCAGGCCCAGGTTCTTGAACGCGTCGTCCTGGTCGGAGGTGACACCGCCGATCTCGGCCGTGGCGCCCGCGGGGAGCTTCAGGGCCTTGATCTCGGCCTGGAGCTTGGTGCTGACCGCGCCGGTGTTGTCACCGGTCGGCTTCGCGGTGACGGTGGCGGCCCGGCGGCCGTCGATGCGGGTCATCGACACCGGTCCGTCGACCACCTTCACCGTGGCGATGTCGCCGAGCCTCACCGGGCCGAGCCGGAGCTTCTTCAGCTGGTCCAGGGTCGTCGCGGGCTGCGCCGAGCGGATGACGACGTCGCGCTCGGTGTCGTCCAGGACCGCCTTGGCGGCGGTGGTGCCCTTGACCGCCTCGGCGACGGCCGCGCCCAGGGTCTGGTCGCTGAAGCCGGCCGCGGCGGCCCTGGAGTTGGCCCTGACCGAGATCCGCGGCACGCTCTGCGAGAGGTCGCTGCTGACGTCGGTGACATGGTCGAGGCCCGCCACGGCCGACCGCACCTGCTCCGACGCCCGGCTCAGCACGGCCGGGTCGGCCGCCTTCACGACGACGCTCAGGTCCTGGTTGCCGAACCCGTCACCGGCCGACACGGTGGTCGTGCCGATGCCGGAGAGCTTCCTCAGGCCCGACTCGATGTCGTCCTGCACGTCCTGGTACGACGCCTTGTCGTCCAGCATCACCTGGTACGACGCCTGGTTGGTGTCCGTGCCGCCGCCGAAGGCCGCCATGAAGCCGGACGAGCCGACCGTGACCTGGTAGTCCTTGACGCCCTCGACCCCGGCGAGCAGCTTCTCGACCTTCCGCGCCGAGGCGTCGGTGGCCGCCATGCTCGTGCCGGGCCTCAACTCCTGCTTGACGGTGAGGACTTCCTGGTCGCCCTGGTCGAAGAAGTTGGTCTTCAGCAGCGGCGCCATGCCGAAGGTTCCGACCAGGACCACCACCGCGAGCAGCACGCTGGTCAGGCGGCGGCGGGTGGCGAAGCGCAGGACGGGGACGTAGAAGCGCTGGAGCCTGCTTTTCGCCTCCTTCTCCTCGGCCCTGCGGCGAGTCTCGTCGGCGTCCTCGGGCGTGCCCTTCGGGGCGCGCAGGAACCAGTACGAGAGCACCGGCACGACCGTCAGCGAGACCAGCAGCGACGCCAGCAGGGCCGCCGTCACCGTGATGCTGAACGAGCCGAACAGCTCGCCCACCATGCCGCCGACCAGGCCGATCGGCAGGAACACGGCGACCGTGGTGAGGGTGGAGGAGGTGACCGCGCCGGCGACCTCGCGGACCGCCTTGAGGATGGCCTCCCGGCGCTCCTCGCCGTAGCCGAGGTGCCGCTTGATGTTCTCCAGGACCACGATCGAGTCGTCGACGACCCGGCCGATGGCGATGGTCAGGGCGCCCAGCGTCAGCATGTTGAGCGAGAGGTCCCGCGTCCACAGCACGATCAGGGCCAGCACGACCGAGAGCGGGATGCTCACCGCGGTGACGAGCGTCGAGCGGACGGACGCGAGGAAGACCAGGATGACGAGGACCGCGAAGAGCAGGCCGAGCCCGCCCTCGGTGGTCAGGCCGCTGATGGCCTTGGAGACCGCCGGGCCCTGGTCGCTGACGACGGTGATCTTCGAGTCGGAGCCCAGGTCCTTGCTCAGGCCCGGGAGCCTGTCCTGCACCGCCTTGGAGATGGCGACCGCGCTGCCGTCGTGGTCCATGGTGACCATCACGGCGAGGGACGGCTTGCCGTCGGTGCGGGTGATGGAGTCGGCCGCGGCCTGCTCCTGCCTCACCGTGGCGACGTCCCCGAGGCGCACGGGCTTCTTGCCGGCCCCGCCGGTGACCATCAGGTCCCTGATCTGCTCCAGCGAGGTGAAACCGCCGCCGACCTGGACGGTGCGGTTGTGCCCGTCCTCGTCGAAGGAGCCCGCGGGGACGGTCGCGCCGCCCGCCTGCAGGGACTGCGCCAGGGCCTGCGCGCTCAGTCCGGCGGCCGCCAGCTCGCGGTCGTCGGGGGTGACGGAGACCTGCAGGTCCCGTACGCCGTCGACGGTGACCTGGCCGACGCCGTCGATGTCCTTCAGGCCCGGCACGACGGTCTTGTCCAGCTGGTCGGCGAGGGCCTGCTGGTCCTTGCCGGAGGTGACGGCGAGGACCACGGTCGGCATGTCGTCGGTGGAGCCGGCCACGACCTGCGGGTCGACATCGTCCGGGAGCCGGACGCGGGCCCGGTTGACCGCCTGCTGCACATCGGCGACGAGCTGCTTGGTGTCGTTGCCGTAGGCGAAGGACGCCATGATCACGGCGTTGCCCTCACTGGCCTTGGAGGTGACGCCCGAGATGCCGTCGACGGCCTCGAGGTTGTCCTCGATGGGCTCCACGACCTGCTTCTCCACCACGTCCGGGGAGGCGCCCTGGTAGGGCGCGAGCACGGACACCATGGGCAGTTCGATGGAGGGCAGCAACTGCTGCTTGAGCTGGGGTATCGCTATCGCCCCGAAGGCGAGGGCGATGATGGACATCAGCCCGATCAGCGCCCGTTGCGCGAGGCTGAACCTGGACAGCCAGGACATGGGTGAGGGTCTCTCTTCGATGAGCGGCGGGAGGCAGGAGCGGCGCACGAAGGGGCGCCCGCTCCTCAACCCTGAGTCATCGCCGTGCGGTGATCCGTAGGCCCCAGGTCCATTTCCTTATACGGCGCATACTCCGGGTGCAGTACGCAGGGTTGAGCTCACTCCACCCTCGGACGTACCAGCCCGGACTCGTACGCGATCACCACCAGCTGGGCCCGGTCGCGCGCGCCCAGCTTGGCCATGGCCCGGTTGACGTGCGTCTTCACGGTGAGCGGGCTGACCTCGAGCCGTTCGGCGATCTCGTCGTTGGAGTGACCGCCGGCGACCTGGACCAGGACCTCGCGCTCACGGACGGTGAGCGTGCCGAGCCGTTCGGAGCGGGCCGGGTCACGGCCGTCGTCGGCCGAGTCGCCCTGGGCGAGGAAGCGGGCGATCAGGCCCTTGGTGGCGGCCGGGGAGAGCAGGGCCTCGCCGCCGGCGGCGACGCGGATGGCGCTCAGCAGCTCGTCCGGCTCGCTGCCCTTGCCGAGGAAGCCGGAGGCGCCGGCGCGCAGGGACTGGACCACGTAGTCGTCGACCTCGAAGGTCGTCAGGATCACCACGCGGACCTGGGCGAGGGAGGGGTCCGCGCTGATCATGCGGGTGGCGGCGAGCCCGTCGGTGCCGGGCATCCGGATGTCCATCAGGACGACGTCGGCGCGCTGCTCCTTGGCGAGCCGCACCGCCTCCGCGCCGTCGGACGCCTCGCCGACCACCTCCATGTCGGGCTCGGAGTCGACGAGCACACGGAACGCGCTGCGCAGCAGGGCCTGGTCGTCGGCGAGCAGGACACGGATGGTCGTCATGCGGGGTCCTTCGCAGGGGTCGCGGGGTGCGGGGCGGCGGGCGTCCGGCGGCCCGTACGGAGGCCGGTGGTACGACGGCGGGTCGTACGGCGCCGGGCTGTACGGCGGTGGGTCATACGGCGTCTTCCGCGGCGCGGGAGCGGGTCTTGACCGGAAGGATCGCATGGACGCGGAAGCCGCCGCCGTAGCGGGGGCCGGTGGTGAGGGTGCCGCGCAGGGCGGTGACGCGCTCGCGCATGCCGAGCAGGCCGTGGCCGCCGCCGCTCACCGGCTCGTCGTCCTCGGCGGCGCCGTTGTCGAGGACGGTGATCTCCACGTTCGGGCCCACGCGGACCACGCTGACCTCGGCCTTGGCCTCCGTGCCCGCGTGCTTCTGCACGTTGGTGAGGGCTTCCTGGATGACGCGGTAGGCGGCCAGGCCGACGGCGGCGGGCAGGCTGGTGCCCTGGTCGGCGCGGGCGACGTCGACGTGCAGGCCCGCGCTGCGGAAGGTGCCGACGAGCTCGTCGAGGCGGTCCAGGCCGGGGGCCGGTTCGGTCGGGGCCTCGGGATCGCCGGACTGGCGCAGCAGGCCGACGGTGGCGCGGAGTTCGTTGAGCGCGGAGCGGCTGGCCTCGCGGACGTGGGCGAGGGCCTCCTTGGCCTGGTCGGGCCGCTTGTCCATGACGTGTGCCGCGACGCCGGCCTGCACGTTGACCAGGGCGATGTGGTGGGCGACGACGTCGTGCAGGTCGCGGGCGATGCGCAGGCGCTCCTCGGCGACGCGGCGGCGGGCCTCCTCCTCGCGGGTGCGTTCCGCGCGCTCGGCCCGCTCGCGGATGGCCTTGACGACGGCGCGGCGGCTGCGGACGGCGTCGCCGGCGGTGGCCCCGATGCCGGTCCAGGCGAAGATGGCGAGATTCTCCTGGGCGTACCAGGGCAGCGGGCCGGCGAGCATGGCGGCGCCGGTGAGCACGGTCATCGTCAGCAGACCCAGGCGCCAGGTGGTGGGGCGGTCGGTGGTGGCGGCGACGGTGAACAGCGCGACGACCGCGGACATGGCGACCGGTGCCCTGGGGTCGTCGACGACGCTCTCGACGACCGAGAAGGTGCCGGTGAGGGCGAGAACCGTCCGCGGAGCGCGGCGGCGGAAGACCAGGGCGAGGGCGCCGAGGGTCATCAGGACCAGGGCGAGCGGGTCGGGGCTGCGGATGGCCCACTCGCCGCCGCTCCTGCCGTTCGGGTCCACGAAGGAACCGGCCACCATGCAGGCGAGCACCCCGGCCGCGAGGGCCGCGTCCAGTGCCAGCGGATGGGCCTTGAGCCGGCGTCTGGTGCGGTCGAGTGTGCTCACGCCTTGACAGTACGGGGGTGTCCTCGGCGCGGGAACCAGTGGCCGCAGCTTGCGGTGACCGTCACGGAGGCGGGCGCCCCCGGTCAGCCGGGGATCAGCCCGTCGTCGCTCAGCAGTTCCCGGACCTCCTCCAAGGTGGCGTCCGGGGACGGCAGGATCAGGTCGGACGGTTCCAGCGAGTCGTCGGGGAGGGGGGCGCCGAGCTCGCGGACCTTGGTGAGGAGGGCCTGCAGGGTGCGGCGGAAGCCGGGACCGTCGCCGTTCTCCATCTCCCTGAGGAGTTCGTCGTCGAGCTTGTTGAGTTCGGTGAGGTGGCTCTCGGCCAGCCTCACCTGCCCCTCCCCCATGATCCGCACGATCCTGTCGCCCATGTCGGCCTCCTAGGCGTGGCCCCTACTGCTTGTCGAAGCGTGGGGTGTCCGTCGGCTGCTGCTGGGACTGTCCCTGACCGGTGCCGCCCTCGATGGCCTGCTGCTGCGAGCTCGAGCCGCCGGCCAGCTCGGCCTTCATGCGCTGCAGTTCCAGCTCTACATCACTACCACCGGAGATCCGGTCCAGCTCGGCCTGGATCTCGTCCTTGTGCATGCCGGACTGGTCGTCCAGGGCGCCCGAGGCGAGCAGTTCGTCGATGGCGCCGGCGCGGGCCTGGAGCTGCGCCGTCTTGTCCTCGGCGCGCTGGATCGCGAGGCCGACGTCGCCCATCTCCTCGGAGATGCCGGAGAACGCCTCGCCGATGCGGGTCTGGGCCTGGGCCGCCGTGTACGTGGCCTTGATCGTCTCCTTCTTGGTGCGGAAGGCGTCGACCTTGGCCTGCAGCCGCTGGGCCGCCAGGGTGAGCTTCTCCTCCTCGCCCTGCAGCGTCGCGTGCTGCGTCTCCAGGTCGGTGACCTGCTGCTGGAGTGCGGCGCGGCGCGACAGCGCCTCGCGGGCCAGGTCCTCACGGCCCAGCGCCAGCGCCTTGCGGCCCTGGTCCTCCAGCTTGGACGACTGCGACTGCAGCTGGTTCAGCTGGAGTTCCAGCCGCTTGCGGGACGTGGCCACGTCCGCCACACCCCGGCGCACCTTCTGGAGCAGCTCGAGCTGCTTCTGGTACGAGTAATCGAGGGTTTCGCGCGGGTCCTCGGCCCGGTCAAGGGCCTTGTTCGCCTTCGCGCGGAAGATCATCCCCATACGCTTCATGACACCGCTCATGGGCTTCGCGCGCCCCCTTCTGACCGACTCCGGCTCCAGCTCTGCGACAGAACCCACAGTACGGGCCCTGCATCCATTGACGCACTGTTCGGGGACGGATGCGCTCATCCGCAAGGACGACTGCCGCCGATCCCGATCCGGCGTAGGGAGTAGGTGGACCCCCAGGGAAGCAACGTGCGCAACGTCCCCTCTGTCCCTTACATGACGACTGGTGTTGCCGGATCGTTCCCCGCGGGGCTGGGGTCCAACCCCGGCCACCCCGTACCCTTGGGTTTTGTGTTCCGTAGCCGTGCCAAGGAAGAGAAGGTCAGCACCGCCAAGGTGTCCGTGACCGACTCCAAGCAGCCCAGAGACCCGCAGGCCCCGAAGGGTCGGCCCACGCCCAAGCGCAGTGAGGCCCAGTCCCAGCGCCGCAGCGTCGCCAACACCTCGATGACCCGCAAGGACGCCGCCAAGCGCCAGCGCTCGGACCGCCGGGCCGCGCTGGAGCGGCAGCGTCAGGCGCTGGCGGGCGGTGACGAGCGGTACCTGCCGGCCCGCGACAAGGGCCCGGTCCGCAAGTTGGCGCGCGACTGGATCGACTCGCGGTTCAACGTGGCGGAGTTCTTCCTGCCCATGGCCGTGGTCATCCTCGTGCTGAGCATCGTCCGGGTGCCCGCGCTGCAGAACATCGCGCTGCTGCTGTGGCTCATCGTGATCGTGCTGATCGTGCTCGACGCGATCGTCAGCGCCGTGCGGCTGCGGAAGGCGCTCGCCGCGCGCTTCCCGGACCAGAACACGAAGGGCGCCACCCGCTACGCCCTGATGCGCTCGCTGCAGATGCGTCGCCTCCGGCTGCCGAAGCCGCAGGTCAAGCGCGGAGAGCGGCCCTGAGCACGACATCTTTCTCCGGGGGCGCGGCGGATGCCTGGCTGAGCAAGCTGGGCGGGCTGCGGGATGTCGTACGCCAGCAGCTGGTGGCCCGGCAGCTCGACGAGCAGATCTCGGCGCGGTTCCCGGTCGGGCAGCGGCTGCGGGTGCTCGACGTCGGCATGGGCCAGGGCACGCAGGCACTGCGCCTGGCGCGCGCCGGGCATCAGGTGACCGGCCTGGAGCAGGACGCCACGATGGTCGCGGTCGCGCGCGAGGCACTCGCCGGTGAGCCCGAGGGCATCCGGGAGCGGATGCGGATCATCGAGGGAGACGGCCGGGACACCGGCGTGCACTTCCTGCCGGGCAGCTTCGACGTGGTCCTGTGCCACGGCGTACTGATGTACGTCGAGGAGCCGGACCCGCTGCTGGCCGGGCTGGCGCGCATGCTGGCCCACGGCGGGCTGCTGTCGCTGCTCGTGCGCAACGCGGACGCGCTGGCGATGCGGCCGGGGCTGGCCGGCGACTGGCCGGCCGCGCTCGCCGCCTTCGACACGGTGTCCTACACCAACCGGCTGGGCCTCGACGTGCGGGCCGACCGGCTGAAGACGCTGACGGCCACGCTCGCCGGGATCGCCGCGCCCCTGCACGCCTGGTACGGCGTGCGGGTGTTCACGGACACCGCGGCGGACGGGGCCGAGCTCCCGGACGACCTGGAGACCCTGCTCGCGGCCGAGGAACGGGCCGGGCGGACCGATCCCTACCGCGGGGTGGCGGCGCTGCTGCACCTGTGCGGGGTGCGCGGCTGAGCCCCATTCGGGCGTGCACCGCGAGCCGGGCGACCGGCCCGAAGTGAGACTCGGGGCATGGACGTTTCCCGTACTCCTGCCGTCCGGCTGCTCGTCTCGGCCGCCGCGCTGTGCTGTTCCCTCGTGCTCGTCGCGGGCTGCTCCGGTTCCGCGTCCCAGGGCGGGAAGGAGCGGTCGACCACCCGGGCCGCGCAGGCCGCCGTCCCCATGTCGGGCGAGGACCTGCAGAGCGACTACCAGAAGGTGATCAAGGACGTCCTGCCGTCGGTGGTGCAGATCCAGGCGGCCAACGACCTGGGCTCGGGGATCGTCTACGACGACCAGGGACACGTCGTCACGAACGCGCACGTCGTCGGGGACCAGAAGACGCTGCAGGTGACGACCGCGAACAGCGAGGACACGCTCACCGCCCGGCTCGTCTACGCCTATCCCGCGCAGGACCTCGCCGTCATCAAGCTGGACACGATGCCGAAGGGGCTGAAGCCGGCCACCTTCGCGGACTCCTCGAAGGTGCAGGTCGGGCAGATCGTGCTGGCGATGGGCTCGCCGCTCGGGCTGTCGTCCAGCGTGACGCAGGGCATCGTGTCGGCGACCGGACGGACCGTCACCGAGAACGCCTCGGGCGGCGGTACGGGCGCGACGATCGGGAACATGATCCAGACGTCGGCGGCCATCAACCCGGGCAACAGCGGCGGCGCCCTGGTCAACCTGGACGGGCAGGTCATCGGCATTCCGACACTCGCCGCCATCGACCCGAACCTCGGCAACAGCGCGGCGCCCGGCATCGGGTTCGCGATCCCCTCGTCGCTGGTGAAGACGCTCGCCGACCAGATCATCAAGGACGGCAAGGTCACCGACTCGGGCCGGGCCGCGCTCAACATCACGGGCCGTACGGTCGTCGACGAGCAGCTCCAGCCCGCCGGCGTCGCGGTGGTCGAGGTGAAGAGCGGCGGGGCGGCCGACAAGGCCGGTCTTCAGGCCGGGGACGTCATCACCCGGCTGGGCGACACGGACATCACCACGATCACCTCGCTGACCGAGGCGCTGGCCGCGGAGAAGCCGGGCGACAGGACGACGGTGACGTACACGCGCAACGGCCAGCAGAAGAAGGCGGACGTGACGCTGGGCGAGCAGTAGGGCCGCGCGGGCAGGGAAAAGGGCGGCCGGATGCCGGCCGCCCCTCCTCCCCCGTAGCGCCTACGCCTCCTCGGCGTGCAGGCTCATCGGCCCGTAGATCTCCGCGGAGTCCTCGAACAGCCGCACCTGGTCGGCGCCGCCTTCCTGAAGGGCCTTCCAGTGCTCCCCGATCCAGGACTCGGCGTCTCCCTGCGTGGTGAACTCCTCGGGCTGCACCGCGGGCTGGACCTCAGCCCCGTCCGCCTTCTCGAAACGCCACGTCCATGCCGCCATGTACGCCTCCCGTGTCTGGGGCACCTGCAGAGCAGAAGCCGGATCTTGGTCCGGCTCCTGCCCAGAAGACTAGTCGGACGGGCAGCACCTGCGCAGACACGCGAAAATCACTGTCGTGGAAGTGACTCTGCTCGGCACCGGTGCCCCCGCGGGCCTGCCCCGCCCCGACTGTCCCTGCGCCGCCTGCGCGACCGCGCTCGGCGGTGCCGCGCGGGCGGCGACCGCCGTGCTCGTGGACGGGACGCTGCTGCTCGACCTGACGCCGGGTGCCGCGTTCGCGGCCGCGCGGTCGGGCCATTCGCTGGGCGGCGTACGGCAGGTGCTGCTCTCGCATCCGCACGACGGGCCGCCGGTCGAGGTGCCCGCGGGGCTGCCGCACCCCGGACGGGTGCCGGACGGGCAGGAGTTGGCGCTGCTGACGGGTCATCGGGTGCGGGCGGTGGCGATGGACGCGCCGGGCACCGGGTACGCGGTGACCGGGCCGAACGGGCAGCGGCTGCTGTACCTGCCGCCCGGCGGCGCACCGGCCGGGCTGGAGAACGGGCCGGTCCCGTCGTACGACATGGTGCTCGTCGACGTCGTGGGGCGCCCCGACGCGCTGGCCAGGCTGCGGGCGGTGGGGGCGCTCGGCCCGACCACGGACGTCGTCGCCGTCCACCTGGACCACGACGTGCCGCCGGGGCGCGAGTTGGCGCGCCGGCTCGCCGCCGCGGGGTCCCGAGCCGTGCCGGACGGGACGACCCTGACGGTGGGGGTGTACGAGGACGTGCCCGACGTACCGCGGCGGACGCTGGTGCTGGGCGGCGCCCGGTCGGGGAAGTCCGTGGAGGCCGAACGGCGCCTGGAGGCCTTCCCCGACGTGCTGTACGTGGCGACGGGCGGCACCCGGGGCGGCGACACCGAGTGGACCGCACGGGTCGCCCTCCACCGGGAGCGGCGCCCCGGGTCCTGGCGCACGGAGGAGACCTGCGACCTGGTGCCGCTGCTGAAGCAGGACGGGCCACCGCTGCTGATCGACTGTCTGTCCCTGTGGCTGACGGACGCGATGGACTCCGCCGGGGCGTGGGACGACGCGCAGTGGGCGGACGGCGGCGAGCGCGCGCTGCGGGAGCGGGTGCGGGAGCTGACGCGGGCGGTGCGCGCCACCCGGCGGACCGTGGTGGCCGTGTCGAACGAGGTGGGTTCGGGCATCGTGCCGGCCACCCCGTCCGGGCGGCGCTACCGGGACGAACTCGGGCGCCTGAACGCCGCGTTCGCCGGCGAGTGCGAGCACGTGGTGCTGGTGGTGGCGGGCCAGGCGCTGGTGCTACGCGGCTGACACGGTCCGGCGCGCGATGATCCGGTACGTGTACGGGAGCCGGTCCAGGACGTGCCGGCTCGCGGCCACGATCGTGCAGTCCCGTTCCTCCAGCCGGCGGCGCAGCTCGTACGACTCCTGCGCGGCGGCCTCCACCAGGAGGAGGCCGCCGGGGCGCAGGAGCGTGAGGGCGGCGGGGAGTTCGGTGCGCGGATCCGGGACGGGCGAGCGGCGGTCGAGGAGGGTGACGACGTCGTAGCGGCCGCGCAGGATCGCCGTGATGTGCCGGTCCGTCACATGGCCCGCGTACGCCTCCTCGATGCGCTCCAGATGGCGGGCGTACGCCACGCGCGGGCCCGGGTCGAGGCCGTCGATGGAGGTGTAGGGGAAGAGTTTGCGTGCCGCCTCGGGGAAGTGGGCCTCGCCCGTGCCGACGTCCAGCCAGCTCTCCGGCTCGGGCAGCAGCCGGTGGATCGCGCGGGCCGCCGAACGGTGGCGTCTGTGCCGCTCGACGGCGCTGAGGCGGGTGCGCAGGCTGTTCATGGCGGCTCCCGGAAGACGTACGACAATCCACTGCAAAGTGGAACGTATGGGATCAAGATCGCGGGGGCAACGACGTCGAGTACGCGTGGTGCCCCTGGGGCGCTGTCGTGTTCGACCGGTGCCGGTACTGTTCGGCGAATGAGCTCGCTTAATCTCGACGACTTCACCGATCTGATCGAGCGCCCGGACGGCGGGGTGCGGCGCGACGCCGAGGCGCGCAGGGAGCGCCAGATCGTGCCGCCCGGATCGCTGGGCCGCCTCGACGACCTGGGTGAGTGGCTGTCCGCCGCGCAGTCCGCCGTGCCGGTGCGGCCGATCGAACGGCCGCGGGTGGTGCTCTTCGCCGGTGACCACGGAGTCGCCGAACTGGGCGTGTCGGCACGGCCGGCGGGCAGCGCCGGCGCGCTGGTGCGGGAGATCCTGGAGGGCGGCCGTCCGGTGTCCGTGCTCGCCCGCAGGCTCGGTGTGCCGGTGCGCGTCGTCGACATGGCCCTGGACTGCGACCCCGAGAGCCTGCCCGACGAGGTCGTGCGGCACCGGGTGCGGCGCGGCAGCGGGCGTATCGACATCGAGGACGCGCTGACGGCCGAGGAGGCCGAGGCGGCGTTCCGCGCCGGGATCGCGGTGGCCGACGAGGAGGCCGACTCCGGTACGGACCTGGTGGTGCTCGGCGATGTGAGCGTGGGCGGGACGACAGTGGCCGGCGTGCTGATCGCCGCGCTGTGCGGGACCGACGCCTCGGTGGTCACCGGACGCGGCGGGCTCGCCATCGACGACCTGGCGTGGATGCGCAAGTGCGCGGCGATCCGGGACGCGCTGCGCCGGGCGCGGCCCGTGCTGGGCGACCAGTTGCAGTTGCTCACGGCGGTGGGCGGCGCGGATCTGGCCGCGATGACCGGCTTCCTGCTGCAGAGCGCGGTGCGCAAGACGCCGGTGATCCTGGACGGGGTCGTGGCGGCCGCCTGTGCGCTGGTGGCGCAGCGGGTCGCGTTCCGGGCGCCGGACTGGTGGCTGGCCGCGCACGACAGCGGGGAGCCGGGACAGGCCAAGGCCCTGGACCGCATGGCACTGGAGCCGCTGCTGTCGCACGGGGTGACCGTGGGCGAGGGCGCGGGCGCCCTGCTCGCGCTGCCTCTCGTCCAGGCCGCGGCGGCGCTCGCCGCGGAGCTGCCGGAGAAGCCGGAGCTCCCGGTCGAGGACGAGGAGAAGAAGGGCGCGGAGACCGAGGTGTAGGAGAGCGGTCAGGCATCGCGGCAGGGCCGAAAGTCGACCGACCGGCGACCAAAGATGGACGGGTTCATCAGGGCATCGCCCATATGATCCTCTCTCATGGGAGATGCCCGAATTGCCTCGAGGCGGTCCGCCGCATTCGCCGTCTGGTATTTGCGGGCCGTCGCGTTCGTCAACTTTCTCAGTGCCGTGTGGGTGTCGCTGGGGCAGGACGTGCGGCGGCACAACCAGGAGAACTTCTTCACGCCCTACCTGCTGACCGCGGGCTTCGCCTCCGGGGTGTTCACGGCCTTCCTCGCCGTCACCATGCGGCGCCGCAAGCGCGCCGCATGGATCCTCAACCTCGCGCTGGCGGGCCCGTTCCTCGGCCTGTTCGGCTTCGCGATGGTGTTCCCCGAGATCCGGCAGTACCCCCAGAACTGGGTCTCGCTCGTCCTCACCGCCGCCTTCGTCGCCGCCCTGCTGGTCGGACGGCGGGAGTTCTACGCCAAGGGCGACCGCTCCAACCCGCGGCTCGCCGCCGCGGTAGCGGTGGGCGGCACGCTGGCCGCCTCGCTCTTGGCGGGGCTGCTGGTGACGCTCACCAACCAGGCGCCGGACGCGGCCCGTTCGACGTTCCTGGAGCGCTGGCGCTACGGCACCTTCCGGCTGGTCTCCATCGCCGTCGACGAGTCCCGCTTCCCCGGCGTGGACGCGCCGAACTGGGTCAACGTCGCCATCAACGTCCTCAGCACGGTCCTCGTCCTCGCCGTCTTCTACGCCGCCTTCCGCTCCCGGCGTGCCGTCGACCCGCTCACCGAGGACGACGAGAAGCGGCTGCGGGAGCTGCTGGAGCGGCAGGGGGAGCGGGACTCGCTCGGGTACTTCGCGCTGCGGCGGGAGAAGAGCGTGGTGTGGTCGCCGACCGGCAAGGCGGCGGTGGCGTACCGCGTCGTCGGGGGTGTGTCGCTGGCCTCGGGTGATCCCATCGGCGACCCCGAGGCGTGGCCCGGAGCCATCGAGCCGTGGCTCGCGCAGGCGCGGGCGCACGGGTGGATCCCGGCCGTGATGGGGGCGAGCGAGGAGGCCGGGACCGTGTACACCCGGCACGGCCTGAACGCGCTGGAGCTGGGCGACGAGGCGATCGTGGAGGTCGCCGAGTTCACGCTGGAGGGGCGCGCGATGCGCACCGTGCGGCAGGCCTACAACCGGGTGAAGCGGGCCGGGTACGGCGTGCGGATCCGGCGGCACGAGGAGATCCCGGCCGACGAGATGGCGTATCTGCTCCAGCGGGCGGACGACTGGCGCGACGGGGCCACCGAGCGCGGGTTCAGCATGGCGCTGGGGCGGCTCGGGGACCCCGAGGACGGCCGGTGCGTGATGCTCGAATGCACCGACGGGACGGGCGAGTTGCGGGCGGTGCTGTCCTTCGTGCCGTGGGGTCCGCACGGTCTCTCGCTGGACCTCATGCGGCGCGACCGGGACTCCGAGAACGGGCTGATGGAGTTCATGGTGCTCGAACTCCTGCGCCGCGCCCGGGACATCGGCATCACCCAGGTCTCGCTCAACTTCGCCATGTTCCGGTCGGTCTTCGAACGCGGGGCGCGTCTCGGTGCCGGGCCCGTGCTCAGGCTGTGGCGCTCGCTGCTCAGCTTCTTCTCGCGCTGGTGGCAGATCGAGTCGCTGTACCGCGCCAACGCCAAGTACCGGCCCATCTGGGAGCCGCGGTTCCTGCTGTTCGAGAAGAGCGCGGACCTGCCGCGCATCGGCATCGCGTCGGCACGGGCGGAGGGGTTCCTGGAGGCGCCGGGGCTGCCCAAGTGGCTGCACCGCAGGCATCTGGAGACGCACCGATGAGGACCACCGCGTGAGAGCCCTCGGCCGCTGGGCCCGTGCCGAATGGGGACTCCTGTACGTCACGGCGCGCGCGCCGCTGCTGGAGCGGCGCTGGCGGGCGGTCCCGGCGACGCTCGGGGCGGTACTGCTGACGGCTCTCATGCAGCTGGTCCAGAACCAGTCCTGGGGCTTTCGGTTCGTGCAGAACATCGGCGCGGTGCGCGCCGAGGACCCTTTGTGGCTGGCCCTGCTGCGCACCCCGCTCTCCCTGTTCGTCCCGGCCCTGGACCTTCCCGTCTGGGGCGCGCTCGTCCAGATCCTCCTGGTGTTCGGCATCGCGGAACTCTGCCTGGGCCGCCGCCTCACCCTCGCCGTCGCCTACGCCGCCACCCTCGCCGGCACGCTCTACGCGCGCGTCGGCATCCGGCTCGGCTTCGACCACCCCCTGGGCCTGCCGCACTCGGACGCCGCCGTGGTCGACACGGGCCCGTCGGCGGCGGTGGTGGGCCTGGCCGTCCTCCTCGGCCGGCGCTACGGCGCCTACACCACGGCCGGCGCCGTGACGGCCGCGATGGCGGTCGAGGTCATGCTGAAGGGCAACCTGGCCGGCAAGGAGCACCTGGCGGCGATCGCGGTGGTGGCCCTGCTCTGTGCGCTGCCGAGGTCCTGGCAACGCCACCGGGGTCCGGTGCGCAGCGGGGTGGGGGCGGGGCTGCGGCGGACGCGGCTGCTGCGGCGGGTCCGGACCGGCCGCGAGTGCGGCGGCGGCCGCACCCGATCCTCGTCACCGGCCGGGCACCCGGCCCGCCACCGCGCCGGTCCCGAAACCCCGGCGCGGCGCCACGAGCACCGTCACCGGCTCAGCACGCGCCCCGGTGCCGGGTCCGGCTTCCCGCCGAGGAAGTCCTGGAACCTGCGGCGCGGGCCCAGCCAGCGGCGGTCGTGGTGGTAGGCGCGCAGCAGGGACTTGGCGCGGGCCTTAGGGCGCCGTCGGTAGAAGCGCCTGGCCCAGGGGGAGGTGGGCCGGGCCAGGCGGACGATGCCGATCAGGCCGATGAACGGGACGATGACGCTGAAGATCGCCATCCGCGCCTTGCCCTTGCTCAGCACGGCCAGCGAGAACAGGAAGTTGATGACCACGGTCGAGATCACGCTGCCGCGGTCCTGCAGTTCCTGGGACGTCATGTCGTTGACGCCGAACGGCGAGAAGCCCGCGAGCATCAGGCCGACCAGGGCCGCCGTCAGGACGACCATCTCCACGCTCTTGCGGCCCTCCTCGCTCCAGTAGACGTCGTCGAGGTGCAGGATCAGCGCGAACTCGTCGAGGACGAGCCCCGCCCCGACGCCGAAGACGACCGCGAACGCGGCGGCGCCGAAGCCGTACCGGCTGCTGGTCACCGCGCCGAAGCCGCCGAGGATGGTCAGGACGACGCCGGGCACCACGTGGTGGATGTGCACACCACCCGCCTTGACGTTGCCGAAGGGGCCCTTGCCCGCCCGGATCAGGCGTGTGACGACCCGGGTGACCAGGAACGTCAGCACGAACGCGGTGAGCGCGAGCAGCAACGGCAACTTGCCCGGCTCGATGATGTTGCGCTGGAGCCAATGTCCCATATGCGCACTGTATCCAGACCCGTCGCCACCCTCCTGTCAACTGCCGGGTAACCTGCGCCGGTGCCCGAACCCACCAAGACGCCCTGGCCGGACGGCCTCCGCTTCGCCTTCGGCACGCTCACCGTGCTGCCCGTCCCGGTGACCCGCTGGGACCGGTCCGCGGCCCGCGGCGGCATGATCTGCGCCCCGCTCGCCGGAGCCGTCGTGGGCGGCTGCGCGGCCCTGGTGGGCGTGGCACTGCTGGCGCTGGGCGCGAGCGCCCTGGTCGCCGCCGTCGCCTCCGTCGCGGTGCCCGCCGCCCTCACCCGCGGCCTGCACCTGGACGGGCTCGCGGACACCGCCGACGGCCTCGGCAGCGGCAAGCGCGCCGAGGACGCGCTGCGCATCATGAAGCAGTCGGACATCGGCCCCTTCGGCGTGATCACCCTCGTCCTCGTGCTGCTCGCCCAGGTCGCCGCCCTGGCCCAGGCCTACGGCGGCTCGTGGGGCCGCGGCGCGCTCGCGGCCGCCGTCTCGGCCACGGTCGCCCGCCTCGCGCTGACCCTGGCCGCCCGCGCCGGCGTGCCGGCCGCCCGCCCCGAGGGCCTGGGCGCGGCGGTGGCCGGCGTGGTGCCGGTCCGGCCGGCGGTGCTCACGGCGGTCCTCGTCACCGGCGCGGCCGCCGCCGCGGGCGCACTCCTCGGCCCGTACGACATCGTCCGCACGGCGGTCGCGGCCGGCGTCGCGCTGCTAGCCGCCGAACTCCTCCTGCGCCACTGCACGCGCCGCTTCGGCGGGGTCACCGGCGATGTGTTCGGCGGGCTGGCCGAGACGGCGGCGACCGTTTGCCTCCTGGTGCTGTCACTGGGGCAGTAGTCTCGTCGGCCGTACGGACACAGGGGATCGATCGGGGGACGTTCGTGCCGAAGCTTCGCCGTGCCACGGCCTGGTTCATCGACTTCGCACTGGTGCTGGCGCTCGCCGCCGCACTGGCCGTGCTCACCTTCCACCGCATCTCCGCGCTCGTCGCCGACGTGCCCGAACTCGCCACCCGCGGCGGCCTGGACCTGCTCACCTCGCGCGGCGACGTGATCGGAGCCTCCGAGGGCTTCGGGGTGTCGCTGTGGGACAAGGCGGTGCTCTACGTGGAGGAGGCCTTCGGCCTGCTGATCGTCGTCACCTTCCTCTACCAGTGGGCCTGCCTCTCCCTCGCCGGGCGCACCGTCGGCAAGGGGCTGCTCGGCCTGAAGGTCACGCCGAGCCTGCCGCGCCGGGCCGCCGTGCGCGCCGCCGTCACCACGGCCGCCGACATCGCCGTCTACGCCGTCGCCTGCGTGCTGCTCCTGGAGGGCGAGTTCCTGCTGTCGGTCGCGGTGTGGGCGCTGGCCGTCGCCGTCTTCTTCCTGAACGCGCTCCCGGTCTTCTCCCCCACCCGCCGCTCGCTCGCCGACCGCCTGGCCGGCACCGCGGTCACCGGCCTCGGGATCGGAACCGGAGGCGCCAGGAATGAGCGAGCGCGCGCACGCGCGTAGTCTCGTCCCGAGTGTTCGCCGCACCGGGGAAGGCCCCGCTGAGGCCGCACCCTGAGGTCGGACCTAGGGTCGGCCGTCGGGCCCGGTCGACCCACACCGATCGACCACAGGAACTTCACATCGGAAGCGAGATTTCACCACCGTGACTGCTCTCACTCTCAGCACCGCCGCGGCGCCCGGTCTTCGGGCCGACGCGATCGTGATCGGTGTGGCCAAGGGCGCGAAGGGCCCGGTCGTGGCGCCGGGCGCCGAGGCCGTGGACAAGGCCTACGACGGCAGGCTCGCCGGCGTCCTGGAGACCCTCGGCGCGTCCGGCGCCGAGGGCGAGGTGACGAAGCTGCCCGCGCCCTCCGGCTTCAAGGCCCCGCTCGTGGTGGCGGTGGGCCTCGGCCAGGAGCCCGACAAGGACGCGCAGGCAGCCTTCGACGCCGAGGCTCTGCGCAAGGCCGCGGGCTCGGCCGCACGTGCCCTCACCGGCGCCAAGAAGGCCGCCTTCGCCCTGCCCGTCGGCGACGCCGCCGACGTGTGCGCGATCGGCGAGGGCGTGCTGCTCGGCGCGTACTCCTTCGACGCCTACAAGGAGAACGGCAAGGACGCCAAGAACGGCAAGGCCCCGCTCGCCGAGGCCGCGCTGCTCGGCGCCAAGCCCCGCGACAAGGAGCACAAGGCCGCCGTCCAGCGCGCCGTCGCCGTCGCCGAGGAGCTCAACCGCGCCCGCGACCTCATCAACACCCCGCCGAACGACCTCAACCCGGAGGCGTTCGCCGCCGTGGCGCTGGCCGCGGCCAAGGAGCACGGCATCAAGGTGCAGGTGCTCGACGTCAAGGCGCTGGAGAAGGGCGGCTACGGCGGCATCCTCGGCGTCGGCGCCGGTTCCGCCTCGGGGCCGCGACTGGTGAAGCTGTCGTACACCCCCTCCAGGGCGAAGAAGCACCTCGCGTTCGTCGGCAAGGGCATCACCTACGACTCGGGCGGCATCTCGCTGAAGCCGGCCGGCCACAACGAGACGATGAAGTGCGACATGAGCGGGGCGGCCGCCGTCTTCGCCGCCGTGGTCGCCGCCGCCCGTCTGGGCCTGGACGTCAACGTCACCGGCTGGCTGGCGCTCGCCGAGAACATGCCGTCGGGCTCCGCGACCCGGCCGGGTGACGTGCTGCGCATGTACAGCGGCAAGACGGTCGAGGTCCTCAACACCGACGCCGAGGGCCGGCTGGTCCTCGCGGACGCGCTGTGGGCCGCCTCCCAGGAGAAGCCGGACGCCATCGTGGACGTCGCGACCCTCACCGGCGCGATGATGCTGGCGCTGGGCAGCCGGACGTTCGGGATCATGGCCAACGACGACGCGTTCCGCTCCGCGGTGCACGAGGCGGCCGAGGAGGTCGGCGAGCCGGCCTGGCCGATGCCGCTGCCGGAGCACCTGCGCAAGGGCATGGACTCCCCCACCGCCGACATCGCCAACATGGGCGAGCGGATGGGCGGCGGCCTCGTCGCGGGCCTCTTCCTGCGCGAGTTCGTCGGCGAGGGCATCACCTGGGCGCACCTGGACATCGCGGGCCCGGCCTTCAACGAGGGCGGCCCGTTCGGCTACACCCCCAAGGGCGGCACGGGCACCGCGGTGCGGACCCTGGTCCGGCTCGCGGAGCTGACCGCGTCGGGCGACCTGGGCTGATGCAGAAATGAGTGAGGGGGCTCCGCGCGCGGGTAGGGCGGAGCCCCCTTTTTCCGGCGGGTGCTCAAGTGAACGTGGGACGTCTCACACACCGGCCCGGCGTCTCGTTCACCTCCGACAAGTGCGAAGATGGGCCACGGCAGGACAGGGCCCCCACCACAGGGCCGAAGAAAGAGCGGCCGGACACCAGCCGCCGACCGGTCACTGCTGACCGGCGTACGGCGCACATGCATGGAGGACGTGACGTGGCGAACGACGCCAGCACCGTTTTCGACCTAGTGATCCTCGGCGGTGGTAGCGGTGGTTACGCCGCGGCCCTGCGCGGGGCGCAGCTGGGCCTGGACGTCGCCCTGATCGAGAAGGACAAGGTCGGCGGTACCTGCCTGCACCGTGGGTGCATCCCCACCAAGGCCCTGCTGCACGCGGGCGAGATCGCCGACCAGGCCCGCGAGAGCGAGCAGTTCGGCGTCAAGGCCACCTTCGAGGGCATCGACGTCCCCGCCGTCCACAAGTACAAGGACGGCGTCATCTCCGGGCTCTACAAGGGCCTGCAGGGACTCATCGCCTCCCGCAAGGTGACGTACATCGAGGGTGAGGGGCGGCTGTCGTCCCCCACCTCCGTCGACGTGAACGGCCGTCGCGTCCAGGGCCGCCACGTGCTGCTTGCGACCGGTTCCGTGCCGAAGTCGCTGCCGGGCCTGGAGATCGACGGCAACCGCATCATCTCCTCGGACCACGCCCTCGTCCTGGACCGCGTGCCGAAGTCCGCGATCATCCTGGGCGGCGGCGTCATCGGCGTCGAGTTCGCCTCCGCCTGGAAGTCCTTCGGCGCGGACGTCACCGTCATCGA
>NZ_JBHVGU010000077.1:0-16297 GCF_042800575.1 Streptomyces sp. NPDC057616
GGCCCCGGCGCCCGCCCGGCCCGCCGCCCGGCGCCCGGCCGCCCCACGGCCCCCAAGATCCTCCGGCTGGGCAGCCCCCGCCCCCGGCTGCGCATGGTCAGTCTGGCCCTCACCCTGGTGCTGATCGCCTTCGTCGTACGGCTGCTCCAGGTGCAGGCGGTGGACGCGAGCGCGTACGCCGCCAAGGCCGAGCAGAACCGCTACGTCGGCCACGTCCTGGCCGCCGAGCGCGGCGGCATCACCGACCGCAACGGCGTGGCCCTCGCCACCAGCGTGGACGCCTACGACATCACCGCCGACCCCACGATGTTCAACCGCAAGCAGCTGAAGGTCGACGACGGTCCCGAGCAGGCCGCCGCGCTCCTCGCCCCGATCCTCGGCGTCGACCAGGAGACGATCGTCAAGAAGCTGCGCCCGAAGAACAAGGACCTGCGCTACGTCCTGCTCGCCCGCCGCCAGACCCCGCAGGTGTGGACGCAGATCAAGGACCTGAAGTCGGCCCTGACCGCCAAGGGCGAGACGGACCGCTCCACGGTCAACGTCCTGGCCGGCGTCTTCGCCGACCCCAGCAGCAAGCGCGTCTACCCCAACGGCGACCTCGCCGCCGGGCTGCTGGGCTGGGTCAACCTCGACGGCAAGGGCGGCGGAGGCGTCGAGCAGCAGTTCAACGGCGACCTGGCCGGCAAGGACGGCAAGATCCGCTACGCCCAGTCCGGCGGCCGCCTGGTGCCCACCGCGGGCTCCGCCGAGACGCCCGCGGTGCCCGGCAGCGACGTGGAACTCACCATCGACCGCGACATCCAGTGGGCCGCGCAGAACGCGATCACGCAGCAGGTGGCGAAGTCGAAGGCGGACCGCGGCTACGTGATAGTGCAGGACACCCGGACCGGCGAGATCCTCGCCATGGCCAACTCGCCCGGCTTCGACCCCAACGACCTGTCCAAGGCCAGCTCGAGCGCCCTGCACAACTGGGCCGTCGAGGACGCCTTCGAGCCCGGCTCCACCGCCAAGATCATGTCGATGGCCGCCGTGCTCCAGCAGAACGTCGCCACCCCGCTGACGCATGTCGTCGTACCGAACCGGCTGCACCGCGGCGACCGGCTGTTCAAGGACGACATCGACCACGAGACCTGGAACCTGACGCTCAACGGCGTGCTCGCCAAGTCCAGCAACATCGGCACCATCCTGGCCACCGGCCAGCTGGGCAAGACACAGGCGCAGGCCAACAGGGTCCTCTACTCGTACCTGCGCAAGTTCGGCATCGGCAGCTACAGCGGGCTGGACGTCCCCGGCGAGACGAAGGGCATCCTCGCCCCGCCCGGCAAGTGGTCGACGTCGCAGCAGTACACGATTCCTTTCGGCCAGGGCGTGTCCGTCAACGCGATGCAGGCGGCCTCCGTGTACTCGACCATCGCGAACGGCGGCGTACGCGTCGAACCGACGCTCGTACGCGGCACGAAGGGACCCGACGGGCGCTTCACACCCGCCGCGAAGCCCCGAAAGACAAGGGTCGTGAGCGCCAGGACGGCGAAGACGCTCGCCCAGATGCTGGAGTCGGTCGTGGACGACCAGGAGGGCACGGGCACCAAGGCGCGCATTCCCGGCTACCGGGTCGCGGGCAAGACGGGTACGGCCAACCGCGTGGATCCGGCCACCGGCAAGTACCGCGGCTACACCTCGTCGTTCGCCGGATTCGCACCCGCGGACAACCCCCGGGTCACCGTCTACTGCGCCATCCAGAACGCCACGAGTGGGAGTTACTTCGGCGGCCAGATCTGCGGCCCCATCTTCAAGCAGGTCATGGAGTTCGCCCTCAAGACCCTCCAGGTCCCGCCCACCGGGGCCAAGGCCGCGAACCTTCCCGTCAGCTTCAAGCCCTGATCAGCGCAACCAGCCAGGAACGCTCCGTGACCATGATCACCCCCGATCCCGGGAACCAGACCCCGCCCGTGCCCTCGCTTCGCCCGCAGGCGGGTGCGCCCGGTACGCTCACCGCCGTGCCACACGCTGATCAGTCCCAAACCACCCAGAAGGGCGCATCCGTGACATACCCCGGGCCGCCCAGGCCGGTTCAGGTCCCCGCCACACCCCTGGCGGAACTCGCCGATCAGCTGGGTGCCGCGCGGCCCGAAAACACCGCCGACGTCACGGGCATCACCCATGACTCGCGTGCCGTCCGCCCCGGAGACCTCTACGCCGCCCTGCCCGGCGCCCGTCTGCACGGCGCGGACTTCGTCACCCAGGCCGCCGGCCTCGGCGCCGTCGCCGTGCTGACCGACCCGACCGGCGCCGAACGCGCCGCGGCCACCGGCCTGCCGGTCCTCGTCGTGGACGAACCGCGGGCGCAGATGGGCGAGCTGGCCGCCACGATCTACGGCCACCCGGGCCGCGACCTGCTCCAGATCGGCATCACCGGCACCTCGGGCAAGACCACCACCGCCTACCTCGTCGAGGGCGGCCTGAAGACCAAGAGCAACACCGGCCTGATCGGCACGGTCGAGATGCGCATCGGCGACGAGCGCATCAAGTCCGAGCGCACCACCCCCGAAGCCACCGACCTGCAGGCCCTGTTCGCCGTCATGCGCGAGCGCGGGGTCGAGGCGGTCGCCATGGAGGTCTCCAGCCACGCCCTGGTCCTCGGCCGGGTCGACGCCTGCGTCTTCGACATCGGCGTCTTCACCAACCTGAGCCCGGAACACATGGAGTTCCACTCCGGCATGGAGGACTACTTCCAGGCCAAGGCGCAGCTGTTCACGCCCAAGCGCAGCAGACTCGGCGTGGTCAACGTCGACGACGAGTACGGCCGCAGGCTGGCCAGGGAGGCGACCGTCCCGGTCGTGACCTACTCCGCCGAGGGCCACCCCGACGCCGACTGGCGCGCCGAGGACGTCGAGATCGGCCGGCTGGACTCGACGTTCACCGCGATCGGCCCCGAGGGCGAGCGGATCGACGCCAGGTCGCCGCTGCCGGGCCCGTTCAACGTGGCCAACACCCTCGCCGCCATCGTGGCGCTCGCGGCCGCGGGCCTCGACCCGCAGTCCGCCGCCGACGGCATCGCCGCCGTGCCGGGTGTGCCGGGCCGCCTGGAGCGCGTGGACGCCGGGCAGCCGTATCTCGCGGTGGTCGACTACGCCCACAAGACCGACGCGGTCGAGTCGGTGCTGCGCGCCCTGCGCAAGGTCACCGAGGGCAGTCTGCACATCGTGCTCGGCTGCGGCGGGGACCGCGACAAGACCAAGCGGGAGCCGATGGGCGCCGCCGCCGCGCGCCTCGCCGACACCGCCGTACTGACCTCCGACAACCCTCGCTCCGAGGACCCCCTCTCCATCCTTGCAACCATGCTCGTGGGCGCGGCGTCCGTACCAGCACACGAACGCGGCGAGGTCCAGGTCTTCGAGGACCGGGCCGCCGCGATCGCCGCCGCCGTCGCCCGCGCGCAGCCCGGGGACACCGTGCTGGTCGCGGGCAAGGGCCACGAGCAGGGCCAGGACATCGCCGGGGTGGTCCGTCCCTTCGACGACCGCCAGGTGCTTCGAGAAGCCATCCAGAAGACCCAGGGATGAACTTGTGATCGCCCTCTCTCTCGCCGAGATCGCAGAAGTCGTCGGCGGGCAGACGTACGACATACCGGATCCGTCCGTCGAGGTCACCGCTCCGGTCGTCCGGGACTCCCGCGAGGTCGAGCCCGGCAGCCTGTTCGTCGCCTTCGTCGGCGAGCGGGTCGACGGCCACGACTTCGCACGGCAGGTCGTCGAGGCGGGCGCGGTCGCCGTACTGGCATCGCGCCCCGTCGGCGTGCCCGCGATCGTCGTCGACGACGTCCAGCGGGCGCTCGGCGCCCTCGCGCGGCACGTCGTCCGCCGGCTCGGCGCGACCCTCGTGGCCCTCACCGGCTCCGCGGGCAAGACCAGCACCAAGGACCTGATCGCCCAGGTGCTGCGGAGCAAGGCGCCCACGGTGTTCACGCCGGGCTCGCTCAACAACGAGATCGGGCTGCCGCTGACGGCCCTGTCCGCCACCGAGGAGACGAAGTTCCTCGTGCTGGAGATGGGCGCCCGCGGCATCGGCCACATCCGCTACCTCGCCGAGCTGACGCCCCCGAGGATCGGCCTCGTCCTGAACGTCGGGACCGCCCACATCGGCGAGTTCGGCGGCCGCGAGCAGATCGCCCAGGCGAAGGGCGAGCTGGTCGAGAGCCTGCCGGCGGCCGAGGACGGCGGCGTCGCGGTCCTCAACGCGGACGACCCGCTCGTACGGGCCATGGCCTCCCGTACGAAGGCGAAGGTGGTCCTGTTCGGAGAGGCCGACGAAGCGGACGTACGCGCCGAGAACGTGCGACTCACGGACAGCGGACAGCCCGCCTTCAGGCTCCACACACCCTCCGGTGCAAGCGACGTGACCATGCGCCTGTACGGTGAGCACCACGTGTCGAACGCGCTCGCCGCGGCCGCCGTCGCCCATGAGCTGGGCATGTCCGCAGCTGAGATCGCCACCGCGCTCTCCGAGGCGGGCTCCCTCTCCCGCTGGCGCATGGAGGTCACCGAGCGACCGGACGGCGTGACCATCGTCAACGACGCCTACAACGCGAACCCCGAGTCCATGCGAGCGGCCCTGCGCGCGCTCGTGGCGATGGGCCGGGGGCGGCGGACCTGGGCGGTGCTCGGCAAGATGGCCGAGCTCGGGGACGAGGCGCTCGCCGAGCACGACGCGGTCGGACGGCTCGCCGTCCGGCTCAATGTCGGCAAGCTCGTCGCGGTCGGGGGCAGGGAAGCGTCCTGGCTGCAACTGGGCGCATATAACGAGGGTTCGTGGGGTGAGGAGTCGGTGCACGTGTCCGACGCACAGGCGGCGATCGACCTGTTGCGCAGCGAGTTGCGCCCGGGGGACGTCGTCCTCGTGAAGGCGTCCCGTTCGGTCGGTCTCGAAGGCGTCGCCCAGGCGCTCCTCGAGACCGGTGCCGAGGGTGAGGTTGCCGCCCGATGATGAAGCAGATCCTGTTCTCGGGAGTCATCGGCCTCTTCCTGACGCTGGTCGGCACCCCGCTGCTGATCAAGCTCCTCGCCCGCAAGGGCTACGGCCAGTACATCCGGGACGACGGACCGCGCGAGCACGCCAGCAAGCGCGGTACGCCGACCATGGGCGGTATCGCCTTCATCCTGGCGACGGTCGTCGCCTACTTCCTGTCCAAGGTGATCACCGGCTACGCCCCGACCTACTCGGGCCTGCTGGTGCTCGGCCTGATGGTCGGCATGGGCCTGGTCGGCTTCCTCGACGACTACATCAAGATCGTCAAGCGCCGTTCGCTGGGCCTGCGGGCCAAGGCCAAGATGGCCGGCCAGCTGATCGTCGGCATCTCCTTCGCTGTGCTCGCCCTGCAGTTCCAGGACGCCCGTGGCAACACCCCGGCCTCCACCAAGCTGTCCTTCATCACGGACTTCGGCTGGAAGATCGGCCCGATCCTGTTCGTGGTCTGGGCGCTGTTCATGATCCTCGCGATGTCGAACGGCGTGAACCTGACGGACGGTCTGGACGGCCTGGCCACCGGCGCCTCCGTGCTCGTCTTCGGCGCCTACACCTTCATCGGCGTCTGGCAGTTCCAGGAGTCGTGCGCCAACGCGCAGACCCTGACCAACCCCAACGCCTGCTACGAGGTACGCGACCCCCTCGACCTCGCGGTCATCGCCTCGGCGCTGATGGGCGCCTGCCTCGGCTTCCTGTGGTGGAACACCTCGCCCGCCAAGATCTTCATGGGCGACACCGGCTCGCTCGCGCTCGGCGGTGTCCTCACCGGCCTCGCCATCTGCTCCCGCACCGAGCTGCTGGTGGCCATCATGGGCGGCCTGTTCGTCCTCATCACCATGTCGGTGGTCATCCAGGTCGGCTCCTTCCGCCTCACCGGCCGGCGCGTCTTCCGGATGGCGCCACTGCAGCACCACTTCGAACTCAAAGGCTGGTCCGAAGTCCTGGTGGTGGTCCGCTTCTGGATCATCCAGGGCATCTGTGTGATCGTCGGACTGGGTCTCTTCTACGCGGGATGGGCAGCGGACAAGTGACCGACTGGCAGGGCAAGCACGTCACCGTCGCCGGGCTCGGCGTCTCGGGCATCCCGGCGGCCAAGGTGCTGCACGCGCGCGGGGCGGCCGTCACGGTCGTCAACGACGGCGACGACGCACGCGCGCGTGAACAGGCCGCCGAGCTGGAGGCCTTGGGCATCACCGTGCGGCTCGGCGACGGCGCGACCCTGCCGGAGGGCACCGAACTCGTCGTCACCACACCGGGCTGGAAGCCGGACAAGCCCCTGTTCGCCGCGGCCCGCGAGGCCGGCCTGGAGATCTGGGGCGACGTCGAACTCGCCTGGCGCCTGCGCGGACCCGACGCGGCGCCCTGGCTCGCCGTCACCGGCACCAACGGCAAGACCACCACCGTCCAGATGCTGGCCTCGATCCTGAAGGCCGCCGGACTGCGCACCGCCGCCGTGGGCAACATCGGCGTCTCCCTGCTCGACGTGGTGCTCGGCGACGAGCAGTACGACGTGCTGGCCGTCGAGTTGTCGAGCTACCAGCTGCACTGGGCGCCCTCGCTGCGCGCCCACTCCGCCGCCGTCCTCAACCTGGCCCCGGACCACCTCGACTGGCACGGCTCCATGGAGGCCTACGCCGCCGACAAGGGCCGTATCTACGAGGGCAATCGCGTCGCCTGCGTCTACAACGCCGCCGACAAGGCCACCGAGGACCTGGTGCGCGAGGCCGACGTCGAGGAGGGCTGCCGGGCGATCGGCTTCACCCTCGGCACTCCCGGACCGTCCCAACTGGGCGTCGTGGACGGCATCCTGGTCGACCGCGCCTTCGTGGAGAACCGGCAGAAGAACGCCCAGGAGCTCGCCGAGGTCTCCGACGTCAACCCGCCGGCCCCGCACAACATCGCCAACGCCCTTGCGGCGGCGGCCCTCGCGCGCGCCTTCGGGGTGCCCGCCGCGGCCGTACGCGACGGGCTGCGGAACTTCACGCCGGACGCGCACCGCATCGCGCACGTCGCCGACGTGGACGGGGTGGCGTACGTCGACGACTCCAAGGCGACCAACACCCACGCCGCCGAGGCGTCGTTGGCGGCGTACGGGTCCATCGTGTGGATCGCCGGCGGACTCGCCAAGGGCGCGACCTTCGACGAGCTGGTCGCCAAGTCTGCCGAGCGGCTGCGCGGCGCCGTGCTCATCGGCAAGGACCGTGCCCTGATCCGGGAAGCCCTGGCGCGACACGCGCCGGAAGTACCCGTCGTCGACCTCGACCGGACCGACACTGGGGCGATGCTCGCGGCCGTCCAGGAGGCCGGGCGGCTCGCGGAGGCGGGCGACACGGTGCTGCTGGCCCCGGCCTGTGCCTCGATGGACATGTTCGCCAACTACAACAAGCGCGGTGACGCGTTCGCGGAGGCGGTTCGCGAACTCGGCTCCTGACCGACGCAGCGGAGGCGCTGATGCCCAGTAGCCGTACCGGACGGCCGCCCGTGCAGCGGGCCGCCAGACGTCCCGCCGCTTCCCGGACGCCGCGCGAGAACCCCGTGGCGCGGCTCTACACGAACGCCCGCAAGGCCTGGGACCGGCCGCTGACCGCGTACTACCTGATCGTCGGCGGCAGTGTGCTGATCACCGTGCTCGGTCTGGTGATGGTCTATTCGGCCTCCCAGATCACGGCGCTGCAGATGTCGCTGCCGGGCTCGTACTTCTTCCGCAAGCAGCTGCTCGCCGCCGTGATCGGCGGAGTGCTGCTGCTGATCGCCTCTCTGATGCCGGTGAAGCTGCACCGGGCGCTCGCCTACCCGATGCTCGCGGGCGCGGTCTTCCTGATGGCGCTGGTACAGGTGCCGGGGATAGGGATGTCGGTCAACGGCAACCAGAACTGGATCTCGCTCGGCGGCTCCTTCCAGATCCAGCCCAGCGAGTTCGGCAAGCTCGCCCTGGTGCTGTGGGGCGCGGACCTGATGGCCCGCAAACAGGACAAGAAGCTGCTCAACCAGTGGAAGCACATGCTGGTGCCGCTCGTGCCGGTCGCCTTCATGCTGCTGGGCCTGATCATGCTCGGCGGCGACATGGGCACGGCGATCATCCTGACGGCGATCCTGTTCGGCCTGCTGTGGCTGGCCGGCGCCCCGACCCGGCTGTTCGCCGGTGTGCTGTCGATCGCCGGCCTCCTCGGTGTGATCCTCATCAAGACCAGCCCGAACCGCATGGCCCGGCTGGCCTGCATCGGCGCCACGTCCCCGCAGTCGGGCCCGGCCGACTGCTGGCAGGCCGTGCACGGGATCTATGCGCTCGCATCGGGCGGAATCTTCGGCTCCGGGCTCGGCGCGAGTGTGGAAAAATGGGGCCAACTCCCCGAGGCCCACACGGACTTCATCTTCGCCGTCACCGGTGAGGAACTGGGCCTGGCGGGGACGCTGTCGGTGCTCGCCCTGTTCGCGGCTCTAGGCTATGCGGGTATCCGCGTGGCCGGACGCACGGAGGACCCCTTCGTCAGGTATGCCGCGGGAGGCGTGACCACCTGGATCACCGCGCAGGCGGTGATCAACATCGGTGCGGTGCTCGGCCTGCTGCCGATCGCCGGCGTCCCCCTCCCGCTGTTCTCCTACGGGGGATCCGCCCTGCTGCCGACCATGTTCGCCATCGGGCTGCTGATCGCGTTCGCGCGTGACGAGCCCGCTGCGCGTGCGGCGCTTTCCGTGCGGCAACCTCGCTTTGGTAGAAAGCGGGCGGGAGGCGTACGGAACCGGGGGCCTCGGAGATGGAACACGATGCGACGGCGTGCCTAGGCGGCACGTTCGTCCGGAGAGCGGTGAATTTCGGTGCATGTCGTACTCGCCGGTGGGGGGACCGCCGGCCACATCGAGCCCGCGCTCGCCCTCGCGGACGCCCTGCGCAGGCAGGATCCGACCGTGGGGATCACGGCCCTGGGCACGGAGCGCGGTCTTGAGACCACGCTCGTTCCGCAGCGGGGCTACGAGCTCGCGCTGATCCCGGCGGTGCCGCTGCCGCGCAAGCCGACGCCCGAGCTGATCACCGTCCCGGGCCGGCTGCGCGGCACGATCAAGGCGACCGAGCAGGTCCTGGAGCGCACCAAGGCGGACTGCGTGGTCGGCTTCGGCGGCTACGTCGCCCTGCCCGCCTACCTCGCGGCCAAGCGCCTCGGTGTGCCGATCGTGATCCACGAGGCCAACGCCCGGCCCGGTCTGGCCAACAAGATCGGCTCGCGCTACGCCTCCCGGGTCGCCGTCTCCACCCCGGACAGCAAGCTGCGCGACGCCCGCTACATCGGCATCCCGCTGCGCCGCACCATCGCCACCCTGGACCGGGCCGCCGTCCGCCCGGAGGCCCGCGCGATGTTCGGCCTCGACCCCAACCTGCCCACGCTGCTGGTCTCCGGCGGCTCGCAGGGCGCCCGCCGCCTCAACGAGGTGACCCAGCAGGTCGCGCCGTGGCTCCAGCAGGCCGGCATCCAGATCCTGCACGCGGTCGGCCCGAAGAACGAACTGCCGCAGGTGCAGCAGATGCCGGGAATGCCCCCGTACATCCCGGTAAGTTACCTGGACCGGATGGATCTCGCGTACGCCGCTGCCGACATGATGCTCTGCCGCGCGGGCGCGATGACCGTCGCCGAACTCTCCGCCGTCGGGCTCCCGGCCGCCTACGTCCCGCTGCCCATCGGCAACGGCGAACAGCGGCTGAACGCCCAGCCGGTGGTGAAGGCCGGCGGCGGACTGCTGGTCGACGACGCGGAACTGACGCCCGACTGGGTGCGGGCGAGCGTGCTGCCCGTGCTCGCCGACCCGCACCGGCTGTACGAGATGTCCCGCGCCGCCGCCGAGTTCGGCCGCCGGGACGCCGACGACCTGCTCGTCGGCATGGTGTACGAGGCGGTCTCCGCCGGCCGTGCACGCCGATAGGGACCGTTTTTTCGATGTAGGCGAAGGGCAGGAAGCGTGGCCGGACCGACCACCGCCGAACGCGGTGAACGCCAGCAGGAGTCGTCCGGCCCGCCTCCGGCACGGCGGTTGAGGCGTCCACGCCCTCGTACGATCATCATCTTGGCCGTCGCGCTCGTCCTTCTCGGGGCGGGCGCCGTATGGCTGTTGTACGGCTCGCAGTGGACGCGCGTGGAGCACGTGTCGGTCTCCGGCACCCAGGTGCTCACGCCCGAACAGGTCCGCGAGGCCGCCCAAGTCCCCGTCGGGGCACCGCTGATTTCCGTGGACACCGACGCGATTGAGACGCGTCTGGCCCGGAAACTGCCCCGAATTGACACCGTTGACGTGGTTCGTTCCTGGCCTCATGGAATCGGCCTGAAAGTGGTCGAGCGCACTCCGGTTCTCGTGGTGCAAAAAGGCCGAAACTTCGTCGAAGTGGACGACGAAGGTGTCCGTTTCGCCACGGTTTCCCAAGCCCCGAAAGGCGTTCCCGCACTGGAATTGGCGCCGTCCTCCTCGGGTTCCTCGGCGCCGAGCCTGCGGCGCTTCGGGGAGGACCGGTTGGTGCGCGAGGCGGTGAGCGTCGCCGACGCCATTCCGGCCGCCGTCGCCCGGCGGACGGAAGCCGTCAAGGTGCGCTCCTTCGACGACATCTCACTGGAGTTGGGCGACGGCCGTACCGTCTCCTGGGGAAGTGGTGAGAAGGGTTCCGCAAAGGCCCGTACGCTCACCGCTCTCATGAAAGCGGCTCCCGATGCGCGGCACTTCGACGTCTCGGTTCCCACCGCCCCTGCGTCATCGGGGAGTTGACGCACATCCGCGCAGGCCAGCACCCTGGTTGGGCACCGCTACGGCTGATCACATAGGGTGAAAAGAAAAACGGGAGGTTCGGCGTGTTCGTTGAACGTGCGCCACTTGTCGACTTAGTGTCCTGTTGGGAAGAGTCCAGCGAACAGACACACTGGTAACCCTAAACTTCAACGTTAGGGTTTGGGTCGGCGATACGGACCGTCCCAATCGGCATCAGTCGTACGACCGCGGCAAGCCCCGCGAGAGGACGACACGTAACTCGAGGCGAGAGGCCTTCGACGTGGCAGCACCGCAGAACTACCTCGCAGTCATCAAAGTCATCGGTGTCGGCGGCGGTGGTGTCAATGCCATCAACCGGATGATCGAGGTCGGTCTCAAGGGTGTCGAGTTCATTGCCATCAACACGGACGCGCAGGCGCTGTTGATGAGCGACGCCGACGTCAAGCTCGACGTCGGCCGTGAACTCACCCGCGGACTCGGCGCCGGAGCCAACCCGGCCGTCGGCCGCAAGGCCGCCGAGGACCACCGCGAGGAGATCGAAGAGGTCCTCAAGGGGGCCGACATGGTCTTCGTGACGGCCGGTGAAGGCGGCGGCACCGGCACCGGCGGCGCGCCCGTCGTGGCCAACATCGCCCGCTCCCTGGGCGCCCTCACCATCGGTGTGGTCACCCGCCCGTTCACCTTCGAGGGACGGCGCCGGGCCAACCAGGCCGAGGACGGCATCGCCGAGCTCCGCGAAGAGGTCGACACCCTCATCGTGATCCCCAACGACCGGCTGCTGTCCATCTCGGACCGCCAGGTCTCGGTGCTGGACGCCTTCAAGTCGGCCGACCAGGTCCTGCTCTCCGGTGTCCAGGGCATCACCGACCTGATCACCACGCCCGGTCTGATCAACCTCGACTTCGCCGACGTCAAGTCGGTCATGTCGGAGGCCGGTTCGGCCCTCATGGGCATCGGCTCGGCCCGCGGTGACGACCGCGCGGTGGCCGCGGCCGAGATGGCGATCTCCTCGCCGCTGCTCGAGGCCTCGATCGACGGCGCCCGCGGTGTGCTGCTGTCCATCTCCGGCGGCTCCGACCTCGGCCTGTTCGAGATCAACGAGGCGGCCCAGCTGGTGAGCGAGGCCGCCCACCCCGAGGCCAACATCATCTTCGGCGCGGTCATCGACGACGCGCTCGGCGACGAGGTTCGGGTCACGGTGATCGCGGCCGGCTTCGACGGCGGCCAGCCGCCCGCCAAGCGGGAGAACGTCCTCGGCTCGTCCTCCGCCTCCGCCCGCCGCGAAGAGCCCACGCCCGCGCGGCAGTCCGAGAGCCGCCCATCCTTCGGCTCGCTCGGCAGCGTCACTCCGAAGGAGAACCCGGAGCCCGCGCCCGAGCCGGCGAACGAGGTCCCGGCCGGCCCGCCGGTGCCGCCGTCGCGGACCTACGCGGACAGCGGCGCGGAGGAGCTGGACGTACCGGACTTCCTGAAGTGATAGGGCAGCATTCCGGGACGAGCACCGTGAACGGCGCGCACTTCGCTTTCACCGACCGGTGGGGCGGGGTGAGCGCCGTTCCGTACGAGCAGCTCAACCTCGGCGGAGCGGTCGGCGACGACGCCGGCGCGGTACGGGCCAATCGCGAGCTGGCGGCCAAGTCCCTCGGCCTCGACCCGGCCCGGGTGGTCTGGATGAACCAGGTGCACGGAGCGGAGGTGGCGGTGGTCGACGGACCGTGGGGCGACCGTCCCGCACCCGAGGTCGACGCCGTCGTCACGACGCGGCGCGGTCTCGCGCTCGCCGTCCTCACCGCCGACTGCACGCCCGTTCTGCTCGCCGACCCCGTCGCCGGGGTGGTCGCCGCGGCCCACGCGGGACGGCCCGGCATGGTCGCGGGGGTCGTCCCCGCCGCCGTACGGGCCATGACCGAACTCGGCGCCGAGCCGGGCCGGATCGTCGCCCGCACCGGACCCGCCGTGTGCGGCCGGTGCTACGAAGTGCCGGAGGAGATGCGCGCCGACGTGGCCGCGGTCGAGCCGGCGGCGCACTCCGTCACGAGCTGGGGCACGCCCGCGGTCGACGTGACCGCCGGAGTGCACGCCCAGCTCGAGCGGCTCGGGGTGCGCGACCGGGAGCAGTCGCCGGTGTGCACGATCGAGTCGGGCGATCACTTCTCGTACCGTCGCGACCGGACCACGGGGCGACTCGCGGGATATGTCTGGCTGGACTGAGGGACATGACGGACCGTAAGCACGAACTCGCCGAAAACCTGGCCAAGGTGGAGCGTCGTATCGCCGCCGCCTGTGACGCCGCCGGGCGCAAGCGCGAGGAGGTGACCCTGATCGTGGTCACCAAGACGTACCCGGCGAGCGACGTGAGGATCCTGTCGGAGCTCGGTGTGCGGCACGTGGCGGAGAACCGGGACCAGGACGCGGCGCCCAAGGCCGCGGAATGCTCGGATCTGCCTCTGACATGGCATTTCGTGGGCCAGTTGCAGACCAACAAGGTTCGTTCCGTGGTCGGTTATGCCGACTTCGTGCAATCCGTCGACCGGGCCCGGCTCGTCACGGCACTCTCCAAGGAGGCCGTGCGGCAGGAGCGCGAGATCGGCTGCCTCGTCCAGGTCGCGCTGGACGCGGACGAGAGCGGGCGGGGCGAGCGCGGGGGCGTCGGGCCCGGCGGAATCGAAGAGTTGGGCGAGCTGGTCGCCCGGTCGCCGGGTCTGCGGTGGGACGGTCTGATGACCGTCGCGCCGCTCACCGGGCCTTACGCCGGGCGCGAACTGGCGGCGTTCGAGCGGTTGATGGATTTGTCGACGGACCTGCGCCGAACCCGTCCGGCTGCGAACATGGTCTCGGCAGGAATGAGTGCGGACCTCGAACAGGCCGTGGCGGCCGGGGCGACACATGTACGCGTCGGTACGGCGGTACTCGGAGTCCGCCCCAGGCTCGGGTAACGTCGCCAGGAAGTCGGACCACAGCAGAAAATATGGTCAATGTCGCCGAAGGCGGGCGCAACGACCTCGTGGATCGCGGGCACTTGGCGGTAGTCAGCCGATCCACCACAGAGCGGAGGACTCAGAGCATGGCCGGCGCGATGCGCAAGATGGCGGTCTACCTCGGCCTCGTGGAGGACGATGGGTACGACGGCCGGGGCTTCGACCCCGATGACGATTTCGAGCCCGAGCTGGACCCCGAGCCCGAACGGGACCACAGGCGGCATGAACCGTCCCACCAGCAGCACGTGGCACATCAGTCCCAAAGGGACGAAGAGGTACGAATCGTACAGCCGCCGGTGTCGCGTGAGCCGGTCGCCCGTTCCGCTTCGCTACCCGCGGAATCCGGTCGTCCGGCGCGCATCGCGCCCGTGGCGTCCATCACACAAGAACGCGCAAGCCTGGAGAAGAACGCACCGGTGATCATGCCCAAGGTCGTGTCGGAACGAGAGCCTTACCGGATCACCACGCTTCACCCGCGGACCTACAACGAGGCCCGTACCATCGGGGAACACTTCCGTGAGGGCACCCCGGTGATCATGAATCTGACTGAGATGGATGACACAGACGCGAAGCGACTTGTCGACTTTGCGGCCGGTTTGGTGTTTGGTCTTCACGGCAGCATCGAGCGGGTGACGCAGAAGGTGTTCCTGTTGTCGCCTGCTAACGTCGATGTCACGGCGGAGGACAAGGCCCGCATCGCAGAGGGCGGGTTCTTCAACCAGAGCTGAGACGCACGACCGGAATCAGCGGTACAAAGCAGTATCAAGCAGCACGGAAACAGGGGAGAGGGAAGCACGGGTCATGAGCGTGGTTCTTGATGTGATCTACATCGCGCTGATGTGCTTCCTCATCGTGCTCATCTTCCGGTTGGTCATGGACTACGTCTTCCAGTTCGCCCGCTCATGGCAACCCGGCAAGGCGATGGTGGTCGTTCTGGAGGCCACCTACACTGTCACTGATCCACCGCTCAAGCTTCTGCGGCGGTTCATCCCGCCGTTGCGTCTCGGGGGCGTGGCGCTCGACCTGTCCTTCTTCGTACTGATGATCATCGTCTACATCCTGATCTCGATCGTGAGCCGGCTGTGATGAGCGATGTGACCTACCGTCTTGCCGAATGCCGACGACTACGTTGAGGTGAAGAGATGCCGTTGACCCCCGAGGACGTGCGGAACAAGCAGTTCACGACCGTCCGCCTCCGAGAAGGCTATGACGAGGACGAGGTCGATGCCTTCCTCGACGAGGTCGAAGCCGAACTGACCCGCCTGCTCCGGGAAAACGAGGACCTGCGCGCCAAACTGGCCGCGGCCACGCGTGCCGCGGCCCAGAACCAGCAGAACATGCGCAAGCCCCCGGAGGGTCCCGGCGGTCCCGGTGGACCGGGTGGACCCGGCCCGCAGGACCAGCAGCACCCGCAGCATCCGCAGCACCCGCAGCAGGGCATGCGCGGTCCGGGCGCTCCCGTGCCCGCCGGCATATCTGGCCCGCCGCAGCAGCAGATGGGCGGCCCCATGGGGGGCCCGCCCCAGCTGCCCAGCGGTGCTCCGCAGCTGCCCGCCGGTCCCGGCGGTGGTCAGGGCGGTCCCCAGGGTCCCGGTCCGATGGGCCAGGGTCCGATGGGTCAAGGCCCCATGGGCCAGGGCCCGATGGGTGGCCAGCCCCCCATGCAGCAGCAGATGGGCGGTCCGATGGGCGGCCCCATGGGTGGCCCGATGGGCGGCCCCGGTCAGGGCCCCGGTGGCGACAGCGCCGCCCGCGTCCTCTCGCTGGCCCAGCAGACCGCCGACCAGGCGATCGCCGAGGCCCGTTCCGAAGCCAACAAGATCGTGGGCGAGGCGCGTTCGCGTGCCGAGGGCCTCGAGCGTGACGCCCGTGCCAAGGCCGACGCGCTGGAGCGGGACGCGCAGGAGAAGCACCGCGTCGCGATGGGCTCCCTGGAGTCCGCCCGCGCCACGCTGGAGCGCAAGGTCGAGGACCTGCGCGGCTTCGAGCGCGAGTACCGTACGCGCCTGAAGTCGTACCTCGAGTCCCAGCTGCGTCAGCTGGAGACCCAGGCCGACGACTCGCTGGCTCCGCCGCGCACCCCGGCGACCGCGTCGCTGCCGCCGTCCCCGGCGCCTTCCATGGCACCGGCCGGCGCGAGCGCCCCGTCGTACGGCGGCAACCAGACCATGGGCGGTGCGCCGAGCCCCGCTGCCCCGTCCTACGGCGGCCAGCAGCAGATGTCTCCGGCGATGACCCAGCCGATGGCTCCGGTCCGCCCGCAGAGCCCGTCTCCGATGGGTCAGGCCCCCTCGCCGATGCGCGGGTTCCTGATCGACGAGGACGACAACTGACGGCCGTCCCGGCCAGTAGTACGCGGTAGGCGTCGGCAGCGTTCACCAAGGGCGGGGCCCCGGATCTCGATCCGGGGCCCCGCCCTTTTACGCGTGTTGATCTGTGTTGTCGGTCGCACACGGCGAAGGGGCCGGACTCCCCCAAAAGGGAGGGCAGGGACCTCCCGCGCCGTGTGGTTTTGCATTTCGGAGGAGGGACACCAACCGCCAGACACCCCC
>NZ_JBHVGU010000078.1:0-15910 GCF_042800575.1 Streptomyces sp. NPDC057616
GGCGCTGGCGGGCGTCACCGCCCCGGTCCACCTGGCGCCGGCGAACAAAGACATCGGGGTCGCGCAGGACTGGTTCGAGCAGTACGAGGGCGCAGGCCTGGACGGCGTCATCGCCAAGCCGCTCACCCTGCGCTACCTCCCAGACCAGCGCGCCATGTTCAAGATCAAGCACGAGCGGACGGCGGACGTCGTCGTCGCGGGCTACCGCTTCCACAAGAGCGGCCCGATCGTGGGCTCGCTGCTGCTCGGACTCCACGACGACCAGGGGCGCCTCCAGCACGTCGGCGTCTCGGCCGCCTTCGCCATGAAGCGGCGCGCGGAACTGGTGGAGGAGCTGGAGCCGCTGCGGATGGAGGACCCGGCGGGTCACCCGTGGGCGGCCTGGACCGACGAGGCGGCGCACGAGAACGCCCGGCTGCCCGGCGCACCGAGCCGCTGGTCGGGCAAGAAGGACCTGTCCTGGGTGCCGCTGCGCCCCGAGCGCGTCGCCGAGGTGGCCTACGACCACATGGAGAACGGTGCGCGCTTTCGGCACACGGCACGCTTCCGCCGCTGGCGCCCGGACCGCACCCCGGAGAGCTGCACGTACGCACAGCTGGAGGAGCCGGTCCGCTACGACCTGGACGAGATCCTCGGCTCCCCCGGCTGAGTCCCGCCCGCCGGCCGGTTCAGGGCGTCATCAGCACCTTCACCGCGCCGTCCTGCTTGCGCTGGAACATCTCGTACGCGCGCGGCGCCTCCGACAGCGGCAGCCGGTGGGTGGCGAAGTCGTCGACGCCGAGCGGGTCCTCGTCCGTCAGATACGGGATGATCTCGTCGCTCCAGCGGCGGACGTTGGCCTGCCCCATCCGGATCTGGATCTGCTTGTCGAACAGCGTGAGCAGCGGGATCGGGTCGGCCATGCCGCCGTAGACCCCGCTGAGCGAGATCGTGCCGCCGCGGCGCACCAGGTCGATGGCCGTGTACAGGGCGGCCAGCCGGTCGATGCTGAAGCGCTCGGCGAACGGCCCGCTGATCTTGCGGGGCAGCATGGCCGAGGCCGCCTGGGCCAGCCGGGCCGCCGCGCTGCCGTGCGCCTCGGTGCCCACCGCGTCGATCACCGCGTCCGGGCCGCGGCCGTCGGTCTGGTCGCGGATCGCGCTGACGAGTTCCTTCTCGCCGTCGAAGCTCCTGATGTCGAAGGTCTCCACACCCCGCGCGCGGGCCCGGCGCAGCCGCTCGCTCACCAGGTCGACGCCGAGCACCTGGCCGGCACCGCGCACCTGGGCGACCCGGCAGGCCATGTCACCGATCGGCCCGAGGCCGAGCACGGCGACGCTGCCGCCCTGTGGGACGCCCGCGTACTCGACCGCCTGCCAGGCGGTGGGCAGCACGTCGGAGAGGTAGACGAAGCGGTCGTCGGGCGGCCCCTCCGGCACCTTGATCGGCCCGAACTGGGCCTGCGGCACGCGCAGATACTCGGCCTGGGCGCCCGGCACCGCACCGTACAGCCGCGTGTAGCCGAACAGCGCGGCCCCCATGCCCTCGCTCGACACCTGGGTGGTCTCGCACTGCGTCGGCAGGCCCGTCAGGCACATCCAGCAGTTGCCGCAGGCGATCTGGAACGGCACCACGACCCGGTCGCCCGCCGCGAGGTCCGGCACCCCGGGCCCGACCTCCTCGACGATGCCCATCGGTTCGTGTCCGAGGATGTCGCCCGGTGTCATGAACGGTGTGAGCACCTCGTACAGGTGCAGATCCGAGCCGCACAGCCCTGTCGACGTGATGCGGATGACGGCGTCCGTGGGCTCCTGGATCCTCGGATCGGGCATGTCCTCCACCCGTACGTCCCGCTTCCCCTGCCAGGTCACAGCCTTCATCGCGTGGCGCTCCCTCCGTCACTCCGGTCCGTCCGGTCCTGCGGTGCGGCCCGGGTACCCGGGCGTCCACCTCCCGAAGCAGGTTCGGGGGCCAATGGGCGTATTCAACGCGCGCAATCAGAACCACGCGGGTATGGGCACCAATGAACGTATAAGCGCACAATCATTTACACGGGATGTGGTGGCCACGGTGAACACGAGACGGAAGAGACGCCTGCGACGCACCTCCACGGCGGTGGCGCTGCTCGCCGCCTCGGTGACGGCCGCGCTGGCGGCGAGCTGCACGGGACAGCACGGCCCGGCCGACGACGGACGCGGCGCGCTGAAGACGCCGACCCCGCGGCAGAGCGCCGCCGTCCGCCCCGTACTCGCCGTGAAGATCGACAACGCGCCCGCGGCCCGGCCCCAGACCGGCCTGGACGCCGCCGACGTCGTCTACGCCGAGCAGGTCGAGGGCGGCCTCAGCCGCCTGATGGCGGTGTTCGCGACGACGCTGCCGCCGGCCGTCGGGCCGGTGCGCAGCGCCCGCGAGTCGGACCTGGAGCTGCTGCGCCAGTTCGACAACCCGACGCTCGCCTTCTCCGGCGCCCAGCACAAGCTGCTGCCGCTCATCGACCAGGCACCCCTGAACCCGGAGCCGCCCGCGAAAGCCACCGACGCCTACTTCCGCGGCACCGGTAAACCCGCACCCCACAACCTCTACCTGCGCCCCGACCGCCTGATGCACGCGGCACCGGGCCCGGACGCCCTCACCACCGGCTTCCGCTACGGCGCCGCACCCGCCGGCGGAAAGGCCGAGACCACGCGCACGATCCACTACCCGGCCGCCGGCTTCACCTTCACCTGGTCCCCGGACCTGCACCGCTACCTGGTCGCGATGGACGGGACACCCACCGTGACGACCGACGGCAAGCGGGTGGCACCCGCGACGGTCGTCGTGCAGTACGTGAAGATGCACAAGTCCGCCTTCCACGACGTCCTCGGCAACAACACGCCGTACACCGAGACGGTGGGCTCGGGAAAGGCGAGCGTGCTGCGCGACGGGCGCGTCTACGACGTCGACTGGCGGCGCGGGAAGGCCACGGACGGCACCGACTTCACGACGAAGGACGGCAAGCCGGTCAACTTCGCCAAGGGCCAGGTGTGGGTGGTGCTGGCCGCGGCCTCATGACCGGGTCAGCCCTGTGCCACGAGGGGTTCCGCCGGGTTGCGGAGCCCCTCGGCGGCGTCGGCGACCCGCCGGATGAGGTCGAAGAAGACCGTCTGCTCGTCGGCGGAGAGCGGCGCCAGGAACACCTGGTTCATCCGCGCCGTGCGCACGGTCAGCTTGCGGTGGGTGCGCAGGCCCTCCTCGGTCAGGCGCAGCAGGAAACGGCGGCCGTCCTGCGGATCACGCACCTTGTCCACCAGCCCGCGCCGGCCGAGCCGGCTGATCACCTCGGCGATCGTCGACCGGTCGAGCCCCACCCGCTCCCCCACCGTGCGCTGGTCCAGGCCCGGCTCGGCGACGAGCGCGTTGAGGACCGCGAACTGCGGCGAGGTGATCTCTTCCGAGACCATCGTGTTCCACAGCAGGTAGTGGGCCTGCTGCAGCCGCCGGGCCAGGTGCCCGGGGTGGGTGGTGAGGTCCACCGCGGCCATGTGCGCTCCCGAGGTCGAAATCGTTGGTGCACTGACGATACCCGGAGACGACGATAACTGTCTCCCTCGCTGCAGCCGTCACTGACCTCGCACTTCGCCGGGGTCTTGACGCCTCGCGGGGACAGTGGCAGCGTGAAAGAAACTTCACCGAAATACTCAGTGCCCTGAGTAATTGAGGACCGGGTACACGGACGGGATGGGGCTTCACGGATGGACAAGGTGGTCGCCACAGCCGCTGATGCGGTGGTGGATGTGCCGGAGGGTGCGTCGCTGGCGGTGGGCGGGTTCGGGTTGAGCGGGGTGCCGAGTGTGCTGATCCAGGCCCTGTTCGAGCGGGGTGTGGCGGGGTTGTCGGTGGTGTCGAACAACTGTGGGGCGATGGACAGCGGGTTGGCGGTGTTGCTGGCGGCGGGCCGGATCGCGCGGGTGACGGGTTCCTACATCGGGGCGAACAGGGAGTTCGCGCGGCAGTATCTGGCGGGTGAGTTGGAGGTGGAGCTGATTCCGCAGGGCACGCTGGCGGAGCGGCTGCGGGCCGGGGGTGCGGGCATTCCGGCGTTCTACACGCCGGCCGGGGTGGGCACGCAGGTCGCCGAGGGCGGGTTGCCGTGGCGCTATGACGGTGCGGGCGGGGTGGCGCTGGCCTCGCCGCCGAAGGAGGTGCGTGAGTTCGACGGCGTCGAGTATGTGCTGGAGCGGGGGATTCGCACGGATTTCGCCCTGGTGCGCGCGGCGCGGGGGGATCGGCACGGGAACTTGGTGTTCAACAAGTCGGCGCGGAACTTCAATCCGCTGGCGGCGATGGCCGGGAGGGTGACGATCGCGGAGGTGGAGGAGCTGGTCGAGCCGGGTGAGATCGATCCGGACGCGGTGCATCTGCCGGGGATCTTCGTGCGGCGGGTGGTGGCGTTGAGTGCGGCGCAGGCGGCGGACAAGAAGATCGAGCAGCGGACGGTGAGCAGCTGATGGCCTGGAGCCGGGGGCAGATGGCGGCCCGCGCGGCCCGTGAACTCGAAGACGGCCAGTACGTGAATCTGGGCATCGGGCTGCCCACGCTGATTCCGAACTATCTGCCGGTGGGGGTGGAGGTGGTGCTGGAGTCGGAGAACGGGATCTTGGGTACCGGCCCGTATCCGGCCGAGGACGGGGTGGATGCGGATCTGATCAATGCGGGCAAGGAGACGGTGACGGTCCTGCCGGGGGCGTCGTTCTTCGATTCGGCGCTGTCGTTCTCGATGATCCGGGGCGGGCACATCGATGTCGCGGTGCTGGGGGCGATGCAGGTCTCGGCGTGCGGGGACCTGGCGAACTGGGCGATCCCCGGGAAGCTGATCACGGGGATCGGTGGGGCGATGGACCTGGTGCACGGGGCGCGCACGGTGATCGTGGTGATGACGCACTGCGCGAAGGACGGCAGCGCGAAGATCCTGCAGGAGTGCGTGCTGCCGCTGACCGGGAAGGGGTGCGTGGATCGCATCATCACCGACCTGGCCGTCCTGGACGTCACCGCGGGCGGGCTGGTGCTGGTGGAGAGCGCGCCCGGGGTGGGCGTCGAGGAGATCATCGCGAAGACGGCGGCCAAGGTGCACATCCCGGAGGAGATCGCGAAGACGGCGGCCCAGGTGCACATCCCGGAGGAGATCCAGTCATGAGCCATGCCCGCAAGGATGTGTTCGTCGTCGATGCGGTGCGTACCCCGTTCGGCCGCTACAACGGCGGTCTGGCGGGTGTGCGTCCGGATGATCTGGCCGCGCACGCGATCCGTGAGCTCCTGGCCCGTACGCCGGAGTTGGATCCGTCGCGGATCGAGGACGTGTACGTGGGCAACGCGAACGGGGCGGGTGAGGACAACCGCAACGTGGCGCGGATGGCCGGCCTGCTCGCGGGCCTGCCCACCAGCGTGCCGGGGGTGACGGTCAACCGGTTGTGTGCGTCGGGGCTGGAGGCGGTGGTCCAGGCCGCCCGGGCGATCGCCGCCGGGGATGCCTCCATCGCCCTGGCCGGCGGGGTGGAGTCGATGACCCGGGCCCCCTATGTGCTGCCCAAGAGCGAGCGGCCCTTCCCGGCCGGGCACGCCGAGTTGTACTCGACGACGCTGGGCTGGCGGATGGTCAACCCGCTGATGGATCCGCGGTGGACGATCCCGCTGGGCGAGTCGGCGGAACGCATCGCCGACAAGCACAAGATCAGCCGTGAGCAGCAGGACGAATACGCGCTGGCCAGCCATCGCAAGGCGGCGGCCGCGCAGCAGCAGGGTCTGTTCGCGCCGGAGTTGGCCCCGGTCCCGGTGGCGCGGCGCGGGGGCGACCCGATCCCGTTCACCGCCGATGAGTGCGTGCGCGCGGATGCGTCGCTGGCGGCGATGGGCCGGCTCAAGCCGTCCTTCCGCACCGAGCACGGCACCGTGACCGCCGGGAACGCCTCGCCGCTCAACGACGGGGCGGCGGCGCTGCTGCTGACCGACGCGGCGGGGTTGAAGGCCACCGGTCGTGAGCCGCTGGCCCGGGTCAGCGCCACCGGGGTGCACGCGCTGGATCCGGACTACTTCGGTCTGGCGCCGGTCGAGGCGGTCAACCGGGCGCTGGCCAAGGCCGGCCGGTCGTTCGCGGATGTGGATGTGCTGGAGCTGAACGAGGCGTTCGCGGCGCAGGTGCTGGGCTGTGTGGCCGAGTGGCCGGAGTTCGATCCGGCGATCCTCAACCCGCAGGGCGGGGCGATCGCGTTGGGGCATCCGCTGGGTGCCTCGGGAGCCCGGCTGGCCGGCACCGTCGCCCATCAACTCGCCCGCCGCGGCAGCGGCACCGGCATCGCCACCCTCTGCATCGGCGTCGGACAAGGCCTCGCCCTCGTCCTCGAACGCTAGGAAACCCGGGAAGTCCGAGGAAACCCCATGACTCTCACGCAACACGACATCGACCAGGAGATCGCGGCCGAACACGCCGCGTACGAGAAGCGGGTCGCCGACGGTGCCCCCGTCGAGCACCACCCGCGCCGCGACTACGCGCCGTACCGCTCGTCGATCCTGCGCCACCCCCGGCAGCCGCCCGTCTCCATCGACGTCAGCAAGGACCCGGAGCTGGTGGAGCTGCACTCGCCCGCCTTCGGCGAGCGCGACATAACCGAGATCGACAACGACCTCACCCGGCACCACCGGGGCGAGCCGATCGGCGAGCGCATCACGGTCTCCGGCCGCCTCCTGGACCGCGACGGCCGTCCGATCCGCGGTCAGCTCGTCGAGATCTGGCAGGCCAACTCGGCCGGGCGGTACGCCCATCAGCGCGAGCAGCACGACGCGCCGCTGGACCCGAACTTCACCGGAGTCGGCCGTACGATCACCGACGCCGACGGCGGCTACCGCTTCACCACCATCCAGCCGGGCCCGTACCCCTGGCGCAACCACCTCAACGCCTGGCGTCCGGCGCACATCCACTTCTCGATGTTCGGCTCGGCGTTCACGCAGCGGCTGGTGACGCAGATGTACTTCCCGGCCGATCCGCTGTTCTCGTACGACCCGATCATCCAGTCCGTCACCGACGACGCGGCGCGCCAGCGGCTGGTGGCGACGTACGACCACAGCCTGTCGGTGCCGGAGTTCTCGATGGGCTACCACTGGGACATCGTGCTGGACGGCCCGAACGCCACCTGGATCGAAGAAGGGCGCTGACCTGCCATGACGAAGATCGACACGAGTCGGCCCGAGACCGTCCTGCCCACGCCCTCGCACACGGTCGGCCCCTTCTACGGGTACGCGCTGCCGTTCCCGGGCGGCGGTGACATCGCGCCGGTCGGGCACCCGGACACCATCACGCTCCAGGGATACGTCTACGACGGCGAGGGCAATCCGCTGCCGGACGCCTTCGTGGAGCTGTGGGGCGCCGACCCCGACGGCCGAGTGCCGACGACGGACGGCTCGATCCGGCGCGACCCGGCGAGCGGCGGCTATCTGGGCCGCAACGGCGTGGAGTTCACCGGCTGGGGGCGTATCCAGACGGACGCCAACGGCCACTGGTACGCACGGACGCTGCGGCCCGGCGCGCGCGGGCAGAGCGCGCCGTACATCAGCGTGTGCGTCTTCGCGCGCGGGCTGCTGATGCACCTGTTCACCCGGATCTATCTGCCGGGCGACGAGGCGGCGCTCGCGGCCGACCCGCTGCTGACCCGGCTGGACGAGGCGCGCCGCGGCACGCTGATCGCGAAGGACGACGGCAAGGGCACCTACCGTTTCGACATCCGCCTTCAGGGCGAAGGCGAGACGGTCTTCCTGGAGTTCCAGTGACTCCCCCACCCTTCGGGCGGGAGGTGCCCGCAGTCGATCCCGACGACACCGGCCTGCTCGCCCCCGGGTGGGCGGGCTCCCCCGCCGCGTCCGCGACCGGCGACGTGGCCTACCTGCAGGCCCTGCTCGACGCGGAGGCGGCGCTCACCCGGGCGCAGGCGGCGCTGGAGCTCGCTCCGGCCGGGGCCGCGGCGACAGTGACCGAGGCGGCCGACGCCGGCCGCTTCGACGTACGGTCCCTCGCCGAGCGTGCGCGCGGCGGCGGCAACCCGGTCATCCCGCTGGTCGCCGATCTGACGAAGGCGGTCGGTGCGGAGTACGGGCCCTACGTACACCGGGGTGCGACCAGCCAGGACATCATGGACACGGCGACGATGCTGGTCGCCGTGCGCACTCTCGACCTGGTGCTCGCCGACCTCGGGCGCACCGAACGGGCGCTGGCCCGGCTGGCCGCCGAGCACCGTGACACGGCGATGCCGGGCCGCACCCTCACCCAGCACGCCGTACCGACGACGCTCGGGCTGAAGGCGGCAGGCTGGCGCTCGCTCGTCCTGGACGCACGGGACCGCATCGGCGCCGTACGGGACGGTCTTCCGGCCCAACTCGGCGGCGCGGCCGGAACGTTGGCGGCCTTCACCGCCTACGGCGCCCGGGACCCGCAGGCCCTGACGGCGGCCTTCGCCCGCGAACTCGGCCTGCGCGAACCGCTCCTGCCCTGGCACACCCTGCGCACGCCGATCGCCGATCTCGCGGGCTGCCTTGCCTTCACGGCCGGGGCGCTCGGCAAGCCGGCCGTGGACGTGCTGGCACTGGGCCGCACCGAGATCGCCGAGGTCGCCGAGGGCAGCGGCGGCGGCTCGTCGGCCATGCCGCACAAGGCCAACCCGGTCCGGTCGACGCTGATCGCGGCGGCGGCCCGGCGGGCGCCGCAGCTCGCGGCCACGCTGTTCGGCGCGCAGGCCGCCGAGGACGAGCGCCCGGCCGGGGCCTGGCACGCCGAATGGGAACCCCTGCGCGACCTGCTGCGGCTGGTCGGCGGAGCGGCCCGGGACGCCGCCGAACTCGCCGAGGGGCTGCGGGTGAACGCGGACGCGATGCGCGACCACCTCGCCCTCACCCACGGGTTGATCGTCTCGGAACGCCTGTCCGCCGAGCTGGCTCCGGTACTGGGGCGCGCCCGCGCCAAGGAGCTGCTCACGGAGCTGGCCGCGCGCACCTACGCCGAGGGCCGTCCGCTGCGTGAACTGCTCGCCGAAGAACCGGAGTTGAAGGACGTCGATCTCGACCACCTCACCGACCCCGCCCGCTACACGGGCTCCGCCGGAGTCCTCACCGACCGCGCACTGGAGCGACGTTGACCGAGAAACTCCTCAACCACCGTGCCGAGGGGCCCGCTTCCGCTCCCCCGCTGCTGCTCGGGCCCTCGCTCGGCACGTCGTACGCCCTGTGGGACACGGTGGCGCCCGAGCTGTCGATCACGCATCGCGTGGTGCGCTGGGACCTGCCCGGACACGGCGGGTCGGCGCCCGGGCTGATCGGACCCGGCGCCACGGTCGCCGACCTGGCCGGCCTGGTGCTCGCGCTCGCCGACTCGCTCGGCATCGACCGGTTCGCCTACGCCGGTGTGTCGCTGGGCGGGGCCGTAGGACTGCATCTCGCCCTGCACCACCCGGACCGGGTGACGTCGCTGGCCGCGATCTGCTCGTCGGCGCACTTCAACGGGGCCAAGCCGTGGGAGGAGCGGGCCGAGCGCGTACGGCGCGAGGGCCTGGACTTCCTGGTGGAGAGCGCGGACGCGCGCTGGTTCACCCCCGGTTTCACCGTGCCGCGGCTGGTGCGCGACCAGGCGGAGGCCGACCCCGAGGTCTATGCCGCCTGCTGCGACGCGCTGGCCGCCTTCGACCTGCGCGACCGGCTGGCGGAGATCTCCGTGCCCACGCTGCTGATCGCCGGCCGCGAGGACAAGGCGACCCCGCCCCCGCACCTGCGGGAGATCGCGGACGCCGTCGCCGGCTCCACCCTCGTCGAACTCCCCGGCGCCGGGCACCTGGCTCCGGCGCAGTGCCCCGAGGCGGTCCTGACCGCGCTGCGGGCGCACCTCGACGGGGGCGCCCGGCGGGGCATGGAGGTACGGCGGGAGGTGCTCGGCGACCCGCACGTGGACCGGGCGCAGGCCCGCCAGACGCCCTTCACCGCCCACTTCCAGGACTTCATCTCGCGCTACGCCTGGGGCGAGATCTGGACCGACCCGACGCTCTCGCGCCGTGAGCGCAGCATGATCACGCTGACGGCCCTGGTCGCGCACGGTCACTACGACGAGCTGGCCATGCACGTCCGGGCGGCCCGGCACAACGGGCTCACGCCCGAGGAGATCGGCGCCGTCCTGCTCCAGACGGCCGTGTACTGCGGGGTCCCGGCGGCGAACTCCGCGTTCGCGGCGGCCCAGCGGGTCCTGGCGGAGGAGGACGGCCAGGGAGGGTGACCCTGGTGGTCGTAGCCTCAGCAGCATCTCGCACATGCCTTCACCGCGTGCCTACGGTGGAGGCATGTCCACCACTCTGATCACCGGCGCCACCTCGGGCCTGGGCCGCTACGTCGCCTTCGAGCTGGTGCGCGCCGGGCACGTCGTCCTCGCGCACGGCCGCGACGCGGGCCGCACGGAGCAGCTGGTCGCGGAGCTGCGGGCGGAGGGGGACGCGGAGGGTTTCGTCGCCGACCTGGCCTCGCTCTCACAGGTGCGCGAGCTGGGCGCGCACGTCGCCGGGGCCCACCCCGACCTGGACGTGCTGATCAACAACGCGGGCGTCGGCGCGGGCGCGCCCGGCGGGGCACGGGAGTTGAGTGCGGACGGCCACGAACTGCGCCTGGCGGTCAACTACTTGGCCCCCGTGGTCCTGACCCGCGCCCTCCTGCCGGTCCTGCGCGCGAACGCACCGTCCCGCATCGTCAACGTCGGCTCGGCCGGCCAGGATCCGCTCGACTTCGACGACATCGAGTACCGCCGCGGCTACGACGGCTTCGCGGCCTACCGCCGCGCCAAGTTCGCCCTGGCGGCCCACACGTTCGCCCTGGCCGGGGAACTGGCGGGCACGGGCGTCGCGGTGAACGTCCTGCACCCCGCGACCTTCATGGACACGGCCATGGTCCGCGAGGGCGGCGTCACCCCCTGGAACACGGTCGCCGACGGCGCCCCTGGCGTGCTCGCCCTGGCCACCGAGGACCACGGCACGGGCACCTACTTCGACGGCACGACCCCCGCCCGAGCCCACGAGGACACGTACGACCCCACCCTGCAAAAACGCCTGACGACGGTGACGGACCAACTGCTGGCGCTGTAGGGCTTCCCGCCCTCAGCGCAGTCCCCGTCCCGTCTCCAGCACTTCCCGGGCCTTCGTCACCAACCCGTCCGCACCACACGAACGGGCAAGCGCGAGGCCCCGGTTGAGTTCGGCCACGGACCGCGCGGCGATCCCGTACTCGACCCGAGCGGCAGCGTGTTCGTACTGGCACGGCGAAGCTTCCAGGTAGGCCACGGCCTGCGCGGCGAGACGAACCGCGCGCTGACCGGTCTCCAGCGCGGCGGCACACCTCAGCGCCTCGCCGATCGCCGTGTCCGTACCGAACCGCTCGGCCTGCCGCCGGGCGTCCGACGACAGTTGCGCGGCGCGGACCGGATCCTGTGTGGCGAGGGCGCGGGCGAGGTTGAACGCCCAGGGAAGCACCACCGGGTTGTGGTGTCCTCGCGCTGTCGCGTCCTTCTCGGCCTCCTCCAGTTCGTTGATGCCGTCCGTGGTGCGGCCCACGGCGAGCAGCAGCCGGCCGCGCACGGACCGCGGGTCGTGCATCACCATGGGGGACGGATAGGGCGGCGCGAAGCCGTACTGGTCGGCGATCGCCCAGGCCTCCTCCACATGGCCGCGGGCGAGCAGGACGTCGACGAGGTTGCTGGTGGCGCACCAGTACAGGGGCAGTCCGCGACCGACGCGCTCGGCGAGGCGCAGCGCCTCGCGCAGGGACGCCTCCGCCTCCCGGAGCCTGCCGCGCCTGCGGTGCACGAGGCCGATATGAGCGTGGGCGAGGGAGAGGTGACCGCCGCTCCAGCCGGCCTGCTCGTAGGTACGCAGGGCTTCGTTGTAGAGGCTTTCGGAGCGGTCGAGTCGGTCGGTGTAGGCGTAGGAATTGGAGAGCATCAGCAGCAGCTCGATGCCCCACTCGGTGTTGGTCCAGCCGAGCCCCGGTGCGAGTCGCCCATTCACCAGAGCCCGGTCGCACGCTTCGACGACCTCCTCCGCACTCTCCCCCTGCAGCAGCGCGTCGAAGCCGCGCAGCATGAGCAGGGCGCGCTCGGAGTTGTTGCGGCCGGTGCAGGTGCGGGCGAGGTCGGCGAGGCGTTCGGAGCGTCCCGGCGAGTTCGACTCGCCGGCGTAGATGCCCTCCCACATGTACTGCACCGCCTGCAGCCGCAGCCTCGCGGGCCCGTCCTCGTGCCGCGCGGCCTCCGCCTCCACGGTGCGGACGGCCTCCCCCAACTGGTCGTTGTGGAGCAGGGCCTGGGAGAGCCGGACGACGGCGTCGACGCGCTCCTCGGCGTCGAGCCCGGGCATCGCGAGCGCGGACTGCAGATGGTCGATGGTGGTCGCGGGCGCGGTCAGCAGCGTGGCGCAGCCGAGTTCGAAGAGCACCCGTGCGTGGACCTCCGGGAGCGGCGGTTCCAGCAGGGCGCGTTCGAGGCAGCGGCGGGCCGCGTCGGGCGCGCCGACGGCGAGGTGCTCGCGGGCGGCCTCACGCAACTGCTCGACCAGCTCCTCGTCGTCGTCCGGATGCACCTGGAGCAGATGCCGGGAGGCCATCGCGGCGCCGAGTCCGGAGTCCGTGACGACCTGGGCGGCGATGCCGTGCATGGCGGTGCGCAGGGCGTCCGGGATGGAGTTGTAGACGGCGGAGGCGATCAGCGGGTGCACGAACTCCAGGTCGCCGTCGCCCATCTGGGCGTTCGCCGGATCGGGTTCGGTCAGGATGCGGGCGCCTTCGAGGAGTTCGGCGCAGCGTGCCGCGTCGTCGAGGCTCATGGTGGCGAGCTTGGCCACCAGGCCGACGGAGATGCCGGTGCCGAGGATCGCGGCCGCCCAGGCGAACCGGGTGGCGTCGATGCCGAGTTCCTCCAGGCGGGCGACGAGGCCGCCGCCGCGGGCCGAGCGGTTGAGGGCGCGCAGCTCGGCGGCCGCGTGCTCGGTCGGTTCCAGCTCGCTGTCCTGCACCTTGGCGAGGAGTTCCACGGTCTCGTACGGGTTGCCGCCGGTGACGGCCCAGACCTCGCGGCAGAACGGGGCGTCGGCGTGCGCGCCGAGGGTGTCGCGGGTGAGGCCCGCGGTGGCCTCCGGGGTGAGGGCGCTCAGGACGGCCTGCGGCCGGCCCGCGGCGGCGCCGACCGCCTCCAGATAGCGGGCGCCCTCGCCGCTGACGTCGCCGGGCCGGCGGGCCACGACGACCAGTACGGAGAGGTCGTCCAGCCGCTCGGCGAAGGCGGCGAGCCAGCGCAGCGTCTCCAGGTCGTCCCAGTGGGCGTCGTCGATCAGCAGGACGAGCGGCCAGTCGCGGCGGGCGAGGCGGCGCACCCCGGCGACGAGGCCGTCGGTGACGCCCTGCGGGTCCGCCTGGCGTTCGCCGGGTTCCGTTATGCCGAGGGCGGGGCCCGCGATGTCGTACCAGTCGCCGAGGTACTCGCGCGCCTCCTCCGGCATCAGCGAGACCAGCGCGGGCTGGAGCAACTGCCGTACGACGTTGAACGGAACGGATTTGAGGGTCTCCCCGCCGCGGGCCGACCAGACCGTGCAGCCGCGCCGTTCGGCGATGCGGCGGGCCTCGGCCAGCAGGGCGGTCTTGCCGATGCCCGCCTCGCCCTTGATCACCAGCAGGCTGCCCGAGGACGAGCGGTCGGCGCACAGGGTGTTGAGCGCCTCCTCGAAGGCGGCGACTTCCGCGTCGCGCTCCCAGAGGGAGGCCGAGGCGGCCTCCGTGGGCCGGACCTCCGTCATCCCGCTACCTCCCCAAGTCGCCCGAACGACGTACAGACCTCGAGCGTAGCCGTCTGATCGAGGAAGTGGAGCCCGGTCCGGGCACCTCTTGCCGTGATGGGTGACAGCCGGTACGGGGAGGCGACGCGCCGGCCCTGTGATCTGCCCTTCCAAAGGTAACGGACAGTCAAAACCCGCTGAAATGACGCGGTTTTTCGGACAACACGAAGGTGCACGGGATCGGGGTGCGGTACGGCGGCGCTGCATCCCGCACCGGAAGCCGTGAGCGGGGGCGGGTGCCGGAGCGGTGGTTGATGCCCGACGAGAACCCCGCCCCCGAGGAGAACCACGAGCCCGGCGAGGAGGCGGGGTCCGGAGTGAAGCCGGAGCCCGGCGAGGACTCGAAGCGGTGGGTGGGGCCGGCACCAACCCGAGTCCGAGGAGGACCGCGAGCCCGGAGAGGGCCCGGAGCTCGACGAGCCACCCGAGCCCCGTGACAGCCCGGAACTCGGGGAGAGGGTCGGAGCTTGGGGAGGGGGCTGAGGCCTGGGAGCGTCCGAGGGTACGGGGTGCGGCTTCCGACAGCGGGCAGCGGAGGTTGGGGCCGGAGCTGTGGGTGGTACTCGATGAGGACCCCGAGTCCGGCGAGGGATCGCACCCCGGAGTGGCACCGGAGCCCGGCGACGAACCCGAGCCGGGGAGGACCCCTCGCCGGACGAGGCCTCCGCGCCCGGAGTGGCCCCGGAAGCCGAGGAAGGCCCCGAGCCCGCCGAGGCCCCGGAGCCCGAGGAGCAACCCGAGCCCGAACACGAACCCCAGGCCCGAACACGAACCCCAGGCCCGAAGACGAACCCCAGGCCCGATGAGGGACCCGAGTCCCGTAAGCAACCCGAGCTCGATGATGTACCGAGCCCGGTGAGGACCCCGTGCCCGTAAGAACTCCGTGCGCGGTGGGGTCCTCTCATCCCGCTTTCACCCGGGCCTCATACGGTGGGGGCATGACGCAGGTGACTCCTCCCGGGTGGTATCCCGATCCCGGGCAGACAAGTGAGGGCCCCGCCACCGAGCGGTGGTGGGACGGCAAGGCATGGACGGACCGGACCCGCCCCGCGGGCTCGGCCGCCGTATGGGGTCCCCCGGCGCAGACGCCGGCGGCCGGGGCGGAGCCGACTCCGTCGCCCTATCCGGCCGATGCGTCCGCCTATCCGACCTACCCGGCGTATCCGGCCCAGCCGCCGGCCTCGTCGCGGCGCGGGCTGCGCACCGGCATCGCCGTCGGGGCGGCCGTGGTCGTTCTGGCGTGCATCGGTGTGGGTGTGTACGCGCTGGCCGGCAACGACGGTTCCGGCGGCGGCAGCGCCGCACAGCCGGGGCAGGGGCAGGGCGGTCCCGGCGGGGAGGGTGGTTCCTCCGGCGGACCGGGCGGCCAAGGCGGACCCTTCGGCGGAGGATCCGGTGGAGGGTCCGGCGGCTCCGACGGCGGCGGCAGTCAGTCGCCCGCTCCCGGGCAGTCCGAGGCGCCGAAGATCCGCAGCGGATCGGTGACCGACGGGGTCAGCGGGATCAGCCTGCCCATCCCGGACAACTGGTACGGGCAGCAGCTGTCCGTCGGCGCGCAGATCTCGTCCGACAAGTCCTACAAGTGCCCAGGCGACACGTCCCAGACGTGCACGAACGGCGGCGCGTACTCGGCGCCCGCGCTGGCCCTGGGCACCAAGGGCAGCACGGCGGAAGCGGTCGCGAAGGCCGACATCGCCGCCAACGCCGAGGAGTCCTACGGCGGCAAGACCTACGGCTCGATCACCTCGCACGAGGTGCTCGCGTCCAAGGCGGTCACCGTGGCCGGCCAGAAGGGCTACCTGGTCCGCTGGAAGGCGGTCACCAGCAAGGGCTCGGACGGCTACGTCGAGTCGCTCGCGTTCCCCTCGCCCGCCGGCGCCCAGCAGATCGTCGTCGTCCGCTTCGGTGTGGACGTCGCCGAGAAGCAGACCGTCATCGACACGATCACCAAGGGGATCAAGGTGTCGACCGGCGGCGGCAGCGGCCAGAACGTCTGACCCCGCTCCCGATCGGGCCCCGGACGCCGGTCGGCCGGGCGGGGCTCCTCTCCGCTCAGGAGG
>NZ_JBHVGU010000079.1:0-15758 GCF_042800575.1 Streptomyces sp. NPDC057616
GCCACACCGGCGGCGGCCTGCGCGGCGGCGGGGCCACCGGAGTTGCCGGCGCCCTGGCCGGGCTTGCCCTGGGGCTTCTTGCCGCCCTGGGCGACGTCCACGGGCAGCATGACCAGCGCGGTCGTACCGCCGGAGTCGGACGGACGGAGCTGGATGCGGATGCCGTGGCGCTGCGACAGACGACCGACCACGAACAGACCCATGCGGCGGGAGACCGAGACGTCCACGGTGGGCGGCGAGGCGAGCCGCTCGTTGATCGCCGCGAGGTCCTCGGGAGAGAGGCCGATACCGGTGTCGTGGATCTCGATCAGCACCCGCCCGTCGGGCAGCGCGTGACCGGTGACCTTGACCTTGGTCTGCGGCGAGGAGAAGGAGGTCGCGTTCTCGAGCAGCTCGGCGAGCAGGTGCACGAGGTCGTTGACCACGCGGCCGGCCACTTCGGTGGTCGGCACGGCGGCCAGCTCGATGCGCTCGTACTGCTCCACCTCGGACGCGGCGGCGCGGAGCACGTCGACCAGCGGGACCGGGCGGGTCCAGCGGCGGCCGGGCTCCTCACCCGCGAGGACGAGGAGGTTCTCACCGTTACGGCGCATACGCGTCGCGAGGTGGTCGAGCTTGAACAGCGAGGACAGCTGGTCCGGGTCGGCCTCGCGGGACTCCAGTTCGGAGATGAGCGAGAGCTGACGCTGGATGAGGCCCTGGGAGCGGCGCGAGAGGTTGGTGAACATCGCGTTGACGTTGCCCCGCAGGAGGGCCTGCTCGGCGGCGAGGCGGACCGCCTCGCGGTGGACGTCGTCGAAGGCCGCGGCCACCTGGCCGATCTCGTCCCGGGAGTGCACACCGACCGACTCGACGGAGGTGTCGACGTCCTGCGGGTCCGACTCCGACAGCTGCTTGACCAGCTCGGGCAGGCGGTCCTGCGCGACCTTGTTGGCGGTCTCCTGCAGGCGGCGCAGCGAGCGGATCATGGACCGGGCGATGACGAAGGCGCCGACGAGCGAGACGCCGAGCACGAGCAGGATCAGCGCACCGGAGATGATCGCCTCACGCTCGGAGGCGGCACGCAGCTCGCGGGCCTTCTGCTCCATGTCCTCGAGGAGCGTGTGCTCGATCTTCTGCATCTGCTCGATCTTGGTCGAGCTGTCGTCCACCCAGTCCTGGTACGAACGCTTCTGCAGGTCCTGCAGGCCGTCCTGACCGGCCAGCGCGCGGCTGGCGTAGGTGTCGGTGGCCTTGATGGTCGCGTTGTTCTCCTCGATGGGCTTGAGGAGGGCGGCCGCGCTGTCCGTGCCGTAGATGCTCTTGAAGCTGCGCAGTTCCGAGCCCTGGCTCTGCAGCGCCGACTGGGCGTAGAGCCGGTCGTTCTCGGAGAGCTTGCCGACCGTGGTGTTGTTGGCGGGCAGGGCCGCCGCGAGGACCGCGCGCTGGATGGACGCGTACTCCTTGGCGGAGGAGAAGGCCGCCAGGGAGCGCGTGCGCTGGATCATCTCGGGGTTGCTGGTGGCCTCCGCCATGTCCTGCGAGAGGTCCAGCAGGTGCGTGATGAGGCGGTGGTACGACTCGACCGTCTGCGAGGAGTTGAGCTTGGTCTCGTAGGCGCCGGCGCGGATCTTCTCCAGCGTGCCCAGGTCGCTGACGACACTGACGAGGCTCTCCCGGACGCCCTGGAGGCTGTTGTCCTTGCCGGAGACGTCGATCTCCTCGGCGGCGTCCTTGAAGTTCTGCTCGGCCCGGTCCGTCTTGTCGCGGTAGCCCTTGACCGTGTAGTCGCTCGCCTTGGAGCCGTGCGCCAGCGGGCCGGCCGACTGGTCGCGCTCCTCCTGGAGCGCGGCCGCCAGCTCGGTGGCCTGCTTGGTCATGTCCGTCAGCAGCTTCATGTTGTCGAGCTGCTGGATGTCGTCCATGTTGTCGCTGATGCGCAGGGCGCCCAGCGAGGTGGCGGCCACCACGGGGAGCGCGAGCAGCGACACCAGGCGCGTGGAGATGCGCCAGTTGCGCAGTGCCACGCGCGATCCCGGGCCGCTCGGGCCCTTCGGCGGCTTGATCACCGGGGCAGCGGCACCGGGCGTCCCGGGTGCTGCCGCCGGGCCGGGGCGCCCAGAGCGGTCTCCGCCGTCACCGGACGGCGCCGATCCCGGGTTCTGGGCGTGCTGGGGCGAGGAACTGCCGACATTGGGGCCAGTCCCGCCGTGCGGCTCCGGCTCCGCCGAAGCACTGCCATCCCTCTTGAAACGTCCCTGCACTAGCGTCGCAACCTCTGGACCAGGCGCCCCTCCGCGCGAGCGGAAGGACACGGTGTCGGCGTTTAGGGGGCGCCCTGAATGCGCTCCCTGATGGTCGTGAGTGACCGGCGCCGGTTCCCCCTTCTCGCCGTCACTCGGCGCTTGTTGCGCCCCCTGTGCGCCGGCTCGATCCTGCGGCGGTCCGTGGCATTCCAGCACAGTGCAGGATCTCCAACAAGGTTCACGTGTGATGCCGTGACGTAGGTGACACCACGTGAGTGCGGAGTCACCAGCCGTAGAGAGGGATCTCCCGCAAAACGGGCGTATGACCGCGAGTTGTGCCGGTGCGGGCGGTGTCCCAGTCGCCATGATCAGGAGCGGAATGATGGCTTCAGGTGGCCAATGTCCGTTTCGTCGGGGTGGGTTGCGGGCCTGAATTGACCGCTTTGTCTGCGACGCAGTGAGCAAACTCACATGTACGTCGAGGGGTTCATCGGACTTCCGCGGGGAATGGCGCGTCTAGCCTGGCGCTTTACAAGATGTAGGAAAATGCCGACCCGCGACCGAGAACAGGGCCCAGAACAACCGTGAAGACGACGATGATGTTCCACAACATAGCCAACCCGCGGCGCACCACCCTCGCCCACCTCGAGGGCACCGAGGAACTGCAGATCCCGCAGCAGCCGCAGCACCCCGTCGATCTTCCCACGCACACCGCCAACCCCCGGCGCACCGTTCTGGAAGAGGTCCCGGTCGCGGCCGCCGTCGCCGAGTAGTACGCGCACGGGGCGCCGATCACTCAAGGCGCCCTTCCGCGCCGTCGTGCGCACGTGGGCGGCCCCCTGCCGCGTTAGCCTGGAGCGTCAGAATCCCAGCAGGCTCAGTGAGGGGCGCAAGGATCCCGTGCGCATCGCCAGATTCTCCATCGACGGGAACGTCGCCTTCGGCGCGGTCGAGGGTGACAAGCCCGACGAGCTCGTCCTCGACATCATCAAGGGCATCCCGTTCGCGGACTTCGAGCTCTCCGGCACGAAGGTCCCGCTGAGCAAGGTCCGGCTGCTGCCGCCGGTGCTCCCCAACAAGGTCGTGGCCTTCGGCCGCAACTACGCGGAGCACGCGCGCGAGCTCGGCAACGAGGTGCCCGACGCACCGTTCGCCTTCTTCAAGCCGTCGACCTCGGTGATCGGCCCCGGCGACGAGATCCAGTACCCGTCCTTCACCGAGGACCTGCACCACGAGGCCGAACTGGCCGTGGTCATCGGCCGCATGTGCCGCGAGGTCCCGCGCGAGCGCGTCAAGGACGTGATCTTCGGCTACACCTGCGCCAACGACATCACCGCGCGTGATGTGCAGAAGCGCGAGAAGCAGTGGGCGCGGGCCAAGGGCTTCGACAGCTCCTGCCCGCTCGGACCGTGGGTGGAGACCGGCCTGGACGTCGCCGCCGCCGGCGATCTGACCATCCAGCTCACGGTCAACGGCGAGCAGCGCCAGCTCGGCCGCACCAGCGAGATGATCCACCCGATCGAGGACCTGATCGTCAACATCACCGAGGCCATGACGCTGCTCCCCGGCGACGTGATCCTCACGGGCACCCCGGCAGGCGTCGGGCCGCTCACCGTCGGCGACGAGGTCGCCGTCACCATCGAAGGCATCGGCACTCTCACCAACAAGGTTGTCAAGCGTGGCTAGCGCACCCGGCTCACCCGTCCGCGTCCGTTTCTGTCCGTCCCCCACCGGTAACCCGCACGTGGGCCTGGTGCGCACCGCCCTGTTCAACTGGGCGTTCGCCCGGCACCACCAGGGCACGCTGGTCTTCCGCATCGAGGACACCGACGCGGCCCGCGACTCCGAGGAGTCCTACGACCAGCTGCTCGACGCGATGCGCTGGCTGGGCTTCGACTGGGACGAGGGCCCCGAGGTCGGCGGCCCGCACGCGCCCTACCGCCAGTCGCAGCGCATGGACATCTACAAGGATGTCGCCCAGAAGCTCCTGGACGCCGGCCACGCCTACCACTGCTACTGCTCCCAGGAGGAGCTGGACACCCGCCGCGAGGCCGCCCGCGCCGCCGGCAGGCCGTCCGGCTACGACGGCCACTGCCGCGCCCTGAGCGCGGAGCAGGTCGCCGAGTACCAGGCCATGGGCCGCACCCCGATCGTGCGCTTCCGCATGCCCGACGAGACGATCACCTTCACGGACCTGGTCCGCGGCGAGCTGACGTTCACGCCGGAGAACGTGCCGGACTACGGGATCGTACGAGCCAACGGCGCGCCGCTGTACACGCTCGTGAACCCCGTCGACGACGCCCTGATGGAGATCACCCACGTCCTGCGCGGCGAGGACCTGCTCTCCTCCACCCCGCGCCAGATCGCGCTCTACAAGGCGCTGACCGAGCTGGGCATCGCCAAGCAGACCCCGGCCTTCGGGCACCTGCCGTACGTGATGGGGGAGGGCAACAAGAAGCTCTCCAAGCGCGACCCGCAGTCCTCGCTCAACCTCTACCGCGAGCGCGGCTTCCTGCCCGAGGGCCTGCTCAACTACCTCTCGCTGCTGGGCTGGTCGCTCTCGGCGGACCAGGACATCTTCAGCATCGCGGAGATGGTGGCGGCGTTCGACATCGCGGACGTGAACCCCAACCCGGCCCGCTTCGACCTCAAGAAGTGCGAGGCGATCAACGGCGACCACATCCGGCTGCTCGACGTGAAGGACTTCACCGAGCGCTGCCGTCCGTGGCTGCAGGCCCCGTTCGCCCCCTGGGCGCCGGAGGACTTCGACGAGTCGCGGTGGCAGGCGATCGCCCCGCACGCCCAGACCCGCCTGAAGGTCCTCTCCGAGATCACCGACAACGTCGACTTCCTGTTCCTCGCCGAGCCGGTCTCGGACGAGGCGAGCTGGACGAAGGCGATGAAGGAGGGCTCGGACGCGCTGCTGGTCACCGCCCGCGAGAAGCTCGAGGCGGCCGACTGGGCCTCCGCGGAGGCCCTGAAGGAGGCCGTCCTGGCGGCCGGGGAGGCCCACGGCCTCAAGCTCGGCAAGGCGCAGGCACCGGTCCGCGTCGCGGTCACCGGCCGCACGGTCGGCCTGCCCCTCTTCGAGTCCCTCGAGGTCCTGGGCAAGGAGAAGACCCTGGCCAGGATCGACGCGGCCCTGGCGAAGCTGGCCGCGTAACGCACGCACGCGTGAGGGCGGGACCCCGGCGTACACCGTTCCGTCACCCGGAGTTCCGCCTTCCATGCAACTCCCGCTCCCCGAGCGGCAGTTGCATGGACCCCCTACAGGTGATGCACAGGTGCGTCACCCGCGACCGGGGGCGACCGGCCCGGCGGCGGGCGGCCTGGTGGCCGCTCCCTGGAGGCCGTTCCGGCAGCTGAGCAAGCCGTCGGCCTGGCCGCCGGGCCCTGAGCACCGCCGCGGGCACGACCGTCCGCACGCTCACCGGCGCCTCGACCGCGACCGCGGTCCGGCCCGCGTGGGACGTCACCGGCAGGACGGCACCCGGGCGCCCGCCGGCACCTGCACCTGGACCCTCACCGCCCGGCCCGCCGACGCCCAGGGCGCCGACCTGCCCCTGACCGGCACGACCACGGTGAACTGACCGACGCGCCGCCCGCCCGCCGGGTTACGGTCGGTCCATGACCCCGCGCACCGGCGACACCCCGGTCCACGCCATCGTCTGGGACGTGGACGACACCCTGTTCGACTACACGTCGGCGGACCGCGCCGGAATGCGCGCCCATCTGGCGGCCGAGGGCCTGCTCCACGGGTACGGCACCGTGGACGAGGCCCTCGCGCACTGGCGGGCGGTCACCGACGCCCAGTGGGCGCGCTTCTCCGCCGGCGAGGTGTCCTTCGACGGCCAGCGCCGGGACCGGGTGCGGGTCTTCCTCGGCGAGGAGCTGTCCGACGACGAGGCCGAGGCGTGGTTCGCGCGCTACATCGCGCACTACGAGACCGCCTGGTCGCTCTTCCCGGACGTGCTGCCCGTCCTCGACGCGCTCGCCACCAGCCACCGGCACGCGGTGCTGTCCAACTCCAGCCTCACCGTCCAGGACCGCAAGCTGCGCAGGCTCGGCGTGCACGACCGCTTCGAGGCCGTCCTGTGCGCCGCCGAACTGGGCGTCTCCAAGCCCGAGGCCGGAGCCTTCCTCGCCGCCTGCGAGGCCCTCGAACTCGCCCCGCACCAGGTCGCGTACGTCGGCGACCACCCGGAGATCGACGGCCGGGGCGCCGCCGAGGCGGGCCTGCTGTCGGTCTGGATCGACCGCTCCGGCGCGCACACCGGCGGCGGCGCGGGCACGGGCCCCCACCGGATCGCCTCCCTCGCCGAACTCCCCGCGCTGCTCGGCGCCGATACCCGTTTTGGAGCCCCGTCCACCTTCAGGTAATGTTCTTCCTGCGCCGCCGGGCAGCGGGCCGAAGGGCCTGGAACCGGAGGAGCAAGCTAGAACAAGATCCCCGCAGGGGCTTGCGTTCCAGTGGCCTATGGTGTAATTGGCAGCACGACTGATTCTGGTTCAGTTAGTCTTGGTTCGAGTCCAGGTAGGCCAGCTCGCAGAGCTCATCTGCAAAGCCCCCGTTGTGTAGCGGCCTAGCACGCCGCCCTCTCAAGGCGGTAGCGCCGGTTCGAATCCGGTCGGGGGTACTGATCCTGATCAACTCGGGATCGCTAGGGCCCCCGTTGTGTAGCGGCCTAGCACGCCGCCCTCTCAAGGCGGTAGCGCCGGTTCGAATCCGGTCGGGGGTACAAACTGGTCTAAACCACATTGGTCTATGGTGTAATTGGCAGCACGACTGATTCTGGTTCAGTTAGTCTTGGTTCGAGTCCAGGTAGACCAGCTCGGATCTGCGGAAACGTAAGATCCTCGCCCCCGTTGTGTAGCGGCCTAGCACGCCGCCCTCTCAAGGCGGTAGCGCCGGTTCGAATCCGGTCGGGGGTACAGAGACGAAGGTCCTCCGCTCACGGCGGAGGGCCTTCGTCGTGAGCGGGACCGGGACGTACGGGCCCTAGCCGAAGCCGTAGCGCCGCGCCGACTCCTCCTCCTGCGCGAGCCGGTGCAGCGCCTGGAGGATCGGCTGGGCGAGGATCACGCCCAGGACGGCCGTCTCGACCTTCTCGGCCTCCGAGCCGTGCGTCTCCACGAAGTCCAGGTCCAGGACCGCGGCCTCGTGCATCAACCGGGCGTAGGACATGAGGAGTTCGGTCTCCCAGTCGTAGCCGAGGCGGCGGAACGCGGCGATCGACACCACCAGCCTGCGGTATGCGGGCGAGATCGTGATCAGGGAGCGGGCGTTGGTCCAGCCCAGCGCCTCCAGCAGCCGTTCCGCCTCCTCGCCGGCGGCGCGGACGTACTCGTCCTCGGTGTCCGGTTCGGGCACCTGCGGCAGGGCCCACAGCGCCGCGCCCATCCGGATCGTACGGCCGAGGGAGTCGTCGTCGACGTGCCCGAGCACCTCGCGCACCTTCGCCACCGGCACGCCGCCGACCTGGATCATCGCGCGCACCAGCCGCAGCCGGCGCAGATGCTCCTCGTCGTACTCGGCCGTCGTGGTGTTGATCTGCCGGCCAGGCGCCAACAGGCCTTCGCGCAGGTAGTACTTGATCGTCGCGGTGGAGACCCCACTGCGCTCGCTGAGCTCCCTCAGCCGCATGTCTTGCGCCCTTCCTTGGTCAGTGCCACTATCCAAGCACCGATTCGAAGGATAGTGCCGCTATCCGATCGAGCGAGCCAGGAGGGCCGCCATGTTCGCGAAGCCGGTGCCGGGCCGTACGACCGCGGACGGCCAGGGTGATGTGGTGGTCGTGCTGATCGGCATGCGGGTCAACAGGTTCTGGGCCGTGCACCAGTGGGTGCCGGTCATGGTGTCGATGCTGCGCATGCTGCGCGAGCTCGGACGGGACCCCGGCCGGGGGCTGCTGGAGCACGTGCTGCTGACCGCCTCGCCGCGGACCTACTACGTCGTCCAGTACTGGGAGTCCAAGGAGAAGCTCTACGCGTACGCGAGCTCGCCGGACATGTTCCATCACCGGGTGTGGGGGATCATCAACCGCAAGGAGCGGGCGGGGAAGGTGCGCGGGTACGTGGGCCTGTGGCACGAGGCGTACGTGGTGCCCGAGGGGGCGTACGAGTCGATCTACTTCGACATGCCGGCCTTCGGGCTCGCGAAGGCGCACGGGCAGGTGCCCCTGGAGCGGCGTGGGCGGTACGCCAAGGACCGCTTCGCGTACCGGTCCGGGGCCGGGGCAGCGCAGAAGCGGGCGGGCTGAGCGAGAAGCCGGGGGGTTCGGGGGAACGGGGAGGGTCTGCCGCGGCGTTGAGGCGGACTCTCCCCGTCGACGTCCGATGGGGGAGGCCGGTTCAGCCGGTGCGGCGCAGCGCCTCGGAGAGGCGGGCGGCGGCGTCGATGACCGCCTGGGCGTGCATACGGCCCGGGTGGCGCGTCAGGCGCTCGATGGGGCCGGAGACCGAGACGGCGGCCACCACGCGGTTGGACGGGCCCCGCACGGGGGCGGAGACGGACGCGACGCCCGGCTCCCGCTCGCCGATGGACTGGGCCCAGCCGCGGCGCCGTACGCCGGAGAGGGCGGTGGCCGTGAACCGGGCGCCCTGCAGGCCCCGGTGCAGACGCTCCGGCTCCTCCCATGCCATCAGGATCTGCGCGGAGGAGCCGGCCTTCATGGTCAGCGTCGAGCCGACCGGGACGGTGTCCCGCAGTCCGGACAGGCGCTCCGCAGCGGCGACGCAGATGCGCATGTCGCCCTGGCGCCGGTAGAGCTGGGCGCTCTCGCCGGTGATGTCCCGCAGATGCGTGAGCACCGGGCCCGCGGTCGCGAGGAGACGGTCCTCACCGGCCGCCGCGGCCAGCTCGGCCAAGCGGGGCCCGAGGATGAATCGACCCTGCATGTCGCGCGCCACCATACGGTGGTGTTCCAGAGCCACGGCCAGACGGTGGGCCGTGGGTCGTGCCAGTCCGGTCGCCGCAACCAGTCCTGCGAGGGTGGCGGGTCCGGACTCCAGGGCGCTCAGGACAAGGGCCGCCTTGTCCAGAACGCCGACGCCGCTACTGTTGTCCATGAAACGATACTCGCGTCTCACTCTGTGAAACGCAAGTTCATTTTTCCGTGAGACGCGCAACCCTTGTACGCATAGCGGCCCGCAGACCGAACGGGTCCGGTGGCGGGCGCCCGTGAACTGGGGCCGGGCGTCGTCTCCTCAAGATCTCTAGCAAGGCCGGTGGACGTCGTGGCCGGCCGAAGGGAAAGCGATGGGTAGGACACTCGCGGAGAAGGTCTGGGACGACCATGTCGTCCGGCGCGCCGAGGGCGAGCCCGACCTCCTCTTCATCGATCTGCACCTGCTGCACGAGGTGACCAGCCCGCAGGCCTTCGACGGCCTGCGGCAGAACGGTCGCCCGGTGCGCCGCCTCGACCTCACCATCGCGACCGAGGACCACAACACCCCCACCCTCGACATCGACAAGCCCATCGCCGACCCGGTCTCCCGGGCCCAGCTGGAGACGCTGCGCAAGAACTGCGCGGAGTTCGGCGTACGGCTGCACCCGCTGGGCGACGTCGAGCAGGGCGTGGTGCACGTCGTCGGCCCGCAGCTGGGTCTGACCCAGCCCGGTACGACGGTGGTATGCGGCGACTCGCACACCTCCACGCACGGCGCCTTCGGCGCGCTGGCCTTCGGTATCGGCACCTCCCAGGTGGAGCACGTGCTGGCCACCCAGACGCTGCCGCTGGCCCGCCCCAAGACCATGGCGATCACGGTCGACGGCGAACTGCCCGAGGGCGTCACGGCCAAGGACCTGATCCTGGCGATCATCGCCAAGATCGGTACCGGCGGCGGCCAGGGCTACATCCTGGAGTACCGCGGCTCCGCCATCGAGAAGCTCTCGATGGAGGCCCGGATGACCATCTGCAACATGTCGATCGAGGCCGGTGCCCGCGCGGGCATGATCGCCCCCGACGAGACCACGTTCGAGTACATCAAGGGCCGCGCCCACGCCCCCGAGGGCGAGGACTGGGACGCCGCCGTCGCGTACTGGAAGACGTTGAAGACGGACGAGGACGCCGAGTTCGACGCCGAGGTCGTCATCGACGCCGCCGCGCTGGCGCCCTTCGTCACCTGGGGCACCAACCCCGGCCAGGGCGCGCCGCTTTCGGCGTCCGTCCCCGACCCGGCTTCGTACGAAGACGCTTCGGAGCGCCTCGCCGCCGAAAAGGCCCTGGAATACATGGGGTTGGAGGCCGGCCAGGCGCTGCGCTCCATCAACGTGGACACCGTCTTCGTAGGTTCCTGCACCAACGGCCGGATCGAGGACCTGCGGGCCGCGGCCGCGATCGTCGAGGGCCGCAAAGTCGCCGACGGCGTACGGATGCTGGTCGTCCCGGGCTCCGCGCGGGTCGGTCTGCAGGCCGTCTCCGAGGGCCTGGACGTCGTGTTCAAGGAGGCCGGCGCAGAGTGGCGGCATGCGGGCTGCTCGATGTGCCTGGGCATGAACCCGGACCAGCTGGCCCCGGGTGAGCGCTCCGCGTCCACCTCCAACCGCAACTTCGAGGGCCGGCAGGGCAAGGGCGGCCGTACGCACCTGGTCTCGCCGCAGGTCGCCGCCGCGACCGCGGTCCTGGGGCACCTGGCCTCGCCCGCCGACCTGTCCGACGCCCCCGCGCCCGCTGGAGTCTGAGAGTCATGGAAGCATTCACCACGCACACCGGCCGGGCCGTCCCGCTGCGCCGCTCCAACGTCGACACCGACCAGATCATCCCTGCTCACTGGCTCAAGAAGGTGACCCGGGACGGTTTCGAGGACGGGCTGTTCGAGGCCTGGCGCAAGGACGAGACGTTCATCCTCAACCGCCCCGAGCGGCAGGGCGCCACGGTGCTGGTCGCCGGCCCCGACTTCGGCACCGGCTCCTCCCGTGAGCACGCCGTCTGGGCGCTGCAGAACTACGGCTTCAAGACCGTGATCTCCTCCCGTTTCGCCGACATCTTCCGCGGCAACTCCCTGAAGAACGGCCTGCTCACGGTCGTGCTGGAGCAGAAGATCGTGGACGCGCTGTGGGAGCTCACGGAGCGCGACCCGCAGGCCGAGATCACCGTCGACCTGGAGGCCCGCGAGGTGCGCGCCGAAGGCGTCACCGCCCCCTTCGAGCTCGACGAGAACTCCCGCTGGCGGCTGCTGAACGGGCTGGACGACATCTCCATCACCCTCCAGAACGAGGCGGACATCGCCGCGTACGAGGCCAAGCGGCCGTCGTACAAGCCGCAGACGCTCAAGGTCTGACCCGGACCGGTCCGCGGGGCCGGAACCTGACGGGTTTCGGCCACCGGAACACCCCCATGTACCCCCGATCGGCCCGATCGGGGGTACATCCGTGTCTGGGCCCGAACGGCTGGGAACCGTCTTGCTTTTTCCCTCAACTTCCCACGTTACGGCGGCCGTTGTGTGGGTAGCCGTGGGCTGTGGGCATGGCGTCCGGCCTTGCCCGGAACGCTGTTTGAGGCATCAGTTGCTACCCCCGCAGGCGACAACTCGCCCCAGATGGCACAATCTGTGCATGGAACACGACGGCCAACTCGAGCTCTACACGGCAGTCGCGGACCGACTGAAGGAAGCGCACTCCCGAGTGCGCGCACTGCAAGTCCCGGAGGGCGTACGGATGGCGCTGACCCGGAAGCTGCTGGTCATTACGGCCGCGGCCAAGCACGATCTCGCCGACGCGGCAAGGCGTCTGGAGGCGTTCAACACGGACCTGGAGAAGGGGTGCATCCCTGAAGAGGACCGCTGAACGCAGCCGGAGCAGTCGAGTTCGTTGCGGCGCACGGGTGATTAGCCCGTTTCGTGTTTGATTTGCGGTATATATCTGCCTAACGTGCGAAAAAGCTTGAACACTTTCGTTCTGGCGATGTCTCCGAAGGGGAAGACGTGAACAAGGCGCAGCTCGTAGAAGCGATTGCCGACAAGGTGGGTGGCCGCCAGCAGGCCGCCGAGGCCGTCGACGCGGTCCTGGACGCCATCGTCCGCGCGACCGTCGCCGGAGACCGGGTCTCGGTCACCGGGTTCGGCTCGTTCGAGAAGGTCGACCGTCCCGCCCGTTACGCCCGCAACCCCCAGACGGGCGAGCGGGTTCGGGTCAAGAAGACCTCCGTTCCGCGCTTCCGCGCGGGCCAGGGCTTCAAGGACCTGGTGAGCGGCTCGAAGAAGCTCCCGCGCGGCGGCGAGGTCGCCGTCAAGAAGGCGCCCAAGGGCAGCCTGACCGGTGGGGCTTCGGCCACCGTCAAGAAGGCCGCCGCGAAGAAGACGACCGCCAAGAAGGCGACCGCCGCGGCGAAGAAGACGGCGGCGAAGAAGACGACCGCCAAGAAGACGACCGCCACGGCGAAGAAGACGACCGCCAAGAAGACCACGGCGAAGAAGACCACGGGCGCCGCCAAGACGGCCGCCGCGAAGAAGACCACGGCCAAGAAGGCCACCGCGAAGAAGGCTCCGGCCAAGAAGGCGACGGCCAAGAAGGCTCCCGCCAAGAAGTCGACCGCTCGCAAGACCACCGCCAAGAAGGCCACCGCCCGCAAGCGGTAAGGGCACAGGGGCACTCACGCGCCGGGCCGGACTCCTCATGGGAGCCCGGCCCGCGGCGTGTTCGGGGTGCGGCAGAGCGCGTTGAGAGCGGCTTCAGAGCGTCTGGAGCGTCACCAGCGTGATGCGGGGCTTCTCCCCGTCGCCCTCGCTCTCGATGCGTACGCGCTGGCCGGGGCGCAGCAGCCGCAGTCCGCCGGCGTCGAAGGCGGCGGCGTCGAAGGGGACGGGGGTGCCGTCGTCCAGCAGCACGCTGCCCTCGCGGGTGTTGGGGTCGTAGGTGTATGCCGTGGCCTGCATGACGGCCAGCCTAATGTGCGCGGGGGTTCGGGGCCTGTCGAGGGGCTCGCTGCTCAGGTTCCCGGGGTCAGCAGGCCCGCTGCCGTGGCCGCCGTGTGCGGGCCGACGCCCAGGGCCAGGGCCGCCCGCAGGTCCGCGCCGGTGTCCACGTCCTGGCGTACCGAATCGACCGCGTCGAGGGTCAGTTCCACGGCCCCGGAAGCGCGGTGGCGGGCGCGGGAATCGGGGCCGAATGCCGGAAGCAATTCCCGGGCGGGGGCGGCGGCCAGCAGGGTCGTGCCGATTGCGGCCGTATCGGCGAGAAAAGCGCGCGGGAATTCGGCGGCCGCGTCCAGTACCCGGAGCAATTCCGCAGGGCGTAGTGCCGGAAGATCGGCGTTCAGGGCGGCCACGGGACTTTCGGGGCGTGCGGTGCGTACCGCGGCCGCGCCGTGGGCCAGCGCCGCGTTGAGGCCGCCGCGCGGTTCGTCGGGGACGATCCGGGCGCCCAGCGCGGACAGCTCGCGTGCGGCCAGGTCGTCGTCCGTGACGACCGCCACATCCCGCACTGCCGGGCAGGCCAGCGCGGCCGCCACGGTGTCCTGGGCGAAGGCGAGGGCGAGGCCCGGGCGCAGCCCGCCGGCGGCAGTGTCCGCGAGCCTGCTCTTGGCCCGCGTCAGGGGTTTCAGGGGTATGACCAAGGTCCACTGCACCGGTGTTCCGTCCCTCTCTTGTCGCGGCCATTGTCACTCAGCCGTCACCTCGGCCATCTGGTGGCGGCGCCGTCGGGGCGTACGGTGTTCTCGACAGACCGGCGGCCTGGGGCGACACTTGTGCGGCTCCTGGTCCGAGGTCCCTGACCCCAAGAGGAAGGTGCGCGCGTGCCCCGCCGCAGAATCGGCTTCTGGTACCGCTTCGCCGCGGTGCTCTGCAAACCGCCGCTGGTGGTTCTGATCAAGCGGGACTGGCGCGGAATGGAGCACATTCCGGCCGAGGGTGGATTTATCACCGCGGTGAACCACAATTCCCATGTGGACCCCTTCGCGTACGCGCACTATCAGTACAACACCAAGCGGGTCCCGCGATTCCTGGCGAAGAGCGGCCTTTTCAAGAAGGGATTCGTCGGCGCCGCCATGCGCGGTACCGGGCAGATCCCCGTCTACCGGGAGACCACGGACGCGCTCAGCGCCTTCCGGGCCGCGATCGACGCCGTGGAGCGCGGTGAATGCGTCGCGTTCTACCCCGAAGGCACCATCACCCGGGACCCCGACCAGTGGCCCATGGTCGGCAAGACCGGTGCCGCGCGAGTCGCCCTGACGACCAGGTGCCCGGTGATCCCGATCGCGCAGTGGGGCGCCAACGAACTCCTGCCGCCGTACGCGAAGAAGCCCAACCTCCGCCCGCGCAAGACCCATCACGTGCTCGCCGGCCCGCCCGTCGACCTCACGCGCTTCTACGACCAGGAGATGACTCCCGAGGTGCTGAAGGAGGCGACCGAGGTCATCATGGCCGCGATCACCCGCCAGCTGGAGGAGATCCGCGGCGCGAAGGCGCCCGCGACGCCGTACGACCCGCGTCAGGAGCGGATCGAGCAGCGCCGCAGGACGCAGGCGCAGTCGCAGGCACGGGGTCAGGGCGACGCCGCGCAGGAAGAGGGGCAGAGCACGTGAGCAAGCCGGTCAAGGCGGCCGTCTTCGGCACCGGTTCGTGGGGCACGGCGTTCGCCATGGTGCTCGCCGACGCGGGATGCGAGGTCACCCTGTGGGGGCGGCGCGCGGAACTCGCGGACGCGGTCAACTCCACGCGTACGAACCCCGACTACCTTCCCGGCGTCGAACTCCCGGACGCCGTAAGGGCGACCACGGACGCCGCCGAGGCCGCGCGCGGCGCCGACTTCGCCGTCCTCGCGGTCCCCTCGCAGACCCTGCGCGGCAACCTCGCCGACTGGGCGCCGCTGCTCGCCCCCGACACCGTCCTGGTGTCGCTCATGAAGGGCGTCGAACTCGGCTCCGCCATGCGGATGAGCGAGGTGATCGAGGACGTCGCGAAGGTGCGCGCCGACCGGATCGCCGTCGTCACCGGACCCAACCTCGCACGGGAGATCGCCGCGCGCATGCCGGCCGCCGCCGTGGTGGCCTGCACGGACGAGGCGGTCGCCCAGCGGCTCCAGGCCGCCTGCCACACCCCGTACTTCCGGCCGTACACCAACACGGACGTGGTCGGCTGCGAGCTCGGCGGCGCGGTGAAGAACGTCATCGGGCTCGCCGTCGGCATCGCGGACGGCATGGGCCTCGGCGACAACGCCAAGGGCTCGCTCATCACGCGCGGGCTCGCCGAGACCACTCGGCTCGGCATGGCGCTCGGCGCCGACCCGCTGACCTTCTCCGGACTCGCGGGCCTGGGCGACCTGGTGGCGACCTGCTCCTCGCCGCTGTCGCGCAACCACACCTTCGGCACCAACCTCGGCAAGGGCATGACCCTGCAGGAGACCATCGCGGTCACCAAGCAGACCGCCGAGGGCGTCAAGTCCTGCGAGTCGGTGCTCGATCTGGCGCGCCGGCACGGCGTCGACATGCCGATCACCGAGACGGTCGTCGCCATCGTGCACGAGGGCAAGTCCCCGGTGGTCGCCGTCAAGGAGCTCATGTCGCGCAGCGCGAAGCCCGAACGACGCTGAGC
>NZ_JBHVGU010000080.1:0-5858 GCF_042800575.1 Streptomyces sp. NPDC057616
CGCCTGGCCGGCGCGCGCGGCCGCGGCCCCCGTTCACGCCAACGCGGTCGCCAAGGCCCGCGGCAGCGCCCGGCTGTGCACCACCCCGAGCCGCTGCGTGGCCCGGGTGAGCGCCACGTAGAGGTCGCTCGTGCCGTACAGCCCCGGCTCCACCACCAGCACCGAGTCGAACTCCAGCCCCTTCGACTGGCGCGGGTCCAGGAGGACGACGGTGTGCGTCAGGTCGGGTTCCGCCCCCGCCGTCACCCCGTCCAGGCGTGCGGCCAGCCGCCGGTGCAGATGCCGCGGCGCGATGACCGCGAGCCGGCCCTCCGCGGGCGTCAGCTCCCCCACCGCCTTGGCGACGGCGCCGGGCAGGTCGTCGGTCGCGCGCGCCCAGGGCCGTACGCCGGTGGACCGCACCGAGCTCGGCGGCGTGAAGTCCGGCTGCTCGGCCCGTACCACCGCCGCCGCGACCTCCATGATCTCGGCCGGGGTGCGGTAGTTGACCCCGAGCCGGGTGTGCTCCCAGCGGTCCTCGACGAACGGGGAGAGGATGTCCGACCACGCGCCGACGCCGGCCGCCTCCGCGGTCTGCGCCGGGTCGCCGACCAGGGTCATCGAGCGGGTCGGGCTGCGCCGCATCAGCATCCGCCACGCCATCGGCGACAGCTCCTGCGCCTCGTCGACGATGATGTGCCCGAACGCCCAGGTCCGGTCGGCCGCCGCGCGCTCGGCGGCGCTGCGGTGGTCGTCCTCCTCCTGCCGCTCGGCGAACCGCTCGGCGTCGATGATGTCGTGCGCGGACAGGACCTCGGAGTCCTCCTCGTCCTTGTCCTCGAACTCGTAGGTGCGCGAGGCGAACGAGACGTCCAGCACGCCCTGCGCGTAGGCGATCTGCGTCTCGCGCTCCCGCTCCGCCAGCGCCCGCCGCAACCGGTCGTCCTCACCGAGCAGTTCGGCGGCCTCGTCCAGCAGCGGCACGTCCGACACCGTCCACTCCCGGGTCACCGGCCGGCGTACGGCGGCCGCGTCCTCGTCGGGGAGGTGGCCGACGGGGTCGGCGAGGAAGTCCGCGACCAGGCGCTGCGGGGTCAGCCGCGGCCACAACTGGTCGATGGCCGCCCACACTTCGGGGTTCTCGGCGATCTCGTCGCGGATCTGGGTGATGTCGGCCGGGTCGAGCAGGTTCGTCCCGTCGAAGGGGTCGGTGCCGACGCGCTCGGCGTAGAGCTCGGTGAGCGTGTTGAGGATGTGGCCCTCGAAGTGCTCGCGGGCCGCGTTGTGCGGCAGCTTCGCGGCCCGGGTGCGCTCGCGGGCGACCTTCACCAGGCCGTCGTCGAGCATCAGGATCTCGCGGTCGTGCTCGATCGCGATGACCGGGTCGGGCAGCGCCTGCCAGTCGGCCACGACCCCGGCGAGCACGTCCGCCATGCCGGCGCGGCCCTTCACCGCGGCCGCCTCCCGGGGGTCGCTCGCGGTCGCCTTCACGCCGGGGAACAGCTCGCCGACGGTCGCGAGCAGCACACCGGTCTCGCCGAGCGAGGGCAGCACCTCGCCGATGTAGCCGAGGAAGGCGGGGTTGGGCCCGACGATGAGAACGGCCCGCTTGGCGAGCAGCTCCCGGTGCTCGTAGAGCAGGTACGCGGCCCGGTGCAGCGCGACCGCCGTCTTGCCGGTGCCCGGGCCGCCCTCGACCACCAGCACCCCGCGGTGCGGCGCCCGGATGATCTCGTCCTGTTCGGCCTGGATGGTCTGCACGATGTCGTGCATCCGGCCGGTGCGCGCGGCGTCGAGCGCGGCGAGCAGCACGGCGTCCCCGGTCGGGTCCTCGTGCCCGGTCCGCTCCCGGTCCCCGAGGTCGAGGATCTCGTCGTGCAGGCCGGTGACCGTACGGCCCTCGGTGGTGATGTGCCGGCGCCTGCGCAGGCCCATCGGCGTGTGGCCGGTGGCGAGGTAGAAGGGGCGGGCGACGTTCGCGCGCCAGTCGATCAGCATCGGGGTGCGCTCGGCGTCGTCCCTGCGCAGTCCGATGCGGCCGATGTGGTGGGTCTCGCCCGCGGTGAGGTCGATCCGGCCGAAGCAGAGTGATCCGTCCACCGCGTTCAGCGCCGCGAGCAGGCCCGAGCGCTCGGCGACGAGGATGTCCCGCTCCAGCCGGGCCTGCATGGGCGTGTTGCCCTGCCCGAGCGCGTCCGTGACGCCCGCCTCGGTGTCGCCGCGCAGGGCGTCCACGCGCGCGTACAGCCCGTCGATGAATTCCTGCTCGTGTTGCATTTCATCGTCTGGATATTCGGTGTTTGACAATTCCGCTCCCACCCGGATATACTGCGTTCAGTGAACTTCTCCGCGACCCAATCTCTTTGAAGTCGCGAATCATTGAATATACGCAAAGAAATCCCCCGGGCGCAATTGCCCGGGGGATTTCTTTATGCGCGGCGCGGGTCAGAGGACGTCCGCCAGCTCCTCCAGCAGCCGCCTCTTGGGCCGGGCGCCGACCATCGAGCGCACCGGCTCACCACCGCGGAAGACCATGAACGTCGGCATCGACAGCACCTTGTAGGCGTTCGTGGTCGTCGGATTGCTGTCCACGTTCAGCTGCACCACCTTCAGGCGGCCGGCCTCCTCGTCGGCCAGGGCGCGCAGGACCGGCCCCATCTGCCGGCACGGCGGGCACCAGTCCGCGGTGAACTCCACCAGCACCGGCAGTTCGGAGCGGATCACCTCCGCCGTGAAATCCTCGTCGGTCACATCGATCACAGTTCCTGCCCTCCCCATTCGCACAACGGCGGCTCGTCGGCCGAGGCCAGCCGCACGGCGATCGTCGCCCGCACGGCCTTGAGCTCGCCGATCAGCGCGTCGAGCTCGTCCAGCTTGCGGCGGTAGACCGCGAGCGACGCCGGGCAGGAGTCGCCCTCCGGGTGCCCGGCCCGCAGGCACTCCACGAACGGCCGCGTCTCCTCCAGGTCGAACCCGAAGTCCTGGAGCGTCCTGATCTGCCGCAGCAGCTTCAGGTCGCTCTCGTCGTAGGTGCGGTAGCCGTTCGTGCCGCGCCGCGCGGGCAGCAGACCGCGCGACTCGTAGTACCTGAGCGTTCGCGTCGTGGTCCCGGCCCGTGCGGCCAGCTCGCCGATTCGCATGTCCTCGACGGTAATCCTTGACGCCGACGTCAGGGCAACGGCCGATGCGTCAGTACGGCGACGGGCCCGGGCGCGGGCCCAGCAGCCACTCCCCCGAGGGCGGGCCCCCGTACTCCTCCGTGTCGTCCTCGTCGTCCTCGTCGCCCGCCTCGGACCAGTCCTCGTCCTCGCCCGGCCGCACCCCAAGCAGCCGCCGGGTCAGCCGGTCGCGGTCGGAGAGCAGCTCGTCGAGGGCCTCGCGGACGTCCGCCGCCTCGGTGCGCGGCGCCTCGCGCTCCGCCGCGATCAGCACGGCGCGGCGGACCAGCTCCTTGGTGAAGGAGGCCGTCGTGCCCTCGGTGCGGGACACCACCTCCTCGGCGACCTCCCGGCCGAGGCCGAGTCCCGCGCCGTAGAGGGCGAGCAGGGCCGCGCGGCCGTCCGCGTCCGGCAGCGGGATCTCCACGGCGAGGTCGACCCGGCCCGGGCGCTGCACGAGGGCCGGCTCCAGCAGGTCGGCGCGGTTGGTGGTGAGCAGGAACGCGACGTCGGCGTCGTCGCCGAGGCCGTCCATCTCGTTCAGCACCTGGAAGAGCAGGGGCTGTTCGCCCGCGCCGTGGTCGCGGGCCTCGGCGATCAGGTCGCAGTCCTCGAGCACGACGAGCGCGGGCTGCAGCATCCGGGCCAGGGCGCAGGCGGGACCGATCGCGTCGATGCTCTCGCCGGACAGGACCACCACCGTGAACTGCGGCAGGCACGAGAGGAGGTAGCGGATCGTGTGGGTCTTGCCGGTGCCGGGAGGACCGTAGAGCAGGAGGCCGCGGCGCAGGTGCTGGCCGGCGGCGCGCAGCTGCTCGCGGCGGCGGGCCACGCCCACGACCTGCCGTTCCACCCGCTCCAGGAGCCCGGCCGGCAGCACGATGTCCTCGCGGGTCAGACCCGGGCGGCGGTGGAAGCGGAACGGGCCGAGGCCGTGGCCGAACTGGGAGCCCTCGAAGGAGAGCACCTGGCCGCGGAAGATGCTGTGCGCGCGCACGAGGCCGTCGACCTCGGCGAGCAGGCGGTCGGCGAACTCCTTGTCGCCGGCCAGGACTTCCAGCTCGACCTTGTTGCGTCCGTACTCGTCCTGCGGGCCGCGCAGCAGGATCGCGAAGCGCTCGCCGTCCGCGACGCCGAGGTAGAACCCGCAGGAGACGCAGGCCAGTTCCTCGTCGGGCGAGACGGGCAGATGGGCGTAGTCGACGGCGCCGATCACGAAGCGGTCGTAGCGGTCGGCCGCCTCGATGATGTCGCCGAGAGTGAGCTCGCCGCGGTGCTGGGCGCCGCGCATGCCGACCAGCTCGAAGGAACGGCCGTCCGCGGCGAACCAGCGCTCCAGGGCGAGGTGGACGTTGGGCAGGTCGTAGGGCGGGTACGCGGCCTTGACCACCGGGCGGTCGGTGGGCGCCGAGCCGAGGTGCTCGCGCAGCCGCCGCGCGAGGTCGCGGTGGCCGTCCGCGTCGGGTTGCGCGGGCCGCGCTACGGCGATCAGGAACTCCTGGAAGAGCTCGTTGATCCGGTCCAGCGACAGCGGCGAGGGCTCGCGCTCCGCGCCGTACCTGCGCCGGTACTCGTCCGAGCTGAGGAGCTGCACCTCGTCGTCCCCCATGGACGCCTCCCTGCGTTCGACCGTCGGTCCCGGGCCCGTCCAGCCTGGGGCCGGACGGGTGCGGGGGTCAAAGCATTTGGGGCAGGTGCGGCGAAAGGAGTGAGGGTGCGGCCCCGTGGGCCCTAGGCGGCTCCCGCCGGGACGCCCGCCGACTCCTCGACCTCCAGCAGGGACGCGCTCTCGCGTTCCTCCTCGAAGGCCCGGCGGCCGCCGCGCAGGCCGAACAGGCGCTTGGCGAGGGCGATGTAGAGCACGGCGAGGATGTTGAGGACCAGGGTCGCGATCTTCAACCAGCTGATGTGCTCGGTGAGTTCGTAGATCTCCAGCGGCAGGAACGCGGCGGTGGCGACCACCGTGAGGTACTCGGCCCAGCGCTTGGCGTACCAGAGGCCGACCGCCTCGACGAGTTCGATCAGGGCGTAGGCGAGCAGCAGTCCGGCGACCAGCAACAGGGTGTCGTGCTTGTAGCCGAAGGTCTTCTGGATGGTGCCGACGACCGGTGAGTGGTCGAGGTCGTAGTGGAAGTGGCGGAAGACCGGCCGGAAGACGTCGAGGTACTCGTCGAAGAGCCTGCGCACCGAGTGCTGGCTGTTGCTGAACTTCCACACCGCCAGCGCGACCAGCACGATGAACACGCCGCGCACCGCCCGCTCGATCGCCAGGAAGCGCAGGATGAACAGGTCTCGCAGCACCTTGCCGCGCGGCACGAGGGGCGCGTGGTCGGCCGGTCCCGAGCCGTGCGGCTCGCCGAGCACGAAGTCGCCGCAGCGCAGGCAGCGCCAGACCTCCCCGAGCGCGGTCTCGGCGTGCAGGCGCACCCGCAGGCGCGGATCGTCCGGCGCATAGGTGACGTGGCCCTTGCGGGCACACGTACGCCGGTCCCAGTCGATCTTCATTCCCCCGTGCCTCCAACGAATGTGGTGCGTAAGTACCGGACCGGCGGCGCACGCTAGTGGATGACGGTAAGAGATCGGTGAGAGTCCGGTCTCCGGCGCGCGTCCGGGAACGGCAAGGCCGGGGGGGCGGGGCCCCCAGGGGGAGACGGAGCCCCCAGAGCCGCGCTCAGGACCTCTCCAGTTTCTTCTCGCCCCCCCCCCCCCGTAACCCCGAAC
>NZ_JBHVGU010000080.1:5868-14805 GCF_042800575.1 Streptomyces sp. NPDC057616
GGGGGTGGGGGGGTAGGGGGGGGGGGGGACCCCCCCCCCCCCCGGAGCCGCGCTCAGGCCTTCGCGAGTTCCTTCTCGCCGCCCTGCTCGGGCACCTCGACCTCCGGCTGCACGTCGTCGTCCAGGAGCGTCGTCTCGTCGAAGGGCAGCTCACCGGCGAGGACCTGCTGGACCCGGTCGGTGTCGATCTCCTTGGTCCAGGTGCCGATCAGGACGGTGGCGACGGCGTTGCCCGCGAAGTTGGTCAGGGCGCGCGCCTCGCTCATGAAGCGGTCGATGCCGACGATCAGGCCGACGCCGTCCACCAGCGCGGGCTTGTGCGACTGCAGACCACCGGCCAGCGTCGCGAGGCCGGCGCCGCTGACGCCCGCCGCGCCCTTGGAGGCCAGCAGCAGGAAGAGCAGCAGCGGGATCTGCTCGCCGATGGACATCGGCGTGCCCAGGGCGTCCGCGATGTAGAGCGACGCCATGGTCATGTAGATCATCGTGCCGTCGAGGTTGAAGGAGTAGCCGGTCGGGACGGTGATGCCGACCACCGGCTTGCTGACGCCCAGGTGCTCCATCTTCGCGATCAGCCGCGGCAGCGCGGACTCGGAGGAGGAGGTGGACAGGATCAGCAGGAACTCCCGGGCCAGGTACTTGAACAGGGAGAAGATGTTCAGGCCCGCGATGACCCGCAGCAGCGCGCCGAGCACGATGAAGACGAACAGGAAACAGGTGACGTAGAAGCCGAGCATGAGGATGGCGAGGCTCTTGAGCGCGTCGAGACCGGCGGAGCCGACCACCGCCGCGATGGCGCCGAAGGCACCGATCGGGGCCGCCCACATGACCATGGCGAGGATGCGGAAGACGAGCCGCTGGATGTGCTCGATGCCGCGCAGCACGGGCTGGCCCATGGAGCCCATGGACTGCAGCGCGAAGCCGGTGAGCAGCGCGACCAGCAGGGTCTGCAGCACCTGCTCCTGGGTGAAGGCGGAGACGAAGGTCACCGGGATGATCGACAGGACGAACTCGACCGGCGGCAGCGCCTCGCCGTCCACCTGGTCGTGCCCGGTGGCCTTGAGCGCGTTCGTGATGTGCAGGCCGTCGCCCGGGTGCAGGATGTTGCCGACGACGAGGCCGATGGCCAGGGCGACCAGGGACATCACCACGAAGTAGCCGAGGGCGATACCGCCGACGGCACCGACCTTCGCGGCCTTGCGTACGGAGCCGATGCCGAGCACGATCGTGCAGAAGATGATGGGGGAGATCATCATCTTGATCAGGTTCACGAAGCCCGTACCGAGCGGCTTGAGCTCGACGCCCGCGTCCGGCCAGATCAGGCCCACCGCGATACCGAGCGCCACCGCGACGATGACGGCGATGTACAGATAGTGGGTGCGGTCCCGCTTCCCAGCGGGTGCGGCATGTGCCGTCTCGGGGGTTCTGGCGGCCACGGATGCCCTCCTTGACGTCTTCGTCGGCATCACCGGCGTGCGGCTCACGTCCGGGGGATGGGGATGGGGGTGCGGATCGGTCGGGAGGCGGTGGCCGGAACCGAATGGCCCGCTCGCGCCGCTTCACCGATGCGGTGACTATCTCCCGCCGTGTGAGGGCGGTCACCCTTCCGTTCATTTAGTTCACGATTGACGTGCGGGGCACACTGACGACATGCGCATCCCCGTCCCGAGACCCCGGAGCCTGGCCGGCCAGCTGTTCGCGATGCAGGCCGTGCTGATAGCGGTGCTCGTGGCCGGATACGCACTGTTCAGCTACTTCAGCGACCGGGGGCAGGCCGAGGACGCGGCGGCCCGCCAGGCGATGGCGGTGTCCCGTTCGATCGCGGACGCCCCGTCCGTGGTGGCCGCGATCCGGACGCCGAATCCCACCGCCGAGCTCCAGCCGTACGCTCTGAAGGTGATGCGGGACGCGGACGTCGACTTCGTCACGATCATGAACACGAAGGGCATCCGCTGGACCCATCCGACCGCGAACCAGATCGGCAAGCACTTCCGCGGGAACATCGCGCCCGCGCTGCGGGGTACGGCCTTCACCGAGACCTATACGGGCACGCTCGGCGCGTCGGTCCGGGCCGTCGTGCCTGTCTACGACGAGCACCGGCACATCGTCGGGCTGGTCAGCGCGGGCATCAAGGTGAAGGCGATCAGCCGACAGGTGCAGGGGCAGGTGTCGGCGCTGGTCGGCGTGGCGGGCTGCGCGCTCGCGCTCGGCGCGATCGGCACGTACGTCGTGAACGCGCGGCTGCGCCGCCACACCCACGGCATGAACGCGGGCGAGCTCAGCCGGATGCACGACTACCACCAGGCCGCGCTGCACGCCGTACGCGAGGGGCTGCTGATGCTGGACGGCCAGTACCGTGTGGCGCTGATCAACGACGGGGCGCGGGAGCTGCTCGGGGTGCCGTCCGGGGAGGACGTGGTGGGAAGGTCGGTCGCGGAGCTCGGTCTGCCGGCGCCGCTGACGGGTGCGCTGCTGGCCTCGGAGCCGCGCGTGGACGAGGTGCACATGTCGGCGGAGCGGGTGCTGGTGGTCAACACCTCGCCGGTGTCGGGCGGGGAACGCCGCGGTTCGGTGGTGACGCTGCGGGACGTGACCGAACTGCAGTCGCTGACGGGCGAGTTGGACTCGGAGCGGGGCTTCACGCAGGCGCTGCGTTCGCAGGCGCACGAGGCGGCGAACCGGCTCCACACGGTGGTCTCCCTGATCGAACTGGGCCGGGCGGAGGAGGCGGTGGACTTCGCCACGGCCGAACTGGAGCTGGCCCAGGCGCTGACCGACCAGGTGGTGGCGGCGGTGAGCGAGCCGGTGCTGGCGGCGCTGCTGCTCGGCAAGACGGCCCAGGCCAACGAGCGGGGCGTGGAGCTGGTGGTGTCGCAGGACAGCCGCCTCGACGACGGCCTGCTCCCGCCCAGCCTGCCGGCTCGCGACCTGGTGACGATCCTCGGCAACCTGATCGACAACGCGGTGGACGCGGCGCAGGGCAGCATCGGCGCCCGGGTGACGGTGACGGCGTACGCGGAGGCGGGCGAGCTGGTGATCCGGGTCGCGGACACCGGCGAGGGGGTGGACCCCGCCCATGCCGAGCTGGTGTTCCAGCGGGGGTTCTCGACCAAGCCGGCCGGCCCCGGCGGCCGCGGGCTGGGCCTCGCCCTGGTCCGCCAGGCGGTCACCCGCCACGAGGGCACCCTGACGGTGACGGAGGCCCGGGAGGGCGGCGCGATCTTCGAGGTCCGCCTCCCGTTGCCCACGACGGCCTCCGCCCCGGCAACCACGACGGCCTCCGCCCCCGCGCCCACGCCCACGCCCACATCGGCAAGAGGTGACGCATGACCACCGGCCACACTCTCCGCGTCCCGGTCATGGAGGACACCCCCGTGCCGGCCGTGGAGACCGACCCCGTGGCCAGCGGCACCCACCCCGCGCATCTCCGCCGGCCCCGCTCCACCGCGGCCACCCCCGCCCCGCCAGGAGGTGACGCATGACCACGGCGCAGCCCCTCCACGTCGCCCGCCCGCAGGGCAACCCAGCGGCCCCCGGCACACACACCCCGCCCGGCGTCCGACGCCCCCTGCCCGCTCACCCCGCCAGGACGACCACCCCGACCCCGCGAAGAGGTGACGCATGACCGCCGCGCAGCCCATTCGTGTGCTCGTCGTCGAGGACGACCCCGTGGCCGCCGACGCGCATGTGATGTACGTCGGGCGGGTGCCGGGGTTCGTGGCGGTGGGCAAGGCGCACACCGGGGCGGAGGCGCGGCGGCTGATGGAGCGCACGGCGGTGGACCTGCTGCTGCTGGACCTGCATCTGCCGGACGTGCACGGGCTCCAGTTCGCGCGGTCGCTGCGGGCGGCCGGGCATCAGGTGGACGTGATAGCGGTGACCTCGGCGCGCGACCTGGCCGTGGTACGGGAGGGCGTGTCGCTGGGCGTCGTGCAGTACGTGCTGAAGCCGTTCACCTTCGCGACCCTGCGCGACCGGCTGGTGCGGTACGCGGAGTTCCACGGCGCGGTCGGCGAGGCGAGCGGCCAGGACGAGGTCGACCGGGCCCTGGCCACCCTGCGCGCCCCGTCCCCCGCCGCGCTGCCCAAGGGCCTGAGCGCACCGACCCTGGAGCGGGTGTCGGTGGCGCTGCGGGACTGCGCGGAGGGCCTGACCGCCACCGGCCTGGCGGAGACCGTGGGGATCAGCCGGATCACGGCCCGGCGGTATCTGGAGCACCTGGTGGACGCGGGCAGGGCGGCCCGCAATCCGCAGTACGGGACCGTGGGGCGGCCCGAGTTGCAGTACCGGTGGGTGAAGGAGGAGCGAGGAGAGTCGGATCGGGCGCGATAGATCGCCGCACACCCGTTGACCTGACTAGACCACTCCTCCTACCTTCACCGCACATCCATCGGCCGACAGTGTCGTAGGCCAGTAGGAGGTCGTGCCCGTGCGCCCCACCGCCGCCCGCCCCCGCTCAACCGCCCCTCTCGTGACGCTCGTTGCCCTCACCCTGTCCGCAAGTGCCCTCACGGCGTGCGGCAGCGGCTCCGGCAGCGACCCGGACACCGTGCGGGTCTCCTTCAAGCAGTCCACCGACAACTCGATCCGCGTGATGGACACCTATCTCGCGGACATCAAGAAGCAGTTCGAGAAGAAGTACCCCGGCAAGAAGGTCGAACTGGTCCCCATCAAGGCCCCGGACTCGGAGTACTACACCAAGCTCCAGCAGATGCTCCGCTCCCCCAAGACCGCCCCGGACCTGGTCTACGAGGACACCTTCCTCATCAACTCCGACATCACCAGCGGGTACTTGAAGCCGCTCGACCCGTATCTCGCCAAGTGGCCCGACTGGAACCAGTTCATCGACACGGCGAAGACCGCGGCCAAGGCCGAGGACGGCAAGACGTACGGCGTCCCCGACGGCACCGACACCCGCGGCCTCTGGTTCGACAAGGGCATCTTCAAGAAGGCCGGCCTGCCCGCCGACTGGCAGCCGAAGAACTGGAACGAGGTCCTCGACGCCGCCCGCACGATCAAGAAGAAGGTCCCGGGCGTCACCCCCCTCAACGTCTACACCGGCAAGCCCGCCGGTGAGGCCGCCACCATGCAGGGCTTCGAGATGCTCCTGTACGGCACCGGCGACGGCACCACGGACCCGCTCTACGACAAGTCCACCAAGAAGTGGATCGCCGGCGGCCAGGGCTTCAAGGACTCCCTCGACTTCGTCCACACGGTCTACCGGGAGAAGCTCGGCACGGAGGTCGCCACCGCCCTCGACCCCAACATCCAGACCATCGTGGCCGGCGAGATGCTGCCCAAGCACAAGCTGGGCATCGACCTCGACGGCTCGTGGCTGCCGCAGGCCTGGCTGAAGGGCAGCGGCCACGAATGGCCCACGTGGTCCAGCGAGTTGGGCCTGGCCCACATGCCCACGCAGAACGGCCAGGCGCCCGGCAAGGTGAGCATGTCCGGCGGCTGGACCTGGGCGATCCCCGCCAAGGCGGGCAACCCCGACCTGGCCTTCGACTTCATCAGGACGATGCAGACCAAGGCCAACGCGCAGAAGTGGTACATCGCCAACTCCGGCATCGCGGTCCGCAAGGACGTGGCGGACGATCCCTCGTACGCCAAGGCGCAGCCCGGGATCAAGTTCTTCACCGACCTGGTCGCCAGCACCCACTACCGGCCCGCCTACCCGGCGTACCCGAAGGTGTCCACGGCGATCCAGGAGGCGATGGAGGGCGTCACGACGGGCGACACGTCCGTCGACAAGGCGGCGAGCGGCTACGACGACGCGCTCAAGGACGCCACGGACAACCAGGTCGTCAAGAAGTGATCGGCGGCCACCACCGATGACCGCAGCAACTCCGCACACCGGGGCGGACCTCAAGACAGCAGAGGTCCCCCCGGGCCCGCCGGCGCCAAGCCAGGCGCCCCGTCCGCGAACTCCCGTCGCCCGCGGGCTGACCCGGGCCCTGCCGGTCGCCCCCGCGGTGGTCCTGCTCCTGCTCTTCCTCGCGGGCCCGATCGCCTACTGCGCCTACATCGCCTTCACCGACCTCCAGCTCACCGGTCAGGCCCACTCCTCCTTCGTCGGCCTCGCCAACTTCCGCAAGGCCTTCGGGGACGACGAGTTCATCAACGCCGTATGGCTGACGCTCGTGTTCACGGTCGTCTCCTCGCTGCTCGGCCAGAACACCCTGGGGCTGGCCCTGGCGACGCTGATGCAGCGCGCCTCGAAGCCCGTCCGCACCCTGACCGGCGGCATCGTCATCACCGCGTGGGTGCTGCCGGAGGTCGTCGCGGGCTTCCTGCTCTACGCCTTCTTCCGCCGCGAGGGCACCCTGAACGCCATCCTCGACTGGCTCCATCTCCCGTCCCAGAACTGGCTGTTCACCCTGCCGATCCTGGCGGTGTCGTTCGCCAACGTGTGGCGCGGCACGGCCTTCTCGATGCTGGTCTACTCGGCCGCCCTGAACGAGATCCCCCAGGAGATCACCGAGGCGGCGGAGGTCGACGGCGCGGGCGGCTGGCGCCGGATGTGGCACATCACGCTGCCGATGATCCGCCGCTCCATCGGCACGAACCTGATGCTCAACACCCTGCAGACCCTGTCGGTCTTCGGGCTGATCTGGGTGATGACGCGGGGCGGCCCGGGCAACAAGAGCCAGACCCTCCCCCTGTTCATGTACGAGCAGGCCTTCCAGAACAGCATGATCGGCTACGGCACCGCCGTAGCCCTGCTGCTGCTCCTGGTCGGCTCCCTGTTCTCCCTCGTCTATCTGCGCCTGCTGCGGACGGAGGTCTGACGGACACCATGGCCCTCACACTCGCCTCCCGCCGCAGAAGCCGCCGGCTGGCCGCCGACATCGGCCTGCTGGTGGTCGCGGCCGCCTTCGCGCTGCCGCTCGCCTGGGTGCTTCTGTCGTCGGTGGACCCGCACGCGGACCTCCGCGTGAAGGCCCCGGACGGCGTCACCTGGTCCAACTTCGACGCGATCCTCACCTCGGACATCACCTTCACCCCGCTGCTGAACAGCCTGATCCTGTGCGGCGGCGGGACGCTGCTGACGGTGGTGTGCGCGGCGCTGGCGGCGTACCCGCTCTCGCGCTTCCGCTCGCGCCTGAACCGTCCCTTCCTGCTGACCGTGCTGTTCGCCACCAGCCTGCCCATCACGGCGATCATGGTGCCGGTGTACGCGCTGTTCGTGCAGGTGGACCTGATCGACACCATGCAGGGCACGATCCTGTTCTTCGCCGCCTCCCAACTCCCCTTCGCCATCTGGCTGATGAAGAACTTCATGGACGGCGTGCCGAAGGAGCTGGAGGAGGCGGCCTGGACGGACGGGGCGTCGTCGATGCAGTCCCTGGTCCGCATCGTGCTGCCCCTGATGGGACCGGGCCTCGCCGTCGTCACCGTCTTCTCGTTCGTCCTGATGTGGGGGAATTTCTTCGTCCCCTTCATGCTCCTGCTCACCCCGGACCAGATGCCGGCGAGCGTGAGCATCAACGAGTTCTTCGGCAACCGCGGGATGGTGGCGTACGGGCAGCTGGCCGCGTTCTCGATCGTCTACTCCACGCCCGTGATCCTGCTGTACGTGCTGATCTCCCGGCGGCTGGGCAGCGGCTTCGCGCTGGGCGGGGCCGTCAAGGGGTGACGCCCGGCGGCGCGAGGTCGCAATCGAGCCGCGCGCCGCCGGTCCCCGCGGAGCCGCTCCCCCGGCCGGCGGTGGCGCACTCGCCGTCGGCGTCCGCCCGCACGGGCGCCGCCCGCGCCCCCGCGCCCACGCCGTGCGGTACGGGGTCCGGGAGGCCGGGGAGCCCGCGAACGGGCTCGCATATGCCCTTCGAGCTTGACGTTCACACATGCGCCACCGCGCGCGCCACCCGGCCGGAAGGACTCTCCGGCGCGCCCGCACCAGCGGAGGACGATCGTCGGCCGGCCCCGCACGGACCGCACAGATGGCCGAATCCGTACGTTCCTACAATCCGTGATCCTGGCCGAACAGACCGTAGTCACGACGTCACCACGCGCCTACGTTGGCCCGCGTGTTCCCACGTCCGACCCGCCCCCACCAGCCCGCCCCGCCCTTCGACGCCCTCGCCGCGCGCCGGCTGCGCGCCGCGCTCGCCATGGCTCCCGAGCACGTCGCCCACGGCCTGCGCACCTCGTACGGACTGCCGTACGTCACGGCGGACCTGGTCGTCGCCTGGGAGCGCGGCCAGCTCTCCCCCACCAGCCCCGAACTCGGCGCGCTGGCCGGGGTGTTGTGGTGCTCCCCCGGTGAACTCATCGGACGGCCGCGCACCTTGCGCGAGCACCGCATCGCCCGCGGCCTCGCCCCCGAGGACGTCGCGCGCGCCGCCGGGCTCGACCTGCCCGCCTATCTCCACATGGAGGACAGCGTCTGGCGCGGCAACGAGCGCCAGTCCACCGCGCTCGCCGAGCTGCTGGAGCTGTCGGTCCCGGACTTCGTCACCGTCACCGGACGCGAGGCGAAGCTCGCCGAGATGCTCCGCAGCGCCGTGACCACGCGCTGGCAGGCCTACGTCCGTCCCGTCGCGAAGACGGTGCCCCTGGACCGGCCGCTACTGGAGGACTCCCTGCAGCAGCTGCACCAGGACTACCAGGGGCAGATGGTCGCCTCGCTGAACTGGGGCGCCGGCAACGCGGCGAGCGAGTCCGGCGACGCCGGACGCGACTTCCTGAACCGGATCGTCGACCACTTCTGGGCCGCCGTCCAGGACAACTCCGAGTAGGGGCGCCGGAGTCGGACGACGGGACTTTCGCAACAGGCCCTAAAGGGTGTTGCACAAGGCTCTGAGCTGGGCATCTCCCTTGTATGGCTGGGGTCTTACGTGCTGAGCGGGTGTGGGTGGAGACGTTCACGGGGCTGCGGGTGACGCAGTTTGCGGGTCTGTTGAAGGTGGTGCGGGAGCGGGGTGGCAACGGCAC
>NZ_JBHVGU010000081.1:0-13321 GCF_042800575.1 Streptomyces sp. NPDC057616
CCGGTGGACCGACGCGTACAAGAGGGAGATCCGGGAGAGCCGGGTGCACGGCACCGAGGCCCTCGCCGCGGCGATCGGTGCGTGCGGGAAGCCGCCGGCGGTGTTCGTGTCGGGGTCGGCCGTCGGGTACTACGGCGACACCGGGACGCATGAGGTGGACGAATCGGCCGGCCCCGGGGACGACTTCCTGGCCGGCGTCTGCCAGGACTGGGAGGCCGCCGCCGAGGGCGCGCGGGCGGCCGGCACCCGCGTCGCCACCCCCCGCTTCGGAATCGTCGTCTCGGCCGAGGGCGGCGCCATGGGCCGCCTGCTGCCGCTCGCCCGTGCGGGGCTCGGCGGACGCCTCGGCAGCGGCCGGCAGTACTGGAGCTACATCTCCCTTCCCGACACGGTCCGCGCCCTGCGCCACGTCATCGACACCGACTCCGTCGGCGGCCCGGTCAACCTGACCACCCCGCACCCGTCGACCAACCGGGACATCACCGCCACCGTCGGCGAGACCCTGCGCCGCCCCGCGCTGCTGACCGTCCCCGACTTCGCCCTGCGGCTGGCGCTCGGCGAGTTCGCCGACGGCATCCTGATGAGCCAACGCGTCCTGCCCACCCGCCTGCTGGAGTCCGGCTTCTCCTTCGAGCACCCGACCTTCGCGGACGCCCTGGGAGCGGCACTCGGCTGAGACCCGCGGCGGTGGTGGTGGGCGAAGCAGGGGTGAAGCCCACCGCGAAAGGGCAGCACCGAGGTAGCGGAATCTCGATCATGCCCGTGCCCTTTTGGAGGGGGATCAGTGCGCAGAACCAGAGTCCTCCCGTACGCCGCCGCCTTCGCGGCCGCCCTGATGGTGGGGACCGGGCTCGCACCGGCCGCCGTCGCCCAGGCACCGGCCGCCGGCCACGCGGTCGCCCCCGAGCTCGACACGTACTGGAACGCGGCCCGGATGACCGCCGCGCTGCCCTTCGACGCGGACCGGGAGGGCGAGGCACAGCCCACGGATGACGGGCCGCGCCCCGGCGAGCACATCCCGCCGAGCCGCAGCTTCGACGGCATCCCGCAGGCCGGCACGTTCTTCTGGACCGACGCCACCGGCACGGGCCGCACCTGCAGCGGCTCCGTGGTGCGCAGCCCCGGCCGCGACCTGGTGCTCAGCGCCGGGCATTGCCTCAAGGGGTACTCCGGCGCCTCTCCCAAGCGCCACCTGGGCTTCGTGCCGCAGTATCACGACGGCCTGAAGCCGTTCGGCATCTTCCCGGTGAAGGACGACGGCGTCTACGTCGCGCAGGAGTACTACGACCTCGGTGAGCACGCGGGAGCGGCCTACGACGTCGGCTTCGCGGTCACCGGTCCCAACGAGGACGGAAAGCGGCTCGAGGACCTGACGGGCGGGGTCCAACTCCTCACCGACACCGGATACTTCCACGTCCCGGTCCGGATGATCGGGTACCCGGCCAACGCGGCCAAGCCGCTGGAGTGCTGGAGCTGGACCACCGAGTGGCCCAGCGACGACCCGGCCGACCCGGGCACGTTCCTGCGCATCGCCTGCGACGCCTTCGTGGGCGGGACGAGCGGCGGTCCCATGCTGGTGCCGCGGCCGGCCGGCTGGGCGGTGATCGGGGTCATCGGCGGCTACCACACCGGCGGCGACACCCCGCAGGTGTCCTACAGCGCCTACTTCAGTACCGCCGTGCGAGCCCTCTACCGCGCCGCCGTCACCGGCGCACCGCCCGCGGGCCCCACCACCTGACGCCAATCGGACGGCCCGTGCGTCCTGACGCACCCCGGAGGCCCATGCGCCCCGGCCGGCGCGTGCCGGTGCTCAGGCGCGGATGCCGCCGTCCACGCTGAGCACCGTGCCGTTGACGAAGGAGGCGCGGTCCGAGAGGAGCCAGGCCGCTGCCTCCGCGATCTCCGACGGGTCGGCGGCGCGGCCCAGCGGGGTCTGCGCCGTGAGCTGGTCGACGATGCCGGGAGAGCTCGCCTCCCACGCGTCGATCATCTCGGTGAGCGTGGTGCCGGGGGCGATGGCGTTGACGCGGATGCCCTCGGGACCGTACGTGGCCGCGGCCGAGGCGGTGAGGCTGTTGACCGCCCGCTTCGCCGCGCCGTAGACGGGCAGCCAGGGGTTGGCCATCAGGCTGCCGACGCTGGAGGTGTTGACGATCGCCCCGCGGCCCGCGGTGGCCCGGATCGCGGCTACCTCGGCACGCATCGCCAGCCACGGGCCCTTGAGGTTGACGGCGAGGACATGGTCGAAGTCGGCCTCCGGCAGCCGGTCCATCGGGCCGGGCTGCTGGATCGTGGCGCCGTTGTTGAAGGCGACGTCGAGGCGGCCGTACAGCTCCACGGCCCGGTCGACGGCCGCGGACACGCTCGCCGGGTCGGCCAGGTCGCAGCGCACGTGGTCGGCCGTGCCGCCGGCCGCCCGGATCTCCTCTGCCACCGCCTTGAGCTGGGACTCAGTACGGGCCGCGAGCAGCACCCGGGCGCCCTCCCGGGCGAAGAGCCGCGCCGCGGCGGCGCCGATGCCGCGGCCGGCACCGGTGACGAAGGCGACCTTGCCGGCGAGGAGGCCGGGGCCCGTGGTGGACGGGTTGTGCACAGGTGTCGTAGTCATGGCGTCGAGCCTGTGCCCGGCCGCGGAGCCCATCCAGGCACCGGCAGTACCTGGCTCGGCCCCGCGCCGTCCGCGCACACTGGACCGGTGGACCGACGTGAACTGGCCGACTTCCTGCGCAGCCGGCGCGAGCGCATCACCCCCGCCGACGTGGGCCTGCCCGCCGGGCCGCGCCGCCGCACCCCGGGCCTGCGCCGCGAGGAGGTGGCGCAGCTGGCGTACATCTCGACCGAGTACTACACGCGCCTGGAGCAGGCGCGCGGCCCGCATCCCTCGCGGGAGGTGCTCGCGCAGCTCGCCCGCGCCCTGCGCCTGTCGGACACCGAGCGCGATCACCTCCACCACCTCGCCGGCGTCCCGCCCGGGCCCCGGCCCGGCCCCTCGCGGGAGGTGCGCAAGAGCGTCGTCGACCTCCTGCGCCGGCTACCCGACGCGGCCGCGATCGTCGTCTCGGCCACGTACGAGGTCATCGCCTGGAACGATCTGGCCGCCGCGCTGATGGAGGACTTCTCCGCCCTCACCCGCCGGGACCGCAACCTCGTACGGCGCGCGTTCCTCGGCCCGCACCAGCCGGGCCGGCGGCTCTACGGCGTCTCGGACGCGGACGAGTTCGTACGGTCCTCCGTGCAGCATCTGCGCGCCGTTGCGGCCCGGTACCCCGACGACCCCGAGGTGACCGGGCTGGTCGCCGAACTGCTCGACGGCAGCGAGGAGTTCGCCCGGCTGTGGGCCGCCCACGAGGTGGCCGCCACGCCCACCCTCTGCAAGACCTTCGAGCATCCCCTCGTCGGCCGATTCACCGTCACCTGCGACGTCCTCGACATCACCGACCGCGACCAGCGCGTCGTCATCTACACCGCCGCCCCCGGCTCGCCGTCCGAGGAGGCGCTGCGGCTGCTGTCGGTGGTCGGCACGCAGCGGATGGACGTGCCGGGCTGAGCCGGCAGGGATGGACGTGCCGGGCTGAGTCGGCGGAGACGAACGGGCTGGGTTGACCGGCAGTGACGAACGGGCCGGGTCGACCCGGCGGAAAGCGGGGCGGCGGAAAGCGGGATCTCCGGCGTAAGGTCACCGAGCCACTCATTCACCGCGCAAGGCGCGCCCCGGGCCGGCATCGGCCGGCTCCGGCGCCGGCCTTCGGAAGGGACGGCCTCTTGTCCTCCTCATCCACCTTCCGCTCCGTTCCCCCGACCGCGGACGTCGTGATCATCGGCGGTGGCGTGATGGGTGCCAGCGCCGCGTTCCACCTCGCCGAGGCGGGGGTGAGCGACGTCGTCGTGGTCGAGCGCGGCGAACTCGCCTGCGGCAGCTCGGGCAAGCCGATCGGCGGGGTCCGCGCGCAGTTCTCCGACCCGCTCAACATCGAGCTGGGCAGCCGCAGTCTGCGCGCCTACGCCGACTTCGCGCACCGCCCCGGCGCCGACATCCGCCTCGACACCGTCGGCTACCTCTTCCTGCTGACCACCGAGCAGCAGGTCACGGAGTTCGAGGCAGGCGTCAGGACCCAGAACGCACTGGGTGTCCCCACCCGTATGATCTCCCCGGACGAGGCCCGCCGCCTGTGCCCCTACGTCAGCACCGACGGCCTGGTGGCCGCCGCCTACTCGCCGGAGGACGGGCACGCCCGCCCCCGCCTGGTCGTCCAGGGCTACGCCGACGCCGCCGCCCGGGCCGGGGTCACCTTCGCCACACACACCACCGTCACCGGCCTCGACACCGCCGGCGACCGCGTCACCGCCGTCCACACCGACCGCGGCCGGATCGACTGCGGCACCGTCATCTGCGCCGCGGGCGCCTGGTCGGCGCAGATCGGCGACATGGCGGGCCTCCACCTCCCGGTCCGGCCGGTACGGCGCCAACTCGCCTTCACCGAACCGCTCGTGCCCCCCGCGCCGCGCATCCCGTTCACGATCGACTTCGCCTCGACGGCCTACTTCCACAACAGCGACGACGGCCTGCTGTTCGGCCTCGCCGACCCCCGCGAGCCCGACGGCTTCGACACGACCTGGACCCCGGAGTGGCTGGAGCTGTTCCGCGAGGCCGTACGCCAACGGGCCCCGGGACTGGCCGGGATGAGGACCGTCGACGGCTGGGCCGGCCTCTACGAGGTCACCCCCGACCACAACGCCCTCATCGGCCGCTCCCGCGAACTCGTCAACTTCCTCTACGCAACCGGGTTCTCCGGCCACGGCTTCCTCCAGGGCCCGGCCGTCGGCGAGATCCTGCGCGATCTGCACCTGGAGCGCGAGCCCTTCGCCGACATCTCCCCGTTCGGCGCCGACCGCTTCCACTCCGGCGCCGAGACCCGCCCGGAGGCCCACGTGGTGTGAACCGGCCTCCCTCAGCGCCCGTTGAAGATCCGGGGCGGCGGCCTCACGCCCGCTCGGCGATCGCGGCGAGATACCCCCGCAGCATGACCTTCGCCTCCTCCAGGATGTCTCTCACCGCGGACGCCTCGCCCAGAGGCCATGCGCCGCGACGCGACAGGTGACGCGGAGTGTGAATACGGCCTCCTTCAGCTCTCGTTGAGGATCGAGACCGGCCTCACGCCCGCTCGGCGATCGCGGCGAGATACCCCCGCAGCATGACCTTCGCCTCCTCCAGGAGGTCCGCGTCGCCTGTCGCGTCGCGGCGGAAGGCCTCCTGGGCGAGGGCGTCCGCGGTCAGGATCGCGGTGAGGCAGGACCGGGCGAGCCGCTCGTCGTCGCGGGCGAGGCCGAGGGCGAGCAGGATGCGGCGGATGCCGTCGGCCATGCGGCGCTTGTGCGCACGGTCGGCGGCCCGGGTCCGCTCGGTCAGCCCGCTGCCGAACCACAGTGCCCGGAAGCCGTGTTCGGTGCGGTAGATCGCGGCGAACTCGTCCACGAGCACGCCGACCGGGTCCTCCCAGCGCCCGGCGGACGCGGCCCCCGCGAGCGCGTCCATGGCGGCTTCGAGCCGGGCGAAGTAACCGGCCGCGAGCGCGTCGATGATCGCCTCGCGGTCGGGCAGGTACTGGTACAGCGAGCCGACCGAGACCTTCGCCTCGGCGGCGACGCGGGTCGTGGTGAGCGCCTCGACGCCCTCCACGATCAGGACCCGCTCGGCGGCCTCCAGGACCCGCGCCAACCGGGCCTTGCTGCGCGCCTGTTGGGGGGTGCGGCGCAGCGCTGCGGTGGTCGGCTCGTTCACGAAACAACCTCCGAATCCGAACGTGACTTTGTTTCACCTTTGGGTTAGGTTCCCGCACATGACCGACTCAAGCGCGGTGCTGGGTCAGGAGCGGGCCGCCGTCGCCGACGCCTGCCGCCGACTGGGCGCCGAGGGCCTGCTCATCGGCACGGCCGGGAACGTCAGCGTGCGGGTGGGGGAGCGGGTCGCGATCACCGCGACCGGGGCGGTACTCGCCCGGCTCAGCCCGGACCAGGTGACCGTGGTCGACCTCGACGGGAACATCGTCGACGGAAGCCTGGAACCCACCTCCGAACTCGACCTCCACCTCGGCGTCTACCGGCGCTACGGCACCTGCGCGGTCGTCCACACCCACGCCCCGATGGCCACCGCGCTCTCCTGCGTCCTGGACGAACTGCCGTGCATCCACTATCAGTTGCTCGCCCTGGGCGGTAACGTCCGGGTCGCACCGTACGCCACCTTCGGCACCCCCGAACTGGCCGAGTCGGTGCTCACCGCGCTCGAGGGACGCGGCGCCGCGCTGATGGCCAACCACGGAGCGGTCACCCACGCCACCACCCTGGACCGGGCCGTCGAGCACGCCCTGCTCCTGGAGTGGGCCTGCGGCGTCCACCAGCACGCCACCGCCTTCGGCACACCCCGCGCCCTCGACGAGGCACAGCAACTCGCGGTCATCGAGGCCGCGATCGCCCGCGACTACGGCACCACCCACCCCGTACCACCCGCGCAGGAGGGAACCCGATGAAGGTCGTCACGATGGGCGTGCACGTACTGGACGTGCTGGTACGGCCGGTGGAGGAGATACCCGAGGGCCAGGGCGCCACCCTCGTGGACGACATCCGGATGACCGCGGCCGGCACGGCCGCCGGCACCGCCCTCACCCTCGCCAAACTCGGCGCCTCGGTGCGCACCACCGGCGCGATCGGCACCGACCCGACCGGCGACCTGCTCATCCAGCTCCTCGACCGGGCGGGCATCGACACCGAGTTGCTCGTCCGCCGCAGCGACACCTCCACCTCCGCGACCGTCCTGCCCATCCGCCCCAACGGCGAGCGCCCCACCCTCCACCTGCTGGGCGCCAACATCACCTACGGCCTCGACGACGTGCCCTGGGACGCCGTCGCCGAGTCGACGCATCTCCACCTCGGCGGCCCCGAACTGATCGGCGCCGACGTCGCCGCGCGCATCCTGGCGCACGCCAAGGAGCACGACGTGGTCACCTCCGTCGACCTCCTCGCCCCCGGCGCACTCGGCACCTACGACCAGATCGAGCCGCTGCTGCCGTACGTCGACTTCCTGCTGCCCAACGACGACCAGGTGCACGGCTTCAGCGAGGAGGAGGACCTCCTCACCGGTGCCCGCAAGTTCCTGGCCGCGGGGGCCGGCCTCGTCGCCGTCACCCGCGGCGGCGACGGCGCGCTCCTGGTCACGACGGACGGCACCGAGACCGTCCCCGCCTTCGACGTGGACGTCGTCGACACCACCGGCTGCGGCGACGCCTTCTCGGCCGGGTTCCTGCGCGGCATCAGCCTCGGCCGCACCCCGCGCGAGGCCGCGATCCTGGGCTGCGCGGCGGCGGCGCTGGTGGCACAGGGCCTGGGCAGCGACCACGGCGACTTCGACCTGCCCGAGGCCGACGAGTTCGCGATGACCCACAAGACCCGTAGCTGACCCGGGCACGACCGTCGCCACTCGCGTCGCCGTGAGCGTAGATTCCGCGGTCGAGTGGTGACGGTCACGGGGGGAGCGTACGGTCGGACAGTGGACGGCACCGTTCACTGAGAGTTCACGCACTATGAGCAGCAGCCCCCAGCCCAGCCCCGCAGCACAGGCCACCTCCCGGGAACCGGGCGGCGGCGGAAACGGCATGGCGCTGCTGGTCATCGCCTCGTGCCAGCTGATGGTGGTCCTCGACATCACCATCGTGAACATCGCGCTGCCGCACATCCAGAGCGCCCTGGACTTCTCCACCACGAGCCTGTCCTGGGTGGTCAACGCCTACACGCTCACCTTCGGCGGCCTGCTGCTCCTCGGCGGGCGCACCGGCGACATCCTGGGCCGGCGGCGGATGTTCATCTTCGGCGTGCTGCTCTTCGCCCTGGCCTCCCTGCTGGGCGGCTTCGCGCAGAGCTCGGGCCAACTCCTCGCCGCGCGCGCCCTGCAGGGCGTCGGCGGTGCCATCGCCTCCCCGACCTCGCTCGCCCTGATCAGCACGACGTTCCGCGAAGGCCCGGAACGCAACCGGGCGTTCGGGGTCTTCGCCGCGGTCTCCTCCGGCGGCGGCGCCATCGGGCTGCTCGCCGGCGGAATGATCGTCGAGTGGCTGAACTGGCGCTGGGTGCTCTTCGTCAACGTGCCCATCGGCGTGCTCATCGCCCTGGCCGCACCCCGCTTCATCAAGGAGTCCGAACGCCACGCGGGCCACTTCGACATCGCCGGCGCGTTGACCTCCACCGTGGGCATGGTGCTGCTGGTCTACGGCTTCATCAGAGCCGCGCAGGAGGGCTGGCGGGACGCCCTCACGCTCGCCTCGTTCGCCGCGGCCGTCGTCGTCCTGGCCGGGTTCATCCTGATCGAGCGGCGCTCCCGGCAGCCCATCACCCCGCTGCACATGTTCGCCGACCGCAACCGCGCGGGCACGTACGGGATCATGCTGAGCCTCGCCGCCGCGATCTTCGGCATGTTCTTCTTCCTCACGCTCTTCGTGCAGGACGTGCTCGGCTTCAGCCCGCTCGAGGCAGGGCTTGCCTTCCTGCCGGTCAGCGCGGTGATCGCGGTCGGTGCCGCGCTCGCCTCGAAGTTCCTGCCCCGGTTCGGCCCCAAGCCCTTCATGGTGGTCGGCGCCGTCCTCGCCGCGGCCGGCCTGGCCTGGCTGACCCTGACCGACGTCGACTCCACGTACGCCGGCAGCATCCTCGGACCGATCCTCGTCTTCGGCCTCGGCATGGGCATGCAGTTCGTCTCGCTCACGCTCATGGCGCTCTCCAACGTCACCGTCCGGGAGACCGGCGCGGCCTCCGGACTCCTCAACGCCACGCAGCAGGTGGGCGGTTCGCTGGGCCTGTCCATCCTGGTCACCATGTTCGGCACGGCCAGCACGAACGAGGCGCACAAGCAGATCCCCCGCTTCCTGGCCCAGGCGACGCCGGCCGAACGCATCCGCTTCCGGCGCACCGGCCAGCTCCCGTCGCCCTATTCAGACCACGTCCTCACGGCCGGCGTCTCGGCCGCCTTCGTCATGGCCGCGATCTTCGCCGTGATCGCCGCGCTGATCGCGGTGGTGGCGATCCAGGTCAGGCCGTCGGACCTGGAGCGGCTGCAGGGCGGGGTGGGCCCGGGCACGGGACAGGACTGAGCGCCGGGATCTCAGGACTCCCGTACGACCGGGGGCGCGTGTCGTGTCAGCGCGCGAACTTCTCCACGGCCGCCGCCGTGACCGGGGTGAAGAAGTTGACGAGGTTGCCGTCCGGGTCGCGGAACAGCAGCGACCGGTTGCCCCAGGGCATCGTGGTGGGCCCGGCGACGAAGTCCGTGACGAAGCCGGTCAGGTTCCGGTGCACGCGGTCCACGTCGTCGACGAGGAACTCGGTGATCACGCTGTGGTTGTCCGCCGGGCGGGCGGAGTCCGGGGCGAACAGCGGGACGGTGCGGGTGCCGGCGATCGCCAGGGTGGCGCCCGAGGTCCTGAGCTCGGCGAAGTCCTCGGTGGCCCAGGTCGCCCGCGCCCCCGTGGCGCGCTCGTAGAACGCGACGAGGCGTGCCACGTCGCCGGTGATGATGCGGATCGAGACGAAGTCCATGGGAATCTCCTTGGCCGTGCCGGGCCGGCCTGTGCCGGCCGTGCTGAGGGCGTGTGTTCCGCAGGCTAGGAGAAATAGAGGACAGAATCGGTCCTGTATCGGAGCTAGGCTGCGCGCATGCCTCGACCCACCGGCCGCGTGCTGACACTGCTGGAACTGCTGCAGTCCGGCGGCACCCGGACGGTGTCCGAACTCGCCGACCGCCTCGGTGTCGAAGGGCGCACCGTGCGGCGGTACGTGAACCATCTGATCGATCTGGACGTGCCCGTGGAATCGGTGCGCGGCCGCTACGGCGGATACCGGCTCGCCCCGGGGTACCGCCTGCCCCCGCTCATGCTCGGCGACGACGAGGCGCTGGCCGTGCTGCTCGGCCTGAGCGCCGGCCGCCGGGCAGGGCTGACGACGGCGGAGCGCACGGCGAGCGAGACGGCGTCGGCGAAGATCCGCCGGGTGCTGCCCCGGCACCTGGCCCGCCGGCTCGACGCCCTGCTCGACGCGCTCGCCTTCACGGATCATCCCGGCGAGCTCGACACCCCCGACGCCGAGGTCCTGCTCACCCTGGCCGATGCCGTCCGCCACCGCTGCCCGGTCTCCGTCCGCTACACCGACCGCGACGGCCGGCGCAGCGAACGCACCCTGCACGCCTACGGGGTCGTGGCCCACGGGAGCCGCTGGTACGTCACGGGCCACGACGCGGGGATCGGCGAGGACCGAACCCTGCGGCTCGACCGCATCGCGGACGCGCGCACCCTGCCCGGCTCGTTCGGACCGCCCGCGGGCCTCGATCCGGCGCAGCGGGTGCTGTCGGCCTTCGTCACCGCCGAGTACCGGCACCGGGTGACCCTGCGCGTCCAGGCCACGGCCGAGCAGATCCGCGCCCACCTTCCCGACAGCGTCGCAAAGCTGGAGGAGTGCGCGTCGGAGGCGGGCGAGGACACCGCGGGCGGCGGCTGGCTGCGTGCCGAGATCCGGGCGGAGCGGCTCGACTGGCTGCCCGCGGTCCTCGCCGCGCTCGACCGGCCGTTCGTCATCGAGCGCCCCGGCGAACTGCGCGACCTCGTCGCCGCGCTCGCCGACCGCCTCGCGTCCCACGCCCGCCGAGGCTGACGCCGTCAGCCGCCCGAGACCGTCTGCCCGCCCCACTCCTCCGGGGCGACGTCCGCGAGGGTCTCCGAGAACGTCCATCGGTGACCGGCGGGGTCCTCGGCCGTGTACTGGCGCTCCCCGTACTCGAAGTCGGTCGGCTCCATGACGATCCGCGCGCCGTGTTCCCGGGCCCGCGCGCAGTGGGCGCGCACGTCGTCCACCCGTACCGTCACCGAGTGCGTGACCTCGCCCGGACGCGGGGGCCTGCGCTCCCCGTGCGTGTCACCGACGATCACGGCCCCGTCCCCGAAGGCGAGTTGGGCGCGGTGGTCCTCACCGATCCGCACCCGCTCGACGAACCCGAAGGCCGCGCCGAGCCATGCCACCGCCGCCCGCACGTCGGGATAGATCAGGACGGGGATCACGCTCGCCGAGGGGATCGAGCGGTTCGGCTTCAGGTTCATGGCCGACTCCCTGGAGTCGTTTATCGGGAGGCGGGTCGCCCGCCGGTCGTGCCAGGCTAGCCCGTCGGTACGCGCCGCCACCGGCGCCGCGTGCGGCCGTACGTCGCCGAGTTCGCCAGGGAGCGTCAGTGACCGCATCGCGCCTCGCGCCGCTGCTGGACCAGTTCGACTTCGCCTGCCGGCGGCTGGCCGCCCGTATGGCAGGACCGGTGATGGACAGCGGCGACGGAGCGGACACCGACGTCGAACCGCTGACCGGCGCCGAGTTCTTCTGGGAGCCCGTGCCGGACTGCTGGTCGGTACGGCGCCGGGTGGACGGGCCCGGTGCCCGCGCGACGCATCTGGCGGGCAGCGCCGACGGTGAATGGGGGCGCGACGCCGCGCCCTACCCGCACCCGTGGCCGCCGCCCTTCACCACCCTCGCGTGGCGGCTGAGCCACCTCGCCGAGATGCTGTTCCTGCGAGCCGAGCACACTTCGGGCAGCCACCGACTCACCCGGGACGACTACGTGGTCGCCGGAGACGTGACCGCCGCCCTAGCCGCCTTCGACACCGGCGTCACCGCCTGGCGGAAGGCGCTGCTGAGCGCCGGGGACGCGGCGCTCGACACGATCGGCCACTGCACCTATCCGCACGGCAGCGACCCGGAGGAGCCGTTCGTCGACATCGTGTGGTGGGTCAACCAGGAGGTCCTGCACCACGGCGCGGAGATCGCCCTGCTGCGGGACCTGTACCGCTCACGGCGTGGGGATCAGCCCCAGCCGCTGCGCCCGTAGCACCGTGCTGATGCGGTCCCTGGTGCCGAGCTTGCGGTAGATCTTCTCGACGTGCTTGTGGACCGTACGGTCCGAGATGCCGAGCCTGCGGCCGATCGCGGCGGCGGTCAGGGCGTCCGCCAGCAGGAGCAGCACGGTCAGCTCACGGGGCGTGAGGGCGCAGTCCGCGGCCCGTTCGGGCACGGACTGCGGGGCGGCCGACCGCTGCCAGCGCTCCAGGAGCTGCCGCTGCTCCTCGACCGCCGCCAGCAGCGGCTGCACCTGCTCGGCCGCGCGGACCTGGTCGTCGGTGAAGTCCGCACCGGAGCGGTAGACCATGCACCCGGTGATCGGCGTCGTCGTCCGCGGCAGCGGAATCGCCAGCACATGGTCCGCGTCCAGGACCTCGCCGATCAGTCGCGCGGTCGGGCTCGCCGACCAGGCGGAACCGGCGGTCCGGCGCGCGGTGAGGGGGGTGCGGTCGGGCCCTGCCGCGTAGCGGCGCGCGAACGGATAGCCCGCGCGCAGCAGGCCCAGCTCGTCCTCGGCGAGATCGTCGAACGCGGCGGCGACGGCGGGCGGGATGCCCACCGTGCCCTCGGTCTCGTTCCAGTCGTCGAGCTTGTAGACCAGGGTCTCGCCGCCGCACACGCCGGGCAGCGCACTCGCCAGCAGCGGCCACAGCCGCCCGGGATCACGCTCGTTGAGCGCGGCCACGGCCACCGACAGCATGCGCTCGTGTGCCGAACCCCGCGCCTGTCCCACGTGCCTCTCCGCTCGTCCGCCGTCTACGCAGTTGTACCCATACCGGCACCACCCTGCGCTGCCCGAGACTGCTACGGGCAACCGCGACGATCTCGGATCCACTCACCGTGCGGGCCGCCGGAGCGGGGGACCGGCGGCCCGCAGCCGTCTACGCGGGGCGCACGGCGATCCGCAGGGCCGCCTCGCCGGCGTTGTGGATCGACTCCTCGCGGATGACCGAACCAGGGCCGGGGGCATGGACCATCATGCCGTTGCCGGTGTACAGCCCGACGTGGCTGAAGTTGTCGTGGAAGAACATCAGGTCTCCGGGACGGCTCTCGGCGAGCGGGATCACCGTGCCGGTGCCCGCCTGCTCGGACGTGCTCCGGGGCAGCGCCACCCCGGCGGCCTTCCACGCGGCCTGGGTGAGACCGGCGTTGTCGTACGACTCCGGGCCGACCGCACCCCACAGGCACGGCCTGCCGATCTGCGCGCGGGCGAAGGCGACGGCCCGGTCGGCCTGGGTGCCGACGGGCGTCTCGACGGCGGGCACCCCGGTGTCGAGGACGCTGGGCTGCCGCATCCGCCACTCCTCGATGGCGGGCACCCCGGTGTCGAGGACGCTGGGCTGCCGCATCCGCCACTCCTCGATGGCGGGCACCCCGGTGTCGAGGACGCTGGGCTGTCGCATCC
>NZ_JBHVGU010000082.1:0-11711 GCF_042800575.1 Streptomyces sp. NPDC057616
CCATGCGCCCAATCCAGGCGCACAGCCAAACCGAGGCAAGCGGTGTCAAGCATCAGGTGAGGCCACAGCGTCAATCATCAACCGAGACAAGACACGACCGGCAGAGCCGGAGCTGTTACAGGTTTCTCTACCTCATCAAGCCCCGGCTGCGCTCCGCTCCGCCGGGCGCGCTCCCGGCTCTGGCCGCGCCCGCGCTCCTGCCTCCGGCCCGCTCGGCGCTGCCGCCGCCGACGCGCGCCCACATGTGGACAGGGCCGGAAGCCATGAGTCGATCACCGTAGAGACTGGCCCACGGTCAAGACGATGCCTCCGGCGGGGGATCGGCCGGCACCGGGATGGAGGGGGCGCCGTTCCCGGCCGCGGGTCCGTAGGGGCGTGCGCGGGGAGCTCCCATCCCGTCCACCGTCGACCCAGGCAGAGCCGAGCAGACGCGGCCCATGGCGTCCAGGTCGTTCGTACAGTGGCGCGCTCCACCTGGACGCCATGAACCACGCCCGCTCCACGGTGTGTGGGTCGACGGCGGACGGGATGGGAGCCGGGGGTTTGAGGGTGGCGCAGGTGGAACTGAAAGAGTGGCACCTGCACCACCCCCCATCAATAACGAGGCAGCGCGAGCAGGTTGTCCGTCCAGATACCGTCCGCGTAGGTCCTGATGTACGGCGGCGATGCCTTGACCACGCCGACCCGCACGTAGCTCGCGCCGTTCCGCACACGAGCCTCATTGGTCTTGTCCTTCTCCAGCCACCGGATGATTGCCTGCTTGGTGCTCTCGCCCGTCTCCTTCGTGGTCGGGTTCTCCCAGCGAACGCTCTCGATGTGCTCGTGCTTGTCGCCGCCGCTGAGGTGCACGGCAGTGATGTAGATGATCATTTCTTTCTCTTTCGCTTAGTTGCTGCCCATGGGCCGCGGACGTTGATCAGCGCTCTCGGCGGACACCCTTGAACGGGGATCCGCTGGCCTTGCCGTCCATGAAGCGCCCGTCCGAGCCCCGCTTGGTCCAGATGCGGGTGAGCGGGTTCAGCGCCTGACTCCGCCCCTTGACGCTGCCGTGCCGGAAGCCCTTGCCGGTGTTCTTGGCCATTGCTGGTACCTCTTTCCTGTTGAGTGATCGAAGTGATCACATTGGGATTGCAGGATCGGTACTGATTGCGATCTTGCAACTGAGCTCAGGGTAGAACGTGCGGTTCGACTTTCGCAACTGGTTCCTGTCGTGCAACACTGGCCTCGAAGGGAGGAGATCGTGAGCGAGCGGAATGCAGCAGGCCGCTTCGACGCAGCCGCGTTCCATGCGGCTCTAGATCGAACGCGGCAGGAGCGTGGACTCCTCTGGAAGGACGTGGCAGGTCAGGCCGGAGTAAGTGCCTCGACCTTGACGCGCCTGGCGCAGGGGCGACGCCCTGACGTCGATGGACTGGCAGCCCTGGTTACCTGGGCGAACCTAAGTGCGGACGACTTCGTTCGTAGGCAAGACGAACCGCAAGCGGCCGATACTCTGGCGAAGGTGGCCACTCACCTACGAGGGGACCGCAACTTGACCCCCGAAGCGGCCGACGCGCTGGAAGCCCTTATCGCCGTGGCTTACAAGCAGTTGGCAACGAGCGGCCCAGAGTAGGGGGACCCACATGGCGTTGCGGCATGGCTTCAAAGCGGAGGCCAATCGCTTGGCCGTACTGGTACGGAGCGAGCTGGGGTTGCATGCTGCCGCGGCTCTGCCGTCCGCCATGTTGGCTGAACACCTATCGATTCCAATCAGCACCTTCAGCGCCGCTGTGGCCGCCGATGCTCGCGTCGCGCCGCTGTTGGGGGCCGAAAAAGAAGCGGTAAGCGCCCTAACCGTGCACTGTGGTCCGCGTCGGCACATCTGGGTGAACGACGCCCACGAGGTACCCCGACAGAACAGTTCCGTGCACCATGAGCTTTCACATGCCCTGCTCCAGCACTCGCCTGGACCCGCCTTTGACCCGAGGGGCTGCCGGCACTGGAACGGCGAGGTGGAGGCGGAGGCAGACTGGCTCGCCGGGAACCTTCTGATCACCAATGAGGCTGCATGGCTCATCGCCCGTCGACGTGTAACGGACAGCGAGGCGATGCTCCGCTATGGGGTCAGCAAGCAGATGCTGACATGGCGAATGAACATGAGTGGTGCGGCAGCTCGACGCCGATCGGCCTGACAGCATGCGATCTATCGCTGTCAAGAGGGCCTGTACCGACTGACACCAGTAGCTGACACCAACAAGGACGTACGTCGCCGATCCACGCCGAACCTCAGCGGCATCAGGATCCGAGTTCAGTCGACGCTCATCATGGTCCGCAGGTCACCTCGATCGACCTGATAAGGATGAGGCCACAGGTTCAAATCCTGTTAGCCCCACCAGCACGAAGACCCCCGGTCCGGATGGACCGGGGGTCTTCGGCGTTCACGGCCGACGTCCTTCGGTGTCCATGGCCTGCATCAGGCGGGTGGTCGGCATCAGGGGGAGGGCTGGAAGGCCGCGACGCGGGCCGTCGTAGCCCGGTGGCCGGCGCGGCCCGTTGCCCACAGCGAAAGACCCCCGACCGGCTCCCGGTCGGGGGTCTTCCTGTGACGGATGAGTACGCAAACTCGCCGTTGGGTCGGAGATGCGGGGCGGAGGCTCAGAGTTGGAGCGGAGTGCCCTGCTTGGGGACGGTGATGAACGCGTCGGTCGGCAGGTCGATCTCCATGCTCACGGTTCCCGCGCACTCGTCCGTGTCCGCCTGTGGGCGGAGCCTGCAGCTGGGCGCCTTTCCGTGGGCCTCGGCGTGGATGCGCTGTTTCATCGTGGGGGGCAGGGCGCCGGCGCTGGACCAGGACCATTGCGGAACCGGCGTCGTCACGGGAGTCGTGCTGTTGCCGGCCGGCTCGGTCTGCGGTACCGCCGCGGCGGCGGTCGTCGTGATGAGTCCGAGCGCCGTGCACAGCGCGAGGAAGGCGGTGACGATGGCGGTCCACAGCTTCATGACCTGGTTCTGGGCCATGGCCCCTCACTTTCGGGTCTGGGCGATTTGCGTACTTTCCTCATGATGTGTATGTGGGCCGCGAAGTGTTGGACCAACGCCCATGCCGTGTCGAAGTTCGGATGAACACCACTCGGATGGGCGTAAACAGCAAGAAAAGATAAGAACCGGGTGCAAAAGTCACCGCGCGTGAGGGTGTGATCACCCTCAGATCGGAGCGGCGGACTCCCCTTCTACGGCGTTGTGCCGGACGGGAGTTGGGGGCCCACGCAGGTCACCGATCGGTATCGGTCGGTGTGTATAGTCGGGCGCCAGAGGTCCCCTACGTCAAGGAAAGACGAGGTCGCGCGGTGAAGAAGCTTCTCCTGGTCGCACTGGCCGCCATCGGCGGGCTCCTCGTGTACCGCCAGATCCAGGCGGATCGCGCCGAGCAGGATCTGTGGACGGAGGCGACTGACTCCGTGCCCACGGGTTCGTGAGTATCGACAACGGAATCTGAGCAAACCCCGGCCGTCTTGCGGTCGGGGTTTTGTGTTGCGCGGATGAGGCGCCTTCGGTCGGGGCAGGATGGGCCACGGTCCGGCCGACGCCCGGCCGCAGCGGTCCCGGCGGGGGCCGGGGGACGAGGAGGGGGCGCGTGATGGGGCGGCGTACGGCGTGGTGGCGCGCGGGGGCCTGGCGCGGGCGTCCTTCCGCACGCGTGCGGATGGCTGCCGCGGCGGCCGTCCTGTACACGGCGGCGATACCGGCGTCCTGGCCCGCCGAGGCGGCCCCTGCCGCGGGAGCTCCCGGCGCCTCCGACCCCTCCGTCTCCTCGTACGCCTTCGCGGAGGGCGCCCAGAGCGTCACCGGGGCGACCGGGACGACGGATGCCCCCCGCCTCCAGGTGGGCAAGACCTACCGCAGCTCCCTGGCGAAGGGCGCGAAGGTCTACTACAGCTTCGACCTCGACGTCGACTCGAACACCTACGTCTCCGCCACGGCCGTCCCCGCCAAGGGCGCCAAGCTCTCCGTGACCGACGGCATCAGGGTGTCGGTGCAGAACACCGACAGCAATTCCTGCTCGTACCAGAGCGCGAGCTTCGGCGCCGCCAAGAGCCCGCACCCCGTCACGGCCTGGGGCGCGCGCACGGCCTCCCCGGCCAACCCGGTGTGCAAGGGCGCCGGCGCGTACTACGTGGTCGTCGAGCGCGTCGGCATGGCGGATTCCTCACCCGGCGCCTGGGACCTCGAACTCACGGCCATGTCCGAGCCGCCGGTGGACCAGGCCGGTTCGACGAACCCGCCCAAAGCGTGGAACTCCGCCTCTCCTACGCCCGTCTCCGGCGCGCCCAGGACCAGCCAGGGCGGCGCCGGGTACTCCCGGGCGACCACCGTGGGCCAGGGCGTCTGGCGCGCCGACATCTCGCCCGGGCAGACGCTCTTCTACAAGGTCCCGGTGGACTGGGGCCGGCAGCTGTCCGCCACCGCCGAACTCGGCACCACGAGCGGCGGCGGCCAGGGCTACGCGGTCGAGGCGCTGGGGATGACGCTCTACAACCCCGTGCGCGCCCACGTCGAGGACACGAGCGTCGGCTACGACGGAAAGCAGCAGTCGCTCTCCCTCGCACCGGTGCCGCCCGTGGAGTACGCCAACCGCTACGCCGTCGGCGACCAGCTGAGCGGGATGCGGTTCGCCGGCTCGTACTACCTGGTGCTGCACCTCTCCAAGGGGGTGGCCGACGAGTTCGGCGACGGGCCGTTCGGGCTGACGCTGCGCGTGCGGCTTCAGGGCACGGCGCAGGACGGTCCCGGGTACACGGGCCAGTCCGTGCCGCGGAACGTCTTCCAGGTCACGGACGAGGACCGGCAGAACGCGGCGGCAGGGGGAGCCGGGGGCGGGAACGCCGCGATGACGGCGGTCGCCGCGGCCGGGATCGGCGCGGGCACGGTGGTACTGGTCGTGCTCGGGGTGTGGACGGTCGTGGCACGGCGGCGGGCGGCCGGAGCCTGAGGAGGCGCGGGCGCGGACCGCTGGCGGGCGGATGGGCCGGGCCCGGACCGGCGACCCCGGATGCAGGCTGACGGCCGGCGCACGCAGACGCAGGCCGGCGACCGGCTCAGATCCGGGTCAGCGCCCAGAACCCCACGGCGTAGCAGGCCAGGGCGAGCAGCAGGAGCGGGATCGCCACCTTGGGCGGCGGGCCGGGACGGCGTGCGGGGCGGGCGCGGTGGTTGCGGCGCGTGGGCTCCGTCGAAATCTCCTGGACCGGAGGCGGAACCTGAGGGACCTGGGCGGTGTACGAAGCAGTAGAGGCATCGGCGCGCAGGTGTGGCGCCGGATTCATGGCGTGGGCGGAGTACAGCGGTGCGTGCGACTGGGGGGAGGGCAGCACATGCGTGGGGTCGTGGGGGGAGACGTAGGCGGGCTGCTGGTGGTCGCCTTGGTGGGGCTGTGCCTGGTGCGCCTGTACGTGGGGCGGTGCCGGCTGCTGCGGAGCGGGAGTTCGGGGGGAGGAGCCGGTCGCCTGCGGGGGCGGCAGAGGGAAGCTCCCGGTGTCCGACATGGAGGGCGCCCCGGTGGAGACGGACGACTCGGACTCGGGGCCGGTGACCTGACGGGGATCGCGCGGAGACGCACCGCCTGTGGACGATACGGCGGCGCCCGCGTCCGAAGCGGACGGCACGGCGGATCCGCCTGCCTCAACGAGCCACGAAGAAGCCTCACTTGTGCCGCCACCGGTGCCAGTGCCGGAGGTGTCCGTGTCTCTCCTGCCCGTGATGCCCGGTGCCGGCTTGAGGGGACCGGCCGGACCGAACCCGGGCGGCAGCGGCCCGAGTTGGTCGAAGATCTCGATCAACTCGTCGTCGGGGCCCGGGTCCGGCAGGAGTTCGGCGGCGGTGGCGAGCGCCTTGCGCGCCCCTGTGGCCGTACGGAACCGCGCCTGCGGGTCGGGCTGGAGCAGCGTGGCCACGACCTCCCAGAGGGGCTCGGGGATGCCCTTGGGGGCGTTCGGCGTCCCATGCGCGGCGAAGTACTGCACGAGCGCCTTGGCGTCCGGCTTGGCGCCCTCCAGCAGATACAGCGCGACCAGTCCCACGGCGAACAGGTCGGCGGGGAAGTCCGGTTCGGAGCCCATCATCTGCTCGGGCGCGAGATAGCCCGGCGTGCCCACGACGAGGTTGGTCTCCGTCAGGCGCGGCTCACCCAGGCGCATGGCGATGCCGAAGTCGGACAGCCGCAGCCGCGGCCGGCCCGTGCCGGTGGCCTCCAGGAGCACGTTGGCGGGCTTGATGTCGCGGTGCACGACCCCTTCCCCGTGCACCGCGGACAGCCCGGACAGGAGCTGGTCGAGCAGGACGCAGACATAGCCCGGGGGCAGGGGGCCGTAGTCCCCGATCAGATGGCTCAGCGAGCCGCCGGCGACCAGGTCCATGGTGAACAGGACCTTGTCGTCGTCGGCGGCCCAGCTGGCGGGCGCGAGCACATGGGGGTGGTCGATCCGCAGGGCCTGTTCGCGGACGAAGCGCAGCAGGGAGTGCGCGTCGCTCTGCTGGAGCACCTTGGCGGCCACATAGCGGCGGCGGCGGTGGTCCCAGGCGCGCCAGACGGCGCCGACCCCTCCGCGTCCGATCGGGTCGACCAGTTCGTACCGGCCGGCGAAGACCTCACCCATGGCTGTGCGTCGCTCCTCCCCCTGCGGCTACCCCCCTTGCTTGCCCTTCGACGAGCGATACGACTCCCCCTCGTGCCCCCTCGCGTCGTTCCCGACGAGTGTGATGAGTGATACGACCTCGGCACTCCTCCTCGGCCGTCGGCCCGGCTGCCGAACCCCCTTCGGCGACCGGGCCTCGGGCTCAACTCTGGTGCGCCTGGTAGTGCGTGACCGCGTCCGAGGTGCGGCCGGCCCCGTACACCCGGAGGAACTCTGCCAGCTCCGGGTGGCTCGGGGCGAGGGTGTCCGCGGCGTCGATGATGTCGCCCGCGGCGGCCACCGAGCGCAGCAGCGACTGGATCTCACGGACCACCCGCTTGACCGTGGGTGCGCCCGAACTGCTGGTCGTGGTCGTGGTGTTGCTGAGCACCGATCCCCCCTGCGACTTCTTGATCTCTTCCATGCGCTCGGTGGCCTCGGCCGCGCTCACGCTGCCGTCCGCGACCTGCCCCGCCAGGTCCTGCAGCAGCTGCACCCGCTGTACGACGGCCGGATTGCCGATCTTCGCCCGCTGGCCGCTCATCAGCTGTGACAGCATCGGCGCTGACAGGCCCAGTACCCCCGCGAGACGGGCCTGGTTGAGGCCCAGGTCTTCTATGAGCTTACGGAAGAGCGCCCCCAGTGGCTCCCCGTACCAGTTCCGCTGCAGTTCCCGCGCTCTTGCGGTGGCTTCCTGCTGTGCGGCGTCCATTGCGTCTCCCCATCGCTTCCCCAAGTACTGTGGTTCGCTGTAGCGAACCACGCCGAGCATCTTACGAAGCGTGGTGGTTCACGGGGACCCCCAATCTTTTTGCGAGATCCCGGGGGTGACCCGGTACTCTGGTCTGCGGCGCCCGCCGGTACGTGGTTTTTCCGGGGGGATGCTCCCATTCCGGGGCCTTAGCTCAGTTGGTAGAGCGCTGTCTTTGCATGGCAGATGTCAGGGGTTCGACTCCCCTAGGCTCCACACATAAATGCCCCCTGACCTGCGGAAACGCAGTTCGGGGGGCATTCTTGGTGCGCCCACGGTGCGCACGTGCGCGCACATCGGGGTGTCGGACCCCTTGATCCTCAAGGACTTTGCGTGATCTTGTCTCCCCCGATGGATCCCCTAGGACCCGGGACCATCGGAGCAGGCCGCCAGGCCGCCAGGCCGGTGCTGTGGCTGGAAGGCTCCGGCTCGACTGCGGCCGCAGTGGCTTCAAGCGCATGTACTCGTCATGCGTAGGTCTCGGGTTCGAATCCCGAAGGCGGCTCCACTTGGACCAGATCCGCGCGTCGAGGCTGAGCAGGTTCACGCCCCGCTGAACGTGGTCGCCGACGTGCCGGAGGTGAAGTAAGTCGGCTCCGACAGCGGGGCCTTCGCTCTTCTCCTGCCTTGTGCCGCAAGACCTTGCCTCACTACTCGTCCAGGCCGGTCAATCCCTCAAATGATCACGCCGTCGCTTCGTGTCGGTGACGGTCCAGGTGTCGCCGCCGGCGAGGAGGGCGGCGAGGTCGCCCTTGCCGTTCTGCTCGACGGCCTCGTCGAGCTGGTCGGCCATCTGGGTGTCGTAGACGGGCCGCTCGACGCAGCGCAGCACGCCGATCGGGGTGTGGTGCAGGGTGTCCGGGTCGGCCAGGCGGGACAGGGCGAAGGCGGTGGTCGGTGAGGCGGCGTGGGCGTCGTGGACAAGGATCTGGGACTCGTTGTCCGCGCTCACGTCGACCACCTTCAGGTCGCCGGTGGCCGTATCACGCACCACACCCCGCGCACCGCCGGCCCCGAATCGGATCGGCTGGCCGTGCTCAAGCCGGATGACGGCCTCTTCGGCCTGCTGCTTGTCCTTGAGGGCGTCGAAGGCGCCGTCGTTGAAGATGTTGCAGTTCTGGTAGATCTCGACCAGGGCGGTGCCGGGGTGGGCGGCGGCCTGGCGCAGTACCGAGGTGAGGTGTTTGCGGTCGGAGTCGATGGTGCGGGCGACGAAGGAGGCCTCCGCGCCGAGCGCGAGGGAGACGGGGTTGAAGGGCGCGTCCAGGGAGCCCATCGGCGTCGACTTGGTGATCTTGCCGACCTCGGAGGTGGGTGAGTACTGGCCCTTGGTCAGGCCGTAGATGCGGTTGTTGAACAGCAGGATCTTGAGGTTGACGTTGCGGCGCAGGGCGTGGATGAGGTGGTTGCCGCCGATGGACAGGGCGTCGCCGTCGCCGGTGACCACCCACACGGACAGGTCCCGGCGCGAGGTGGCAAGTCCCGTGGCGATGGCGGGGGCGCGTCCGTGGATGGAGTGCATGCCGTAGGTGTTCATGTAGTACGGGAAGCGGGAGGAGCAGCCGATGCCGGAGACGAAGACGATGTTCTCCTTGGCCAGGCCCAGTTCCGGCATGAAGCCCTGGACGGCCGCGAGGATGGCGTAGTCCCCGCAGCCCGGGCACCAGCGCACCTCCTGATCGGACTTGAAATCCTTGGCCCGGAGCGGGATTTCAGTGACCATGAAGGGCTTCCTCCAGTACGCCGGTGAGTTGCTCCGCCTTGAACGGCATGCCGTTGACCTGTGTGCAGGACCGGACGTCGACCAGGTACTTCGCCCGGATCAGGGTGGCGAGCTGGCCGAGGTTCATCTCGGGGATCACCACCTTGTCGTAGCGCTTGAGGACCGTTCCGAGATTGCGGGGGAAGGGGTTGAGGTGGCGCAGGTGGGCCTGCGCGATCGACTCGCCCGCGGTGCGTAGCCGGCGGACCGCCGCGGTGATCGGCCCGTAGGTCGAGCCCCAGCCCAGCACCAGCGTCCGCGCCCCGTGCGGGTCGTCGACGGTGAGGTCGGGCACCGTGATGCCGTCGATCTTGGCCTGGCGGGTGCGGACCATGACGTCGTGGTTGGCGGGGTCGTAGGAGATGTTGCCGGTGCCGTCCTGCTTCTCGATGCCGCCGATGCGGTGCTCGAGACCGGGTGTGCCGGGGATGGCCCAGGGGCGGGCGAGGGTGTGCGGGTCGCGCTTGTAGGGCCAGAACACCTCGGTGCCGTCGTCCAGGGTGTGGTTGGGGCGGGTGGTGAACTGGACGGTGAGGTCGGGCAGTTCGGCGGTGGCGGGGATGCGCCAGGGTTCGGAGCCGTTGGCGAGGTAGCCGTCGGAGAGCAGCATCACCGGGGTGCGGTAGGCCAGCGCGATCCGGGCCGCCTCCAGGGCCGCCTCGAAGCAGTCGGCCGGCGTGCAGGGGGCCACGATCGGCACCGGCGCCTCCCCGTTGCGGCCGAACATGGCCTGCAGCAGGTCGGCCTGCTCGGTCTTGGTGGGCAGCCCGGTGGAGGGGCCGCCGCGCTGGATGTCGACGATGAGCAGCGGCAGCTCCAGGGAGACCGCCAGACCGATCGTCTCGGACTTCAGCGCGACGCCGGGGCCGGAGGTGGTGGTCACCCCCAGCGAGCCGCCGAAGGCCGCGCCCAGCGCCGCACCGATCCCGGCGATCTCGTCCTCGGCCTGGAAGGTCCGCACCCCGAAGTTCTTGTGCCTGCTCAGCTCGTGCAGGATGTCCGAGGCCGGGGTGATCGGGTACGAGCCCAAAAACAGCGGCAGGTCGGCCTGCCGGGAGGCGGCGATCAGACCGTAGGCCAGGGCCAGGTTGCCGGAGATGTTGCGGTAGGTGCCCGCCGGGAACGCCGTCGTGGCCGGCGCGATCTCGTAGGAGACCGCGAAGTCCTCGGTCGTCTCCCCGAAGTTCCAGCCCGCCCGGAACGCCGCCAGGTTCGCCTCCGCGATCTGCGGCTTCTTGGCGAACTTCGCCCGCAGGAACCGCTCGGTGCCCTCGGTCGGCCGGTGATACATCCACGACAGCAGCCCCAGCGCGAACATGTTCTTGCTGCGCTCGGCCTCCTTGCGGGACAGGTCGAAGTCCTTGAGGGCCTGCACCGTCAACGTCGTCAGCGGCACCGGATGCAGGCTGTAGCCGTCCAGCGAACCGTCCTCCAGCGGACTGGCCGCATAGCCGACCTTCTGCATCGCCCGCTTGGTGAACTCGTCCGTGTTCACGATGATCTCCGCACCCCGCGGCAGGTCGGCGATGTTCGCCTTCAGCGCCGCCGGGTTCATCGCCACCAGCACGTTCGGCGCATCGCCCGGGGTGAGGATGTCGTGGTCGGCGAAGTGCAGCTGGAAGGAGGACACACCCGGCAGCGTCCCGGCGGGCGCCCGGATCTCGGCCGGGAAGTTGGGAAGGGTCGACAGATCATTCCCGAACGACGCCGTCTCGGAGGTGAACCGGTCCCCGGTGAGCTGCATCCCGTCACCGGAGTCCCCCGCGAAACGGATGATCACCCGGTCCAGCCTGCGTACTTGCTTTCTTCCGGCGTGGTCTTCGGTCGTTGGCGCGTCTTGGCCGAGGAGCATGGATCCCCTTTGGTTCTGCATTCGTCAATGGCGGTGCCGGAGGCAGCCGGGCCGACTCAGGGCCAGGAGCGGCTCAATCGATTCCTCGGCAGATGTGCTGGTCGTCGTCGTTCTGGTCGTCGTCGCCGGCCAGGCGCAGCGCCGGGAGTGTGGGTTGCTCCTTGCGAGGCAGCTGTTCCTTGCGCACGGTTGGTTCTGGGGCACTGGTGCAAGGACTCGTCGTCATCCCGAACTTCCCTCTCTCCCTGAATTCCCGCTCTTCCTGGATCTTGTTTCCGATGAGGGGCCGGTCTCAGTCCTGCCAGCTGCGCGGGGAGCGGAAGCCCGGGGTGCGTTCCAGGCGGCGCCAGCCGGCCTTGGAGCGGCCGTGGTGGGCCGGGACCGTGCGTCGTTGGGCGGCGGCGCGGGCGAGGAGAACCGCCGTGATGGCCGCGAGTTCCTCGGGCTCGGCCTGGCCCTTCGCTATGTGGAGAAAGGTGTCTGAGGAAGCGCTCATGGGTGTGTGTCCCCTTGGAGAAGTCCGCTGGGTTACTGCGGGGGGTTGCCGTGCTTGCGTGAGGGCAGGTCGGCGTGCTTGGTCTGCAGCATCGCCAGGGAGCGAATGAGGATCTCGCGGGTCTCGCTCGGGTCGATGACGTCGTCGACCAGGCCCCGCTCGGCCGCGTAGTAGGGGTGCATGAGCTCGGACTTGTACTC
>NZ_JBHVGU010000083.1:0-4728 GCF_042800575.1 Streptomyces sp. NPDC057616
ACACCACACCGACCGCCCCCGCGGCGTTGTCGTGCGAACAACCCACCGGCACGCGGGGGTTGACCGGCGGCGAGATCCACTGGTTCAGTGGCTCAGCCACTCATCCACTCCCTCAGGAGGCATCCGTGGAGGCACTGCCCCGCGAGACGATCGTGGACGTCCTCGAAGCCAGGCTGCGCGACGACATCCTCGACGGACGCCATCCGGCGGGCAGTTACCTGCCCCCGGAGCGCCGGCTGGCCGACGGCTACGGCGTCACCCGCACCACCCTCAAGCACGCCTTCGGCCGCCTCGTCCAGGCCGGCCTCCTGGAGACCCGGCACGGCGTCGGCACCAGGGTGCGCGACTACGCCCGGCTGGGCGGCGCCGACCTCCTGCCGATGCTCGTGCGGCACGACGCGAAATGGGTCCGGGAGATCTTCGAAGTGCGCCGCTCCATCGGCGCGTTGATAGCCGAACGGGCCGCCGCGCGGGCCACCCGCGAGCACCGTGCCGAACTGGGCCGCCTCCTGGACGCCGTACGGGAGGCGGACGGCGCGGACGCCGTGCAGCTCGCCGACGTCGAGGTGCACCGCGCCCTCGCCCGGGCGACCGGCAACCGTGTCTACGTCCTGCTGACCAACACGCTCTTCAACGCCTACCTCCCCGTGCGGGCCGCCCTGCGCGGCCCGTTCACCGATCCCGGGGCAGCCCACCGGCGGCTCGCACCGGTCGTGGACGCCGTGACGTCCGGCGACGGCCGCCGCGCGCACGCCGCTGCCGACGCCTATCTGCGCGACACCGAGAAGATCATGCTGGAGGGACTGGCATGAGGGGCACGACGTTCACGGAGAGCATGCTCGGCACGGTCCGGCTCGACGGGGACGACCGGGTCCGCCGGATCCGCCTCGACCTGCGCGCCGAGTCCGACGAGGTCCTGCGGCCGCACCGCACCACCCAGGCCCGCATCGACGGCCGGGTCCGCGTCTCCGGACTCGCCGACGACCCGGAGGCCACCGGCGAGTTGGAGATCTCGCCGCTCGCCCGCCGCCGCATCCGCTACCGGCTCACCTTCACCGCGGACGGCCGCCACCTCACCCTGGACGGCTGGAAGTCGGTCACCCCGCGCCACCCGGTGACGTCGATGACCGTGCTGCCGTTCACGCTGTACGAGGACGGCGCCCGGGTCGGACAGGGCACCCTGCGCTTCCCTGTCGCGACCGGCCTGGCCCCCTTCCTGCTGAGCTTCCGCTTTCCCCGCCGGGAGGACCCCGCCGCGTACGCCGTGCCCCGCTGGGACGGCACCCCCGGCCGCACCGAGGTCTGGTACACGACCCTCACCGACCCCGCGACCCGCACCGGCGTCTGGCTGCACCACGAACTGGTCACACCCACCGACGGATCCGCCCCCGTCGCCCACGGCTGGGCCGCCGTCTTCCCGCAGGAGGGGGAGGTCCGCCACGTCCGCTTCGGACCCGCGCCGTGGCCCGAGCCGGCCGAGGGGTTCTCGGCCGCCGGTGTCGACGCGTCTGCGGGACGACTGACCGGGAGCGCCGGCGACTTCGACTGGGACCTCACCGAACAGCCCCTGTCCGCGCCGCTGTTCACCTTCCCGCGCTGGTCCTGGCGGCGCCCCCTGCTCCCCGCCGCCCACATGCTCCCGGCCGCCCGGGCCACGTACGACGGAACGTTCAGCGACGGCAAGAACACCCTGACCCTGCGCGCCGCCCCGGGTGCCTCCGCCCGCATCCACGGCCACGGCAACGCCCATCGCTGGGCCTGGCTCCACGCGGACCTCGGCGACTCCGACGTCCTCGAGGTGATCGCCGCGGTGTCCACGCGGCCCGTGCTGAGGCGCCTGCCTCCGCTGGTCTTCCTGCGGTTGCGGTACCGGGGCCGCGAGTGGCCCCGGCGCGCCGAGCGTTCGGCGGTGGGTTTGCTCGGCATCGGACGGTTCCGGGCCCGGATCGGACTGCCCGTGTGGACGGTGACCGGCCGCACGCTGCTGCGGCGAGTCCGGGTCGAGGTCACCCAGCCCGCGGAACGCACGCTCGCCCTGGACTACCGCGACCCGGACGGCGCCGAGGCGGTGTGCCGCAACAGCGAGAGCGCCGACGCGACGATCCTGCTGGAGCGCTGGTGGGGCCGCTGGCGCAGCGAGGCCTCGTGGACGCTGCAGGGCACCGCGCACGCGGAGGTGGGGGACCGGTGACCGCACACGGACTGGTCGCCGCAATGCTCGCCGACACCGGGGACGAGGAGTGGCTCACGCGCGTGCCCGGCAGGCTCGACAGGTTCCTGTCCGCGCTGCCGGCGCCCATGCGAGCGGGCGTGCGCGCCGCCGCCACAGCGGTGGACGCGTACGCCGTCCTGCACAGCGGGCGGCGGCTGGCCGGCCTCACCCCGGACGAGCGCGAGACGGTGCTGGGCTCGCTCGCGGCGCGCCCCGGACTCGTACCGGCGCTCGACCTCCTCAAGGTGCCCGTGCTGCTCGCCGCCGCCACCGAGCGGACCCCGCTCCCACGGGCACCGCGCGCCCCCGAGGACCCGCCGCTGGACTGCACGCCCGCCGCCGAGTGGCCCGACCGGGCCACCGCCGACGCCGTCGTGGTGGGCTCCGGTGCCGGGGGAGCGGTGGCCGCGCGCACCCTCGCACGCGCCGGGCTCACCGTCGTGGTCCTGGAGGAGGGGGAGCACCACACCACCGCGTCCTTCGGCCGCCGCGCGCCCCTGGACCGCTTCAGCGACCTGTACCGGGACGGCGGCGCGACCGCCGCCCTCGGCAACCCGCCGCTTCTGCTGCCGGTCGGGCGGGCCGTCGGCGGCACCACCGTCGTCAACTCCGCTACCTGCTACCGCACTCCGGACCACGTCCTCGACCGCTGGAGCAGTCGCCACGGCTTCGCGCTGGCCGACGGACTGCCCGCCCGGCTCGACGAGATCGAACGCACGCTGCGCGTCGCCACCCAGCCGCTCGACGTCCTCGGCAGCAACGGCCTGCTCGCCCTGGCCGGTGCCGAACGGCTCGGCTGGCGGGCCGGTCCCCTGCGGCGCAACGCGCCGGGCTGCAAGGGCTCCTGCCAGTGCGTGGTCGGCTGCCCGACCGGCGCCAAGCAGAGCGTGCAGCTCTCCGTCCTGCCCGAGGCCTGTGCCGACGGGGCCCGCATCGTCACCGGCGCCCGCGCCCTGCGCATCCTGCTCGACCACGACCGTCCGGTCCCGCCGCGGGCGGCCGGCGTCCTGGCGCGCCGGGCGGACGGCAGCGAGCTGGAGATCCTCAGCCCCCTCGTCGTCACGGCGGCGGGCGCCCTGCAGAGCCCGCAGCTGCTGCGCCGCTCCGGCCTCGGCGGCCACCCCCGTCTCGGCCGCAACCTCAGCGTGCACCCGGCCACCAGCGTCGCGGGCCGCTTCGACGAACCCGTGACGTCCTGGCAGGGCGTGCTGCAGAGCGCCGGCGTGGAGGAGCTGCACGACCGCGGCATTCTGATCGAGGCGACGGCCGGCCCACCCGGCATGAGCAGCTTCGTCCTGCCCGGCCTCGGCCGCTCCCTGCGCCGCGAACTGGAGGGCGCCGACCGGCTCGCGGTCCTCGGCGCCATGATCGCCGACCGGCCCTCGGGCCAGGTGCTGGGCCGCGACCGCACCCTCGTCCGCTACCGCCTGGACCCCCGGGACGGCGACCGGCTCACGGCGGCGGTACGGGCCATGGGCCGCGTCCTGTTCGCCGCCGGCGCCCGGGAGGTCCTCACCGGTGTCCCGCGCGCGCCGCGCGCCCGTACCCTCGGCGAACTCGACGCCCTGCTCGCCGGGATCACCCCGCGGGAACTGCACCTGTCGGCCTTCCACCCGGCCGGCACCGTCGCCGCCGGCGGCGATCCGCTGCGGGCGCCGGCCGACGCCGTGGGACGGCTGCGGGGAGTCGAGGGTGTCCTCGTGGCCGACGCGTCCGTGCTGCCGGGCTGCCCGGAGGTGAACCCCCAGCTCAGCATCATGGCGGCCGCGCTGGCCGTCACCGAGACCTACCTCGAAGCGTCCTCGAGCAGACGGGCGAGCACGGCTGCGTGACTGGTGTCCGGCGTCTTGGAGCCGGTCAGCAGCGTCACGGTCCCCTTGGCGGCCAACTCCCGGACGTGTTCCAGGAGTTCGGCCGCCTCGAGGGCTTCCAGCTCGGCCTCGTAGCGGTCGGAGAACTCCTCGAAGGACCCCTCGCCCGCGTGGTACCAGCGGCGCAGGTCGGTCGACGGGGTGAGCGCCTTGGGCCACTCGTCCACGTGCGCGGCCTCCTTGGACAGCCCGCGCGGCCACAGCCGGTCGACGAGGACCCGGACACCGTCGTCCGCCTCGGGCGATTCGTACACACGCCGTACGCGCACGGTCATGTCCGGTCCTTTCCGCGGTGACAGGTGCTGTCGAGCGTAAGGCGGCTGCGTCGGGTAACGCCGCGCGAGGTGGCCCGAACGAGGAGTGGTCCCAAGGTGCGCGGGCACTTGCACAACGGCACCCCGCGTGCCCCAGCCGTTCCAACGGTGGCTTGACTCGCCGTTCACCACGCGGAAGTACGGTCTGGGCGGTCGAACAGCGCCTTCAACCTGACGAGTTCCTCACATGTGTCCGTCACAGTCGAGCCGTGATCATGAATAGACCCCGTGCCGCCCTGCTCGCCGCCTCCCTGCTCCTGACGGGATGCGGCGGCGGGGGCGCGGTGGCAACGGGACCACGACACCACGCCCAACCTCCGTCTCACTCTCC
>NZ_JBHVGU010000083.1:4738-11397 GCF_042800575.1 Streptomyces sp. NPDC057616
CCTTCTCTCCCCCATTTTCGGGGGGGTGGGTTGGGGGGGGTGGCGGGTAGGGCACACCGCCCCTCCCCCCCCCTCCGAGCCGCCGTCGAGCGCTCCCGCCGTGAGCCCGCCGGTCTCGGCCTCGCCCGAGATGTCCGCCCAGGGCGCTCCGCTCCACCTGCCCGGCCTGGGGCCGAAGACGCTGGCCGAAATCCCCGCCGACGCCCGCCAGGCGGTCGTCGTGACCGGCCGCGGCAAGAACTCCCCGCTGTCCACCGTCGTCGTGTACCGCCGCACCGAGGAGGGCTGGCAGGCCGGCGCCACCTGGCCCGCGCACAACGCGCTCAAGGGCTGGTCCGCGCACCACACGGGCGGCGACCTGCGCTCGCCCGTCGGCGTCTTCGGCCTCACCGACGCCGGCGGCCTCCTGCGCGACCCGGGCTCCCGGCTCCCGTACCACCACGCGGGCGGCTTCATCTCGCCCGGCACGGGGTTCGAGGGCGAACCGCTCGCGGGTTCCTTCGACTACGTCGTCGCGATCAACTACAACCGAAAGCCGGGCACCTCGCCCCTGGACTGGACCCGACCCCTCGGGCCGAACCGCGGCGGCGGCATATGGTTCCACGTCGACCACGGCGGCCCCACGCACGGCTGCGTGAGCATTTCCGAGCGGCACATGAAGGAGCTGCTGCGCACCCTCGACCCGGACCTCCACCCCGTCGCCGTCATGGGCGACGCTCCGTCCCTGGCCCGCTGACCGCTTAGGATCCGCCGCGTGTGCGCACATGTGCTGGTCGCCGAGGACGACGAGATGCAGGCCGAACTCATACGCCGCTCGCTGCTGGCGGAGGGACACACGGCCACGGTGGTCCACGACGGGGCGGCCGCGCTGGACGCGGCCCGCAGGCTGAGACCCGACCTCGTGGTCCTCGACCTGATGCTGCCCCTCGTGGACGGGTTCGGGGTGTGCCGGGTGCTGCGCGGCGCCGACCAGCCCGACGGAGACATCCCCGTGCTGATGCTGACCGCCCGCTCGGACGAGGACGACGTCCTGCTCGGTCTGGAGCTGGGCGCCGACGACTACATGACCAAGCCGTACAGCCCGCGCGAGCTGATGGCCCGCATCCGAACGGTGCTGCGGCGAAGCGGCCGCGCCGTCGGCGTACGGGAGGACCCGGTCGTGCGGGCGGCCGGGCTCGCCGTCGACCCGGAACGCCACGAGGTGCGCTGCGAGGGTGCCCTGGTGGAGTGCACACCGGCCGAGTTCCAGATCCTGCTGGCCATGGCGGCCGAGCCCGAACGGGTCTTCACCCGGCGGCAGTTGCTGCAGTGCACCCGAGGCTTCGACCGGTCCTCCACCGAGCGCGCCGTCGACGTGCACATCATGAACCTGCGCCGCAAGATCGAGGCCGATCCACGGCGCCCGGTGCGGCTGCTGACCGTGTTCGGGGTCGGCTACAAGCTCAGCGGCGGCCGTCCGTGAAACGCCGCATCCCCCTGCGCAAGCGGCTCCTGGTGCGGCTGCTGATCGCCTCGGTCCTCATCGCGGTGTGCTCCGTGGCGGCGACGGCCTGGCTGGCGGTGGAGACCACCACCCGCGCCCTGCGTGAGGAACAGGGGCAGGACCTCGCCGACGACATGAAGATCCTCGCCGAACTCAGCGGCTACGCCGCCACGCACCCCCGGTGGAACGGCGTGCAGTCCCTGGTCCGCGACCTGGCCGCCCGGACCGGCCGGCGCATCGCGCTGACGACCGCCGACCGCACGCCGATCGCCGACTCGGCCCGCAAGGGCACCGCCCTGCCGCTCGGCGCGGCCGCGACCGTCGACCCCCTGCACAGCGACACCTACAGCGAGTCCGGCGCGCAGGTCACCGGCATCGACCCGCGCGCCGTGGGCCCCTACCGGCTCACCGCCCGCGAACGCGAACGGCTCGAGGCGATCGCCGAGAAGCAGCGGTCCTGCTACGCGCGCTTCAGCATCGACACCAAGATCGAGAGGACGCCGAGCGGCCGCCCCGTCATCCTCAACACGGACGGGACCACCGCCTCCGACTACCTGCCCGAGGAGTGCGGCTACGGACAGCTCGGCACCCCCACCCGCACCGAGACCCACGCCCTCGAAGCCCTCACCACGAGCGCCCGCGGCTGCCTCGACCGCCAGGGCCTCGGCTCCGACGGGCCCCTCTACCTCATGCTCAACCCCAACGGGCCGGTCGCGTCGAGCAGATACGTCATCGGCAAGTACGCCAAGATGGGCGACTCCTCGGCGATGAAGACCGCGCAGAGCTGCGCGGACGACGCGCTGCGCGCGCAACTCGACCCGTACGTCGCCCCCGTGGCCGAGCTCTACCTCGGCGACGACGAGACCGCCCCGCCCCGCTTCGACATGTCCCCGGCCAACAAGGCGAAGATCGTCGGGGCCGCCGGCCTGGTGCTCGCCGTGACCGTCGTCGTGACGGCCGTCGTCGCCACCCGGCTGGTACGCCCCCTGCGAGCCCTCACCGAGGCCGCCCAGCAACCCCCCGACATGCATGTCCGGGTGCCGGTGACCACGCGGGACGAGACCGGCATCCTGGCCGAGGCGTTCAACGACCTCACCGAGCGGCGCGAACGCCTGGAGTCCCAGCGCAAGGCCATGGTCAGCGACATCGCGCACGAACTGCGCAGCCCGCTCACCAACATCCGCGGCTGGCTGGAGGTCACCCGGGACGGTGTCGTGGAGCCGGACGCCGCCCTGCTCGCGTCGCTGCACGAGGAGGCGCTGCTGCTCCAGCGCGTCATAGACGATCTCCAGGACCTGGCGGCCGCCGACGCGGGCACCCTGCACCTGCACCGCGAGCCGGTGCGTGCCGAGGATCTGCTGGACCAGGTGGCCGCCGCCCACCGCGTCGCCGCCGACGCGGCCGGCGTCACCATACGCACCGAGGACGACGGCAAGCCGTGGCTGGACGCCGATCCGGTGCGGATGCGGCAGGCGCTCGGCAACCTGGTCTCCAACGCGCTGCGGCACACACCGGCCGGCGGCACCGTCACCCTCGCGGCGCGCCGCGACGGCGACGAGGTCGTCTTCACGGTCGCGGACACCGGGACCGGAATCGCGCAGGAGGACCTGCCGCACGTCTTCGAGCGCTTCTGGCGGGCCGAGAAGTCCCGCAGCCGCCGCACCGGCGGCAGCGGGCTCGGCCTGCCGATCGTCCGTCATCTGATCGCCGCGCACGGCGGCAGCGCCGTCGCGGCCTGCGAACCCGGCTCCGGTGCCGTGTTCACCCTGCGCATGCCCGGCGCCCCGGAACCGGAGGGCTGAGCCGCCGCGTTCGGGGCCGGGCCGTCAGTTGCGTGCCGACGCGCGCTGCCTCCGCCGCAGCGCGCGCCGCTCCATCTCACTCGTGCCGCCCCAGACGCCCATGCACTCCGACGTGTCCAGCGCCCAGCGCAGACACTCCTCCCGGACCGGGCAGCGCCGGCACACCGCTTTCGCCTGCTCGGTCTGCATCAGGGACGGGCCCGAGGTGCCGATCGGGAAGAAGAGGTCGGGGTCCTCACTGCGGCACGCTGCGTGGTCTCGCCAGTCGTCCATCAATGTCACCTGCGATCGAATTCGTACGTGCCCTCGCGGATGGCTTACTCGATTGCGGGTCACCTGTCGATGCGTGAGTGAAACAACGGAGTTCTGAGAAGCCCGCCGATGGGGACGCTCACTGCTCGCGCAGACCCCACGGGGAGCCGTACTCGGTCAGCAGGTCCAAAAACGGCCGCGCCGGGAACGCCTCCGGGCCGAGCACGCCGGAGCCGGACCAGGCGCCGGTGGCGACGAGTTCGAGGGCGACGACCGGATTGACGGCGGTCTGCCACACCACCGCCTGGCTGCCGTACTCCGCCATGGACCACTGGTTGTCGACCACGTGGTAGAGGTACACCTCGCGCGGCGCACCGTCCTTGGTGCCGCGCACCCAGGTGCCCGCACAGGTCTTGCCGTGCATCCGCTCGCCCAGGGTCGCCGGGTCGGGCAGGCAGGCGGCGACGACGTCGCGGGGCGAGACCTGCACCGGACCGGCCGCGCTCGGCACGGTCACCGGCTCGGTGCGGTCCAGGCCCAGCAGGTGCAGCGTCTTGAGCGTCTCGATGAACTCCCGTCCCAGACCGTACTTGAACGTCACCCGGTCCGCCTTCACCCAGCGCGGGACGAGCAGCACCTCCTCGTGCTCGACGTTCACGCACTCGACGGGGCCGATGCCCTCCGGGAAGTCGAACACCTCCGGCTCGCTGAACGGCTCGGTGGTGAACCAGCCGCGGTCGGCCTCGTAGACGACCGGCGGGTTCAGGCACTCCTCGATGGTGGTCCAGATGCTGAAGGACGGGGCGAAGTCGTAGCCGTCGACGGTGAGGTCGGCCCCGTCGCGGACGCCGATCTCCTCGATCTCGTCGAAGAGTTCGTCGGCGGCGTACCGCGCGAAGACGTCCGACAGACCGGGCTCGACGCCCATGCCCACCAGCGCCAGCGCGCCTGCCTTCTCCCACTCCTGGGCCAGCGCGAACTGCTCGTCGCCGAGCTTGACCCCGCAGGTGGCGTACGGCCGCTCGGGGTGCGGGTGGGACAGCGACATCGCCATGTCGAGGTAGGTGGCGCCGGCGCTGCGGGCGGCGCGGAACAGCGGCATCACGAAGCGCGGGTCGGTGGCGTTGAGCAGCACGTCGCACGCGTGCCGGCGCAGCAGCTCCGCCACCGCATCCACGTCGCCCGCGTCGACGCGCTCGGCGCTGAAGCGGGCGTCACCGACGGCCTCGACCGCCGCCGCGGCGCGGGCCGGGTCGTAGTCGGCGACCACCATCGCGTCGAAGAACGGCCGCCGGGCGGCGATCCGGGTGATGGCGGTGCCGACGCCGCCGGCACCCACGAGCAGTACACGCATGACAGATCTCCCTGATCTGAGGATCGGTGACGAGGGGCCCCGCCGCAGATACAACGCGGCGGGGTCACGTAAGGTCAATGGCGTTGGCATAAGGGTTCCGACCCAGGACGGGAGGCGTGCCGTGCCCAAGGCGGTGGTGCCCGAGGAGAAGCGGCGCAGGCGGCGGCCCACGAAGAGCGGCACTGTGCTGTCGGAGGACCTGATCGTCGAGACCGCGCTGCGCATGCTGCGCGAGCACGGCAGCGCGGGCCTGACCGCCCGCCGCCTCGGCCTCGCCCTGGACGCCGATCCGAGCACGCTCTACCGCTACTTCCGCGGCATGGACGACCTCACCCTCGCCATCGGCGACGCTCTCATCGGCCAGGCGCTCGACGGCTGGCGCCCGACGGGGGAGTGGCGTGCGGACCTGCGCTCGGTCGGCCTGCGCATCCACGCCGCCTACGTCGCCCACCCGCAGGCGGCCGTGCTGACCACGAGCCGGGTCACCGGCCGCGCCAACGAACTCGCCGCCGACGAGGCCGTCCTGGAGGTGCTGCGCTCGGCCGGCTTCCCGCTGCCGGACACGGTCCGCATCTACCACGCGTTCATCGACCAGACCCTGGCCTTCGCCGCCCTGGACGCGGCGTCCCTGGCCCTGCCGAGCGCGGCGCTGCACGCGGACGAGGACATGTGGCGCTCCACCTACGCCCGCCTCCCCCGCACCACCCACCCCCGCATCGCCGAGGCGGCCCCACTCCTGGCGGCCCGCATGCCGAAAAGCGCCTACGCGACGGCCCTGGACATGCTCCTGGACAGCGCGGAGGCGCAATTGGCGTCCCTGCGTTGACGGTCAGGACCGCGGCTCAGGTCACGTGAACGCGGCCGTCCTCGTGGCTCGGGGCACCCGCTTCCGCCGTGCCTGGATGGGGACTTGGAGCGCGCTCGACGCCTGCCCGGCAGCCGGGCGGGCGGAAATCCGGCGCCACGGCCGGCGCGGCGGCCGTGGCTGCAGCCCCGCGCCGATGCGCCGGTGCCGGATCACTCGAGCGCCTCCGCCGCCGCCGTGACCACCGCCTCCGCCACCGCGGCCAGCGCCGGGGAGTCCAGCTTCCACTGCTGCCAGTACAGCGGTACGTCCAAGGTCAGGTCCCGTGCGAGCAGGACGACCCGGCCGGAGTCCAGCAGGGGTGCGGCCTGGACCTCGGGGACCAGGCCCCAGCCCAGGCCCGCGGCGACGGACTGCGCGAAACCCTCCGAGGTCGGCACGAAGTGCCGCTCCCGGCTCGCGCCGACGCGGTCGTGCCGCAGCCGTCGTACGAAGGCGTCCTGGAGGTCGTCACTGCGGTCGAAACTCACGGTGGGCGCCGTGGCGAGCACCTCCCGCAGCGGACCGTCGAGGTGCTCGCGGGCGAAGCCGGGATGGGCGACAGGGATGTAGCGCATCCGTCCCAGCGCCCGCACGGAGCAGCCCGTGACCGGCTCGGGCGACGAGGTGACCGCGGCCATCACCAGCCCCTCCCGCAGCAGGCTCGCCGTACGGGTCTCGTCCTCGCGCCGCAGCTCGAAACAGAGCCGCGGCTCCTGGCGGACGCGCGTGAGTGCCGGAAGGAACCAGGTGGCGAGGGAGTCGGCGTTCACCGCGATCGACACCCGCGTCGCCTCCCCGGCGCCGCTCATGCCGAGTTCGGCGCGCGCGTCCCGCTCCAGCCGCGCCAGCTGCCGGGCGAACCGCACCACGACCTCGCCCGACTCGGTGGCCCGCACGGGCTTGGTGCGCATCAGCAGCACC
>NZ_JBHVGU010000084.1:0-9139 GCF_042800575.1 Streptomyces sp. NPDC057616
CGCCAGCGCCGTCACCCCGAGGACGGCGAGGGACACCCACAGCGCGCGCATCCCGTGCGCCGAGGACTCCAGCGCGGAGTCCAGCTTGTCGGCGCTCTCGTGGGAGTGCGGGGTGAGCAGGTGCCCGAGCCGGTGCCGGATGCCGGGGGAGCCATGGGTGTGCACGTGCCCCTGTGCATCCCCGTGCCCGTGCCCGTGCGGATGCGTGTGTGCCGCGTGCTCGTGGTGGTCGTGCCGGTCGCTCACGTGGGTCTCCTTCCGGGGCGCGGGAGTGGACGTGTCGGGCCCACGAGGCCATTATGTGCGTATGAGCGCACGCATGCACCTGTCACCTGCGCACGATGCGCATCCGCGCACCCCGGGCGAGGAACAGTTCGCCCTCGCCGCCGAGCTCCTCGCGCTGCTCGGCGACCGCACCCGGCTCGCCCTGCTGCACGCCCTGACCAGGGGAGAGGCCGACGTCACGACGCTCACGGAGTCCTGCGGGGCGGCCCGTCCCGCGGTCAGCCAGCATCTGGCCCGGCTGCGGCTCGCGGGCCTGGTGAACACGCGCAAGGAAGGCCGGAGGGTCGTCTACTCGCTGCGCGACGGCCATCTGCGGAGACTCGTCGACGAGGCGCTGAAGGTCGCCGACCACCGCCTCAGCGACAGCCCGCTGCACGACTGAACACGTCCCCGCGTTCCCGCGTCCCCCGGCGGGGTCGGCGGGATCAGGACTCCGGGCTCTTCCCGAGGTACTGCTCCGCGAACGAGGCCGCCGCCGCGGGCGAGGTGAACAGCCGCCGCATCCGGGCCAGCGTCGTGCCCGCCCGGTACGCGTCGCCCGACGACGCGCCGTGGTACACGTCCGACAGCCACTGCGAGAACTCCTGGTAGTCCCACACCCGGTCCAGACAGGCCGCCGAGTAGTTCTCCAGGCCCGCGCTCTCGCCCTTGGTGAGGTGCGCGACGAGTCCGTCGCCGAGCCGGAAGGCGTCGTGCAGCGCGAGGTTCATGCCCTTCGCGGCGATGGGCGCGGTGAGGTGCGCGGCGTCCCCGGCGAGGAACAGCCGCCCGAACACCATGGGTTCGACGACGTAGTTGTGCATGTCGAGGACACGCTTCTCGATCAGCCGCCCCTCCGTGAGCGGTGGCCGGTCGTCCGCGCCAAGGCGCTCCTGGAGCTCGGCCCAGACCCGTTCGTGCGACCAGTTCTCCGGGTCGTCGCCCGGCGGGCACTCCAGGTAGTAGCGGGTGACCTCGGGACTGCGCGGCATGTGCCCGGCGAAGCCGCGCGGATGGATGCCGAACACCACGCAGTCGCTGGACGGCGGCGCCTCGGCGAGCAGCGCCAGCCAGCCGACGCCGTAGTCCTGCCGGGCGATCCGGGCGTGCTGCGGCAGCGCGGCCCGGGTCACGCCGCGCGCCCCGTCGCAGCCGATGACGAACTCGCAGTGCAGAAGCTCCCGTTGACCGCTCTCCGGGTCGGTGTACGACACAGTGGGGCGGTCCGAGTCCAGCCCGTGCAGTTGGACGTCCCGCACCCCGAACCGGATGGCCCCGCCGCGCACGTCCGCGTACTCGCGCACGAGATCCGTCACCAGCAACGGCTGGGGATAGACGAAGTGATGATGACCCGTCAGCTCCGTGTAGGAGAACCGGTGCCGCTCCCCGCCGACCCGGAACTCGCACTGGGTGTGCAGCTCCGCGCGCTCCAACAGGTTGTCCGCCAGGCCGCGTTCCTGGAGCCCGCGCACGGCCCACTCCTCGATGACGCCGGCCCGGGGCCGCCGCTCGATGAACTCGCGCGTCTCGATCTCCAGGACCAGGCAGTCGACGGAGGCGGCCCGCAGGATGTTGCCGATGGTGAGACCGGCGGGGCCCGCCCCCACGATCACCACCGGAAAACGGTGCGCGGAAGGGGAGTTGGGCTGCGAGGTGGTCGACGTCACGAGAGCATTATGACGGTGGCCCGTCAGCCACGGCAGGGGAGCCGCGGCCGACGGGCCGTGTACGGGGACGCCGTGCGCCAAGGACGCCGTGCGCCGGAGGCGAGAGGTCAGTGCGCGGGCGCGTCGGTGACGACGACCTCTTCGATGCTGCGCTCGATCTCCTCGGGTCGCGAGGCGGTCGCCCGGGCCCAGTAGTAGACGATCAGCGAGAAGGCGCCGACGACGAGGATGTCCCACCACAGGGCGATGTTGCCGGAACCGCCGAACTGCCCCTGCGCGGAGATGACGCCCATGCCCAGCAGGTAGACGGGCAGCCACTGGGCGGCCTTGAAGTCCATCCGCGGCGCGTCGGGCTGGTGCGTTGCGTTGGCCCACCAGGCGTAGCCGCCGAGGAGCACGTAGCCGAGGACGACCGCGACGCCGAGCCGCCACAGGGTGTCCCAGCCCGACCAGTAGATGATGAGGTTGGCCACCACGAAGGACAGCGGGGCGACGACGTTGCCGGCGGGCAGCCGGTACGGGCGCTCGTGGTGGGGCAGGTTCCGCGAGAAGACGCCGTACGCCAGCGGGGCGCCCGCGTACATCAGGACGCTCGCCGAGGTGATGAAGCCGACCAGCTCCTGCCAGCTGGGGAAGGGCAGGAAGCAGACCACGCCGGTCACGAAGGAGACGATCAGGCCGAACCACGGCACGCCGCGGCGGTCGGTGCGGGCCAGGATCTTGGGCGCGTAGCCGTTCTTGGCGAGGCCGTAGGAGACGCGCGAGGTGGCCGTGGTGTAGATCAGGCCGGTGCCGCCGGGGGAGATGACGGCGTCCGCGTAGAGGATGAAGGCGAGCCAGCCCAGGCCGACCAGGGTGGCGAGGCCGGCCCAGGGGCCGCTGATGCCCGGGTAGTCCAGGTGCGCCCAGCCCTTGGCGAAGGTGCTGTGCGGCAGCGCGGCGATGAAGACGACCTGGAGCGCGACGTAGATGACCGCGCCGATCGCGACCGAGCCGAGGGTCGCCCGGGGCAGGTCCCGCTTCGGGTTGCGGCTCTCGCCCGCGAGCTGGATGGCCTGCTCGAAGCCCAGCAGGGCGAAGATGATGCCGCTGCCGCTGATCGCGCTCAGTACGCCCTTGGCGCCGAACGGGGCGAAGCCCTCGGAGGTGAAGTTGGCCGGGTGGAAGTTGCCGATGGCGATGACGAAGATCGCGCCCAGCGGGACGGCGATCTTCCACCAGGTGGCGGCGCTGTTGGTGTGCGCCAGGGCGCGGACGCCGAAGAAGTTGACCGCGACGAAGACGGCCATGAGGACGACGGCGGTGACGAGGCCCGAGGGCGTCAGCGTCTGGTCCTTGTGCTGGAGGCCCTGCGCCCAGCTCCAGTGACCGGCGTAGCCGATCATGGCCTCTACCTCGATCGGCGCGACCGTCGCCGCCTGCAGCCAGGAGAACCAGCCGAAGGACAGGCCGGCCAGGCCGCCGAAGGCGTAGTGCGGATAGCGCGCCGTGCCGCCCGCGACCGGGAACATGCCGCCGAGTTCGGCGTGCACGAGGGCCAGCAGGACGATGGCCACCGCGCCGATCACCCACGAGATGATCGCCGCGGGACCGGCGGCCACGACCGCCTTCTCCGCCCCGTAGAGCCAGCCGGAGCCGATGATCGAACCGACCGAGGCCCACATCAGGCCGATCAGTCCGACGTCTCGCCTCAGGCCGCTGGGCCCTCTGGCCTCCTCCACGGAGGTCTGCTCGATGCTCACCATGTTTTCAGCGACCTCTCACATTCTGAATAAGTGCTTTCAGTCAGTGCGACGTCGCAGATTAGGAATCAGCAGCGGGCGAGCAGAAGACCTGTGGTGAAGTTTTGACCAGCGCCAGGGAGGTTCCTGAACAGACCTTCAAGCGATCTGTACGGAGAGGAGACCCGTCCGTGACGGCTAGCGCATGAGCGGTATCTCGATCGCCGGGCAGCGGTCCATCACCATGTCGAGGCCCGCCGCGCGCGTGCGGTCGTAGGCCGCCTCGTCGATCACGCCGAGCTGGAACCAGACCGCCTTGGCGCCCTTGGCCACCGCCTCGTCGGCCACCGGCCCGGCGAGGTCGCTGTTGACGAAGACGTCGACGACGTCCACGTCGAAGGGGATGTCCGCGAGGGAGGCGTACCCCTGCTCGCCGTGCACCGTCTCCGCCTTGGGGTGGACGGGCACGATCCGCTTGCCGAAGCGCTGGAGCACCTGGGCGACGCCGTACGCGGCGCGCCGCTGGTTCGACGACAGGCCCACCACGGCCCAGGTGTCGCCGGACTCGGTGAGGATCTTGCGGATCGTTGCCTCGTCGCCGTACACCCCGGGCCTCCTAGCCTCGTGGACCTCCTGCCGTGTTCGTTGAACGGCCCGCGGCGCACGATGATTCCCCGGCCACGGCGCGTCCCTGACGCCTGTTCGGCGGACCGGCGGCGCAGTATCTTCCGGGCAGTCCGCACGGCAGGGGGTGCCCGATGCCCGCGCACGACATGCTCGCCGCACGCCTGACCATCCACCTCGACGCGGCCGTCGTCTGGCACCACCGGCCCGCCTACGCCGAACTCGTCCACCGGGCGCACCGCGAGGGCCTCTCCGGGGCCGGCGTCTTCCCCGGGATCGCCGGCCTCGACGGCGGCCACGGGCGCCACCACCTCGGCCCCGCGGGTCCGTGCGCCGTGGTGATCGTCGACGACGAACCGCGGTTGCGGGACTTCCTGCCGCACGTGGCGGACGTCCTCGGGGAGACGTCGGCGGTCGCGGTGCTCGACCGGGTGCGGGTCCACGCGCCACGCGCGCGTGCCGGAAACCCGCCCACCCCTTGTTGACATCCCCTTGTTGAATCCCGCCGCCATGTCCTGTTTTCGGTCCGGATGCCTGCGTACGGGCCCGCGCACGCCTACGCTCGCCAGGTGCTGCGCATCATCGACGCCCGAACCGGCGATTCCACCGACGCCGCCCCCGCCCGCCGGGGGCTGACCCGGGTCGAGGCCCATGTCCCGGGAGCCGGAACGCGGTCCCTGAGGGTGCTGCTCGTCACCGACCTCCTCGTCCGCGCCCTCGAACTCGGCGGCACCCCGGTGTGGGGGGTCCTGGACGCCGGGCGTGACCACGGCGAGCTGCGGTCCGCGGCGGCGGCCCTCGGCATCCGGCCCTTCGAGGACCGCCGGGACGTGGGCCCCGGGCTGGGCGAGGCGCAGGTCCTGCACGTCGTCGGGGAGGGCGGCGCGCCGCCCGAAGGCGTTCACATCGCCGTCGCTCCCGTGCACGCGGCGGAACCCGGCACGCCGGAGGCCGGCGACCCGGCCGTCCTGCGCCTGGCCCTGCTCGCCCGGCGCCGCGGCGAGCCGGTGACGCTCGACGCCGCCGCCCTCGCCCAGGCCGGGGCGAGGCTCGTACGCTGGCGCCGTGCGGTCGCCGCCTGGGCGCGGCAGCCGTCGCGGCCGATCCCCGACGAGGCGCGCACGCGCCTTCGCACCGCCTGGGAGGACGACTTGGACGTGCCCGCGGTGCTCCAGGTGCTGACCTGGGTCGAGACGGAGTCCGCACTGCCCGACGGCGCCCGCTTCGAGACGTACGCCTACGCCGACCGGTTGCTCGGCCTGGACCTCACCCGCGACCTGGGATCCCCGGCGTGATCGCGCGCGCGTTGCCGGGCCCGCTGCGCCGCCTCGTGGTGCTCCGGCACGCCAAGTCGGCCTGGCCGGAAGGGGTCGCCGACCACGAGCGCCCGCTCGCCGCCCGCGGCCTGCGGGACGCGCCGGCCGCGGGCCGGGCCCTCGCCGAGGCCGACTGCCTGCCCGACCTCGCGCTGTGCTCCACCGCCGTACGCGCGCGGCAGACCTGGGAGCTGGCCTCGGACCAGTGGGGCACTCCGCCACCGGTGCGCCACGACCCGCGGCTGTACGGCGCGGACGCCGCCGAGCTGCTGAGCGTCGTGCACGAGGCGTCCGCCGAGGTCGAGACGCTCCTCCTGGTCGGCCACAACCCCGGCATCGAGGAACTCGTCCTCGACCTGGCCGGGGACGACCTCGACGACGCGCTGGAGGACGTGCGGGCGAAGTTCCCGACCTCGGCGATCGCGGTGCTTGCCTGGCACGGGGCCGCCTGGGACGCGCTCGTCCCGGGCAGCGCGCTGCTGACGGACATGCTCGTGCCGCGGGGCAGGAAGGGCACCGGGAAGAAGTAGCGTCGGCGGCGCATAGGCTGGCCGGATGCAGGACGAGTACCGCACGGTGGCCCAGGCGGGCGTGCACGAGACCGAGGTCAACCGCTCCCGCTTCCTGTGCGCGCTGGCGCCGGCGGCCACCGAGCAGGAGGCCCAGGACTTCGTCGCCGGAGTGCGCAGGGAGCACGCGGACGCCTCCCACAACTGCTGGGCCTACGTCATCGGCGCCGACGCCTCGGTGCAGAAGGCGAGCGACGACGGCGAACCGGGCGGCACCGCGGGCGTCCCCATGCTCCAGATGCTGCTGCGCCGCGACATGCGGTACGTCGTCGCCGTCGTCACCCGCTACTACGGCGGCGTCAAGCTCGGCGCGGGCGGGCTCATCCGGGCCTACGGCGGCGCGGTCGGCGAGGCCCTGGACGCGGTCGGCACCCTTACCCGGCGCCGGTTCCGGCTGGCCACGGTCACGGTCGACCACCAGCGCGCCGGCAAGGTGGAGAACGACCTGCGCTCGACCGGGCGCGAGGTGCGCGACGTGCGCTACGGCGAGGCGGTCACCCTGGAGATCGCCCTGCCGGACGCCGACGTGGACGCCTTCCGCGCCTGGCTCGCGGACGCGACCGCCGGCACGGCCGGGTTCGAACTGGGTGGCGAGGCCTACGGAGACGTGTGACGTTCCGTATGAAACGGGCGTAACGGACCGGTAGGAGACGGTCCATGACGGGCCGATACGGGAGTAACCACCCGGGCTGTCGGACCCGGCCGTTAGGGTCGGGGATCATGAGGCTGCTGCACACTTCCGACTGGCATCTCGGCCGGGCGTTCCACCGGGTGAACATGCTCGACGCCCAGGCCGGGTTCATCGGCCACCTCGTCACGACCGTGCGCGAGCGCGGCGTGGACGCGGTGGTCGTGTCGGGGGACGTGTACGACCGCGCGGTCCCGCCGCTCGCCGCGGTCGAGCTCTACGACGACGCGCTGCACCGCCTGGCCGAGCTGGACGTGCCGACGGTGATGATCTCCGGGAACCACGACTCGGCCCGCCGGCTCGGCGTCGGCGCCGGCCTGATCGGACGCGCGGGCATCCATCTGCGGACCGAGCCGGCCGCGTGCGGCACCCCGGTGGTGCTGTCCGACGCCCACGGCGACGTGGCCTTCTACGGCCTGCCGTATCTCGAACCCGCTCTGGTCAAGGACGAGTTCGGTGTGGAGAAGGCGGGCCACGAGGCGGTGCTCGCCGCCGCCATGGACCGGGTCCGCGCCGACCTCGCCACCCGCGCGCCGGGCACCCGCTCCGTCGTCCTCGCGCACGCCTTCGTCACCGGCGGCACGGCCAGCGACAGCGAGCGGGACATCACCGTCGGCGGGGTCGCCTCCGTGCCCGCGGGCGTCTTCGACGGGGTGGACTACGCGGCACTCGGCCACCTGCACGGCTGCCAGACCATCACCGAGCGCGTGCGCTACTCCGGCTCCCCGCTGCCGTACTCCTTCTCGGAGACCGACCACCGCAAGACCATGTGGCTCGTCGACCTCGGCGCGGACGGCTCCGTCACCGCCGAGCGCGTCGACTGCCCGGTGCCGCGCGCACTGGCCCGCATCCGCGGACCCCTGGAGGAGCTGCTGGCCGATCCGGGGCTGGCCCGGCACGAGGAGGCGTGGGTCGAGGCCACGCTCACCGACCCGGTCCGCCCCGCCGACCCCATGGCCCGGCTCGCGCAGCGGTTCCCGCACACCCTCAGCCTCGTCTTCGACCCCGAGCGCGCACCGGACGACCCCGACGTGTCGTACGCGAGACGGCTCGCGGACCGCAGCGACCAGGAGATCGCCGAGGACTTCGTGGCCCATGTGCGCGGCGCCGGACCCGATGAGCGCGAACAGGCCGTGCTGCGCGACGCGTTCGACGCCGTGCGCGCCGACGACGCCGTGCGGGAGGTCGCGCGATGAGGCTGCACCGGCTGGACATCACCGCCTTCGGGCCGTTCGGCGGATCCCAGAGCGTCGACTTCGGCGAGCTTTCGGCGGCCGGGCTCTTCCTGCTCCACGGACCGACCGGGGCCGGCAAGACCTCCGTCCTGGACGCCGTGAGCTTCGCGCTCTACGGCTCCGTCCCCGGCGCCCGGCAGAGCGGCCAGGGACTGGCCCTGCGCAGCGACCACGCCGCCGTCGGCACGCGCACCGAGGTGACCCTCGAACTGACCGTCGCCGGACGGCGGCTGGAGATCACCCGGCAGCCGCCCTGGGAGCGCCCCAAGAAGCGCGGTTCGGGCACGACGACGGAGAAGGCGCAGAGCTGGCTGCGCGAGTACGACGCGACGGCCGCCGCCTGGAAGGACCTCAGCCGCTCGCACCAGGAGATCGGCGAGGAGATCACCCAGCTGCTCGGCATGAGCCGCGAGCAGTTCTGCCAGGTCGTGCTGCTGCCCCAGGGCGACTTCGCACGGTTCCTGCGGGCCGACGCCGAGGCGCGCGGCAAGCTGCTCGGCCGCCTCTTCGACACCCACCGCTTCGCCGAGGTCGAGAAGCGCCTGGCCGAGCGCCGGCGCGCCGCCGAGGCCGAGGTCCGCGAGGGGGACGCCGCGCTGCTCGCCGACGCCCACCGCATGCAGCAGGCGGCCGACGGCGCCCTGGAGCTGCCCGAGCTGGCACCGGGGGATCCGGGTCTCGCCGAGGCCGTCGTCACCGCCGCGGCCGTCGCCCGCAGCACCGCCCGCGAGCAGCTGACCATCGCCCACTGCCGGCTCACCGCCGCCGAGTCCGCGCAGGCGGCGGCCGAGCGGGCGCAGGACGACGTACGCGAAGTGGCCCGGCTGCAGCGGCGGTTCGCCGAGGCGCGGGAGCGCGCCGCCCGGCTGGAGGAGCGGGCCGAGGCCCACCGGGACGCGCAGGCACGCATGGAGCGCTCCCGGAAGGCCGAGGCGGTCGCGCCCGCCCTGGAGCTGAGGGAGGCCGCGGACGCCGAGCACCGGGGGGGGGGCGCCGCCCAGGAACGTGTTCCCTTGCTTTTTCTCCCCCCACCCACCCCAGCCCCTGTCCCCCGT
>NZ_JBHVGU010000084.1:9149-10462 GCF_042800575.1 Streptomyces sp. NPDC057616
TTTGGGTCTGAGGGAGGCTGCGGACCCTGAGCACCTGTGGGCCGCCGCCGCTGAGACCCGACCGTGGGCGCTGCTGCCCGAAATTTACGCCGGCGCCGGTGCCGCAGGCCTCGCGGCGGCGGCCCGCCGCAGCGCCGAGGAGCTCGGCGGCCTGGAGTCCGCCCGCCGCGCCGAGCAGCGGCTGACCGCACTCGTCGCGGAGCGCGCCGACCTGGACCGGCAGGAGCGCGCCGACGAGGACGTGCTCCAGGAGGCCGAGGCCTGGCTCGGGGACTGGGAGGCGACCCGCGCCGGACTCCAGACCCGGATCGAATCCGCGCAGGAGGCCGCGACCAGGGCCGAACAGCTCGGCGTGCAGCGCGAACCCGCGCAGCGCAGGCTCGGCGCGGCCCGCCAGCGCGACGCGTTCGCCCGTGACACCGAGGACGCCCACGCGCGGGTGCAGGCCGCCCGCGAACGGGCCACCGAGGCCCGCGCCCACTGGCTCGACCTCAAGGAACAGCGGCTCACCGGCATCGCCGCCGAGCTTGCCGCGAACCTCGCCGACGGCGAGCCGTGCGCCGTCTGCGGAGCCACCGAGCACCCCGCGCCCGCGCGCAAGGTCGACGGGCACGTCGACCGCGAGGCGGAGGAGCGCGCCCTCGCGGCCTACCAGCACGCCGACGAACGGCGCGCCGAGGAGGAACGCCGCCTCGGCGTCGTACGCGAGGCGCTCGCCGCCGCCACCGCCGAGGCGGGCGACACCCCGACGGCCCGGCTCGCCGAAGAGGTCGAGGAGCTGGAGCGCCTGTACGGCCTGGCGCGGGCCGGCGCCGGTGCCCTGCACGCGGCGCACGAGGAGCTGCGGCAGGCGGAACAGGAGCACGAGCGGCGGACCGCGGTACGTCAGCAGGCGGCGGTCCGGGCCGCCTCCCGCGTCGGCCACCGCGACCGGCTCGACCGTGAACGGGCGGATCTGGAAGAGGAGTTGGCGCTGGCGCGCGGCACGGCGGCGAGCGTCGCCGCGCGGGCGGCGCAGCTGGAGCGGCAGGCCGCGCTGCTCACCGAGGGCGCCGACACCGCGCGGGCCGCCGAGGACACCGCACAGCGGCTGAAGGACGCCGACTCCCGGCTCTCCGACGCCGCCTTCCGCGCCGGCTTCGAGACCCCGCAGGCCGCGGCCGCCGCACTGCTCGACGCCGCCGCCCACCGGGAGCTGCAACACCGCCTGGACGCCCGGCAGTCGGAGGAGGCCGCCGTGCGTGCCGTCCTCGCCGAGGCCGACACCGCGGCCGCCGCCCAGCGGCCGGCCGCCGACGTCGACACGGCGGAAC
>NZ_JBHVGU010000085.1:0-8743 GCF_042800575.1 Streptomyces sp. NPDC057616
GGCGGTGGCCGTCCGGGTGCTCCGGGCGGAGCGCGTGGACCGCAGTCGCCCGCCGCGCCGCAGCAGGGCCGGCCGGCCCCCGCGGGTGCGGGCGCCGCGTTCGGCCAGGCGCCGGGCGCACCGCAGGGCCTGCAGGCCGCGGGCTCGGACCAGGACAGCTTCGGCGGCGCTCGTGGCGCCGTACCGCCGCAGTCCCAGGCTCCCGCCGGCGAGCAGCAGGGCAGCGGCCGTCGCGGCCGTCGCCCGCAGCTGCCGGGCCGTGGCGGCCCGCGTGCCGAGCTGCCGGGCAGCAACAACCAGCAGGCGCGTCCGAGCTGGAGCGACGAGAACGCGCAGCCGCCCGTGCCGCGTGCTTCCCTCGACGCCCCGCGCGGTCACGACGAGACCTCCCGGATGCCGCGCTTCGACGACCGTCAGGGCCCCGGCTCGACGTCGGAGATGCCCGCCGTCCCGCGCCACGACGAGCGTCAGAACGTGACCTCGGAGTTCCAGCGCCCCGACTTCGGCGACTTCGGCGCCCCCGCGCCGGCCGCTCCGCAGCAGCAGCCGGGCCAGTACGGCCGGCAGGACTTCGGTGTGCCGCAGCAGGCCCCGAACAGTTCGCAGGACCAGGGCCAGTTCGTCCGCTCGGACGTCTTCGGCTCGCCGGCCGGCCAGAACAACCACGGCGACGCGAACAACCCGAACAACCCTGCCAACACGGGCCAGTTCGCGATCCCGCAGGCCTACGACGCGGGTTCCACGGGCCAGTTCGCCACGCCGGGCTACGACAACGGCTCCACCGGTCAGCACAACCTGCCGGGCCGTCAGAACCCCGCCGACAGCGGCCAGTTCGAGCGTCCGCAGGTGAACGGCAACCACAGCGACTTCGGCGCCCCGCGGCAGCAGGTCCCGCCGCGGCCGCAGCAGCGGCCCGCCCGCCAGGAGCCCGAGGCGCTGCCGCCGGCGTCCGGCCCGGGCGACGGCCGTACGCCGCTGTACGACACCCTGGAGACCAACTGGTTCCGCGGCCAGGCGGGCGGTCAGCAGAGCAACGGCTCCGCCCCGCAGCAGCCGCAGGCACCCGCCTCTCCCGCGGCGCCGCAGCGCTCCACCGGTGCGCAGCAGCCCGCCACCTCTTCCTGGCGCGCCTCGCCGAACGACGACCTCGTCCGGCAGGCGGAGCGCGTCCGGCAGCCGGCCGCGGGTGGGGTCACCACCTCCGGCCTGCCGCGCCGGGTGCCCCGGGCGAACCTCGTCCCGGGCACGGCTCAGCAGCAACAGCACCAGTCCGGTCCGCAGGTCTCGCGTTCGCCTGATGACGTTCGCGGCCGGCTGACCAATCTCCGTCGGGGTATCGCGCAGGGTCGCCAGGCCGGCACAGGCCAGACGGGCAGCTTCCCGAGCCCCACTCACCAGCAGGAGCGTTAGTTGAGCCAGATGAGCCAGGCGGCACAGAATCTCAACTGGTTGATCACCAACTTCGTGGACAACACCCCGGGTGTGTCCCACACCGTCGTCGTGTCCGCCGACGGTCTTCTTCTGGCGATGTCGGAAGGCTTCCCCCGCGACCGCGCCGATCAGCTGGCGGCCGTCGCGTCCGGTCTCACCTCGCTGACGGCCGGGGCCTCCCGGATCTTCGAGGGCGGCAACGTGGCGCAGACGGTCGTCGAGATGGAGCGGGGATTCCTCTTCCTCATGTCCGTCTCGGACGGCTCGTCCCTCGCCGTGCTCGCTCACCCCGAGTGCGACATCGGCCTGGTCGGCTACGAGATGGCGCTGCTGGTCGACCGCGCGGGCGCCGTGCTCACGCCCGACCTGCGCGCCGAACTGCAAGGCAGTCTGCTCCACTGAACCCCACCGGCACCACCCGTCTCACCAAATCACCGTCCGGCCGCCACAATCCCCCCATCGGCCCCAACGACGGCACGACTGACCGACTTGCTGTCCCGCCCGGAGGATTCATGACCCCGCCCACCGCCTCTCATGATCCGTACGCGGAGCCGTACGAGGATGAGGGCGACCAGCCACTGGTACGTCCGTACGCGATGACCGGTGGCCGGACGCGGCCGCGCTACCAGCTCGCCATCGAGGCGCTGATCAGCACGACTGCCGACCCGGCAGCACTCATGGGGCTGCTCCCGGAGCACCAGCGCATCTGCCACCTGTGCCGTGAGGTGAAGTCGGTAGCCGAGGTGTCGGCGCTTCTGGCCATGCCGCTGGGTGTGGCCCGCATTCTCGTCGCGGACCTGGCCGAGGCCGGGCTCGTCGCCATCCACCAGCCGGGTGGCGACGAGACAACCGGTGCACCGGACGTGACCCTGCTCGAAAGGGTGCTCAGTGGACTTCGCAAGCTCTGACGGAGGGCGGGCGACCACCTCCGCGAAAATCGTGGTGGCGGGTGGTTTCGGCGTCGGCAAGACCACGTTCGTGGGTGCCGTCTCCGAGATCAACCCGCTGCGCACGGAGGCCGTCATGACGTCCGCCAGCGCGGGCATCGACGACCTGACCCACACCGGGGACAAGACCACCACCACGGTGGCCATGGACTTCGGCCGCATCACCCTGGACCAGGACCTGATCCTGTACCTCTTCGGTACGCCCGGTCAGGACCGCTTCTGGTTCATGTGGGACGACCTGGTCCGCGGCGCGATCGGCGCGGTGGTGCTCGTGGACACCCGGCGCCTGGCCGACTGCTTCCCGGCGGTCGACTACTTCGAGAACAGCGGACTGCCGTTCGTCGTCGCCCTGAACGGCTTCGACGGGCATCAGCCCTACGCTCCCGAAGAGGTCCGCGAGGCCCTGCAGATCGGGCCCGACACCCCCATCATCACGACCGACGCCCGCCATCGGGCCGACGCCAAGAGTGCGCTCATCACTCTGGTGGAGCACGCACTGATGGCACGGCTGCGGTAGATCAACTCCAAATCAGTGATGGCATACGGCAGTTGTCGTAGACCAGCCGGAGCCGACTGTGGCCTTTGACACGGTCGGCCCCGGTGTTCATAACGTTTCGGCAGAGGAATCGGGTGGTACCGCCACGCGTCGTTGCCATCCGGTGCCGCTGCGCACACACAGGCCCCGTCTTTTGACGGGGCTCGCTCTTTATGACCGTTTTATCTGGGGCTTACATCACACGGAATCCGCGCTTTCCGCTGTTTGGAAGAGCGCTGGTCGTCGTGCTGGAATGCCTGAACTGCCCAATAGTCAAAGACGTACTCAGTAGTACTGCGTACTCAGTGGCGTACTGGGCTCTGAGACACTGCGGCACAACGTTGGTGCCCGCCGCCGAGAGGTTGTTGGTCGAGTGAGGCGAAGCAAGAACGGTCCCGAGCCGTCGGCCCGGGGCAACTTCACCCCGCCGCCGCGCGGAGCGGCGCCCGCCCCTGTGCCCGGTTCGGAGCCGACGCCCGCCCCCGCTCCGAGCGGCGGACGTTTCTCCCCCCGCAACTGGCGGGTGCCGACCCGGCTGAACGCGATCCTGCTCATACCCGTGGCCGTCGGCCTGGTCATGGGTGGCTTCCAGGTCAAGGGCTCGATCGACACCTGGCAGGAGGCCCAGGACGCGGAGAAGACCGCGCGCCTGGTGCGGGCCTCCCTGACGTATGCCAACGCGGTCAACAACGAGCGTGACATCACCGCGGCCCCGCTCCTCAAGGGCAAGCTGGAGACCGCGCAGGACAAGCAGACGGTCGCGGCGGCCCGCAAGGCCACCGACCAGGCCGCCGACGGCTTCGACGAGGCGGCGCAGAACATGCCGCAGAAGGCCGGCCTGCTGCGCCGGCTGAAGCTGTTCCGCCAGGCCGAGCCGCAGCTGGCGACGCTGCGCGCGACGGCCTACAAGGGCTCCGGCGTGAAGACCGAAGAAGGTTACGTAGCCATCGCCCACCCCCTGATGGAGTTCGCCAACGAGCTCGGTCTGGGCACCGGCAACATCACCAGCTACGGCCGTACCGTCTACGCGATCTCGCTGACCCAGGCCGCCCTGTCGCTGGAGCGGTCGATCGGCATGCACCTGCTGGTCAGCCCCGGCCCCAAGGACAGCGACCTCGCCAAGCAGCGCGTGGCCCTGTCCTCCTACGCCTACCTCGAGGGCATCGCCATCGAGGAGTACAAGGCCGGTGGCACCGAGGCCGACGCCCAGAAGCTCGTCGACCTCGAGGCGAAGGCCACGGAGCAGGGCAAGGCGCAGGCGAAGGAGGCCGCAGCGAAGGCGGCCGCCGCGAACAAGACCTATGTGCCGCCGCCGGCCAAGCCGGAGACGATGGTCGGCGCCCTGGCGACGCTGAAGAGCACCGACACCACCGAGCGCGCCCTGCTCGCCCAGAACGGCATCACGGCCGAGAACTGGTGGGCGGTCAACACCCTCCGCTACGACGTCTACCGCAAGATCCAGGCGGACATGGCCGACACGGCCGTGAACGAGGCCTCGGACATCGCGGACAACGCCAAGCGTGACGCCCTCATCACGGGTGCCGCCGTCGTGGTCGCCCTGCTGCTCGCGTTCATCCTGGCCGGCGCCGTCGCCCGCCAGATGTCCCGCTCGATGCGCCAGCTGCGCAACGCCGCCTTCGGCATCGCCGAGCAGCGCCTGCCGATGCTGGTCGACCAGCTCTCCCGCACCGACCCCGGCCGGGTCGACACCCGGGTCGCACCCATCCCGATCAACACCCGCGACGAGATCGGCGAGGTCGCCCGCGCCTTCGACCAGGTCCACCGCGAGGCGGTCCGCCTGGCCGCCGAGCAGGCCCTGCTGCGGGGCAACATCAACGCGATCTTCACCAACCTCTCGCGCCGCAACCAGTCGCTGATCGAGGGCCAGCTGACCCTGATCACCGACCTCGAGAACAACGAGGCCGACCCGGACCAGCTGGAGAACCTCTTCCGCCTGGACCACCTCGCGACCCGTATGCGCCGCAACGGCGAGAACCTCCTGGTCCTCGCCGGCGAGGAGCCCGGCCGCCGCTGGGACCAGCCGGTCCCGCTCATCGACGTCGTGCGCGCCGCCTCCTCCGAGGTGGAGCAGTACGAGCGCATCGAGCTCTCCGGCGTCCCGGAGGCCGAGATCCACGGCCGCGCGGTCACCGACCTCGTGCACCTGCTCGCGGAGCTGCTGGAGAACGCGACGACGTTCTCCTCGCCGCAGACCAAGGTCCGCGTCACCGCGACCCGGCTGCCCGACGGCCGCATCATGATCGAGATCCACGACAAGGGCATCGGCCTCACCGCCGAGGACTTCGCGGACATCAACCACAAGCTGGCCAACCCGCCGACCGTGGACGCCGCGATCTCGCAGCGCATGGGCCTGTTCGTGGTCGGCCGGCTGTCCGACCGGCACGGCATCCGCGTCCAGCTGCGCCCCTCCGGCGAGCAGGCCGGCACCACCTCGCTGGTCATGCTCCCCGACGCGATCACCCACGGCGGTGGCGGCGAGCAGCAGGCGGGCCGCGACGAGTTCACGGTCTCGCAGATCATCCCGGAGCAGAACTTCCAGGGTGAGGACTTCAGCCAGCCGATGCGCACGGCCGCGGAGCTCGGCTTCGACGACAGCCGCTACTCCGACATCCCGGACGACATCCGGGAGCTGGACCCGGTCGGCCGCTCGCTGATGCGCGAGGAGCGCCGGGCGGCCCTGGAGGCCCAGCGGCCGCACGACCCGGACGCCCCCGACGCGTACGGCGACCCGTTCGAGGCCCAGCCGTCCTACGACAACGGCACCGGTGCCTACCCGGAGCAGCAGCAGCCCACCGGCTACGACGCGCAGCCCGGCTACGACGAGCTCCAGCAGACCCCGTACGAGGAGCCGCAGCGCTCGTCGTACGAGGAGCCTGCCGCGCGCCCGTCGTACGAGGAGCCGTACTTCGCGCCGAACGACCCGATGCCGCAGAACGACACCTTCTCGCCGAACGGTGGCTACCCGGAGCCCGGGTATGCGGAGCCGGTCCGGGAGGAGCCCGCTGCCGCCGGTCCCCCGGCCTCCGAGCCCTTCGCGGCCTTCGAGGAGCGGCGCTACCAGGACGACTGGCCGCAGCAGGACGGATTCCAGAACGGTTACACGCCCGATTACGCTCCGGAAACGGAACGTGCACAGGGCCCTGACGCGGGCGAGCGCGACCGCGTAGGCTTCGACCGTCCGGGACCGGCCCCCTCCGCGGGCCACGCGCTCACCGACGCCGGACTGCCCCGCCGCGGATCCCTCGGCGGAACGAACGGCTCGAACGGCGCGCGGCCGGCCAACCAGGAAGCACCGGCCCCGGTGCCGACTCCGGCTCCCTCGAGCAACGGCAACGGCGACTGGCGCTCGGCCAACGACGAGCGCTGGCAGCAGGCCTCCGCTCTGAGGAAGCCCAAGGCGGGTGGGGTCACCTCCTCCGGCCTGCCGCGGCGGGTTCCCCGGGCCAACCTGGTCGAGGGGACCGCGGAGTCGACCCCCCAGGGAGGCCCACAGGTCTCCCGCGCCCCGGAGGACGTCCGGGGCAGGCTGAGCAACCTGCGCCGGGGCGTCCAGCGAGGACGCAACGCGGGCGCAGGCAGTGAAACGAACGGCCAGGGCTTCGGTCCTGACAGCACCTACAACCAGGAGCGTTAGTGTGAGCCCGATGAGCCAGGCGGCACAGAACCTGAACTGGTTGATCACCAACTTCGTGGACAACACCCCGGGGGTGTCCCACACGGTGGTGGTCTCCGCCGACGGACTCCTTCTGGCGATGTCCGAAGGGTTTCCGCGCGACCGCGCCGATCAGCTTGCGGCGGTCGCCTCCGGTCTGACCTCGCTGACCGCCGGTGCCTCGCGCATCTTCGAGGGCGGCAGCGTGAACCAGACGGTTGTGGAGATGGAGCGGGGATTCCTGTTCATCATGTCCATCTCCGACGGTTCCTCCCTCGCGGTTCTTGCACATCCCGAGGCGGACATCGGTCTCATCGGGTACGAGATGGCACTTCTGGTGGACCGTGCCGGTACCGTCCTGACCCCGGATCTGCGTGCGGAGCTCCAGGGCAGCCTGCTCAACTGACAGACAGACGGTGCGTTTTGGCGTCCCGGGGCCGTAAGGTTTCGGGACGCGGCTCCACAGGATCGGGTGCCCGGCACAGTCGGAGGAGGAGAAAGTGGCAACACCCCCAGGCGGTTCGTCTTCGGGCAACTGGTCGTACGGCCCTGCCCAGGGCCAGGGCGACGGTTCGCAGAACCCGAACCGTTACAACTTCCCCTCCGCTCCCAGCCACCGGCGTCAGCAGCCGTACGCTCCGCAGGGCCCCGGCCCTTCTCCGTACGACCAGCCGCCGGCGCCGCGCATCCAGCCCGTGCAACCGCAGCGACGCGCCCCTGAGCCGGCGCCCGCGGGGGCGTCGAACAACCCCCTGGTGCGCCCGTACGCCATGACGGGCGGCCGTACCAGGCCCCGCTACCAGCTCGCCATCGAGGCGCTGGTGCACACCACCGCACAGCCGCACCAGATGCAGGGGCAGCTGCCCGAGCATCAGCGGATCTGCAACCTCTGCCGCGAGATCAAGTCGGTAGCCGAAATCTCCGCGCTCCTGACGATCCCTCTCGGCGTGGCCAGAATTCTCGTCGCCGACTTGGCGGAGGCGGGACTGGTCGCGATCCATCAGCCCGGCGGCGACGAGAACGCCGGCGGCCAGCCAGACGTGACACTGCTCGAAAGGGTGCTCAGTGGACTTCGCAAGCTCTAGCGGCGGTCCTTCCCGCTCCACCACCTCGGCGAAGATCGTGGTGGCGGGTGGCTTCGGCGTGGGCAAGACCACGTTCGTCGGGGCCGTCTCGGAGATCAACCCGCTGCGTACCGAGGCCGTCATGACGTCCGCCAGCGCGGGCATCGACGACCTCACCCACACCGGAGACAAGACGACCACCACGGTCGCCATGGACTTCGGCCGCATCACCCTGGACCAGGACCTGATCCTGTACCTCTTCGGTACGCCCGGTCAGGACCGCTTCTGGTTCATGTGGGACGACCTGGTCCGCGGCGCGATCGGCGCGATCGTGCTGGTGGACACCCGGCGTCTCGCCGACTGCTTCCCGGCGGTCGACTACTTCGAGAACAGCGGTCTGCCCTTCGTGATCGCCCTGAACGGCTTCGACGGCAACCAGCCCTACAGCCCGGACGAGGTGCGCGAGGCGCTGCAGATCGGCCCGGACACCCCGATCATCACCACGGACGCGCGGCATCGCGCCGACGCCAAGTCCGCGCTGATCACGCTCGTGGAGCACGCGCTGATGGCGCGCCTGCGGTAGTGGCCACGCACCCCTGAACGCACGAGGAAGGGCCCCTCTCCTGGGAGAGGGGCCCTTCCTCGTGCGTGGAACCTGCTGAGGCGGTGCGGCCTAGCCGTGCCAGCTGTGCGGGGCGCGGAAGCCGCCCTCGCGCTCCAGGCGGCGCCAGCCGGCCTTGGGACGGCCGGGGTGGGGCTGCACGTCCGACGGGGCGGCCGCGGCGCGCGCGAGCAGGACGGCCGTGATGGCGGCCACCTCCTCGGGCTCGGCGTGGCCCTTCTCGACGCGAATGTCAGGGGTGCTCATAGGTCTCAGTCTCCGTGAGAGAGGTTTCCGCGAGGGTGTCGCGGAGGGTCCGCTGGGTTACTGCGGGGGGTTGCCGTGCTTGCGTGAGGGCAGGTCGGCGTGCTTGGTCTGCAGCATCGCCAGGGAGCGGATGAGGATCTCGCGGGTCTCGCTCGGGTCGATGACGTCGTCGACCAGGCCCCGCTCGGCCGCGTAGTAGGGGTGCATGAGCTCGGACTTGTACTC
>NZ_JBHVGU010000086.1:0-8544 GCF_042800575.1 Streptomyces sp. NPDC057616
GCGCGCATGCAGATGATGGTGGTGATGAAGTTGACCGCGCCGAGGATGGTGCCGAAGCCGGAGAAGGCCAGACCCATGATCCACAGGTCGGCGCCAACGCCCGGGGAGCGGACCGCGTCGGAGAGCGGGGAGTAGGCGAACCAGCCGAAGTCGGCCGCGCCGGAGGGGGTCAGGAAGCCGCCCACGGCGATGGTCGAGCCGAACAGGTACAGCCAGTAGGCGAACATGTTCAGCCGCGGGAACGCCACGTCCGGGGCGCCGATCTGCAGCGGCATGATCCAGTTCGTGAAGCCGGCGAACAGCGGCGTCGCGAACATCAGCAGCATGATCGTGCCGTGCATCGTGAACGCCTGGTTGAACTGCTCGTTCGACATGATCTGCAGACCAGGCCGGGCCAGTTCGGCGCGCATCAGCAGCGCCATCACGCCGCCGATCAGGAAGAACGCGAACGACGTGACGAGATACAGCGTCCCGATCGTCTTGTGGTCAGTGGTCGTCAGCCACTTGATCACGACATTGCCGGGCTGCTTGCGCCGGACCGGCAGCTCGTCTGAGTAGTGTCCCTCAGCTGCCGCGGCACCCTGGGGTTCGTTGAGGATGCTCACAGGTTGTTCGTCTCCCGGTTCTTCTCGTGGCTCGTCTGCGCGATGCCGGCGGGAACGTAACCGGTCTGCCCCTTCTTGGCGAGGTCCTTGAGGTGCTGCTCGTAGCGCTCAGGGGAGACGACCTTCACGTTGAACAGCATCCGGGAGTGGTCGACGCCGCACAGCTCGGCGCACTTGCCCAGGAAGGTGCCCTCCTTGTTGGGGGTCACCTGGAAGGAGTTGGTGTGGCCCGGGATGACGTCCATCTTCATCAGGAACGGCACCACCCAGAAGGAGTGGATGACGTCACGAGAGGTGAGGACGAAGCGGACCGTCTTGCCCTTGGGCAGCCACAGGGTCGGGCCCGGGTTGCCGGTCTGCGGGTTCTTCGTGGCCGGCGTGCCGACGTCGTAGACACCGCCGGCGTTCGCCGGGAAGTCCTTCTTGAACCGGTCCGGAATGGCGGCCAGGTTCTTGTCGGTCTTCGCGTCACCGGTGGAACCCGCGACGGGCTCGACGTAGTTGAAGCCCCAGCTCCACTGGAAGCCCACCACGTTCACCGTGACTGACGGCTTCTTGTCCGTGAGGCTGAGGATCTTCGACTCGTCACGGGCCGTGAAGTAGAAGAACACCGAGACGATGACGAGCGGAACGACCGTGTACAGCGCCTCGATCGGCATGTTGTACCGGGTCTGCGGCGGAACCTCGACCTTGGTGCGGCTGCGCCGGTGGAAGATCGTGCTCCAGATGATCAGGCCCCACACCAGCACGCCGGTGGCGAGCGCGGCGGCCCAGGAACCCTGCCACAGGGAGAGGATCCGCGGAGCCTCTTCCGTGGTCGGGGTGGGCATACCAAGGCGGGGGAAGTCCTTGTATGTGCAACCGGTGGCGGTCGCCAGGACCAGGCCCGCGGTCATTGCCTGCAGCAGCTTCCGCCGCATCGGGCGCCGCGGCGAGCGGTCGGAGCCGTTGGGACTCACGTAGCGCCTTCCCGAGAGTCTCGCCCGCGCGGTTGGCTGCGGCCTGCCTTCTCGATGGTCGGTCGCCGCCCTGCGTCGGGCAGGGGTTTGGATGTTTATGCGGACCAAACCCTAGCCGACGCCCTCCGGGGGTTCGCGGGGAGGGGGGCCTAGTGGGCAGGGTGGTTCGCTGGTTTGGCGGCTGCGGGTGGTTTGTGGCCTGTCGCGCCGTTCCCCGCGCCCCTTCCACACCCGCTGCGGTCCAGCGCGTCTTAGCGTTTACGCATGTCCTATTTCGATGCTGCTTCGGCTGCGCCTCTTCATCCTGTCGCTCGTCAGGCGCTGTTGGCCTCCCTGGACGAAGGATGGGCGGATCCTGCTCGGTTGTACCGGGAGGGGCGGCGGGCCCGGTTGCTGCTGGAAGCGGCGCGGGAGGCGGCCGCCGAGGCGGTGGGGTGCCGGGCGGACGAGCTGGTCTTCACCTCGTCCGGGACGCAGGCCGTGCACACCGGCATCGCGGGCGCGTTGGCCGGGCGTCACCGGATCGGGCGTCACCTGATCGTGTCGGCGATCGAACACTCCTCTGTGCTCCATGCGGCTGACACGCACGAGGCCGCCGGCGGCGGCGTCACCCGGGTCGAGGTGGACCGGCTGGGCCGGGTGACGCCCGCGTCGTACGCCGCCGCTCTGCGCCCCGGCACCGCGCTGGCCTGTCTGCAGTCGGCCAACCACGAGGTGGGGACCGAGCAGCCGGTGACGGAAGTGGCGGCGCTGTGCCGGGAGTCCGGGGTGCCGCTGCTGGTGGACGCGGCGCAGTCGCTCGGCTGGGGGCCGGTCGAGGGCGACTGGTCGCTGCTGACGGGCAGCGCCCACAAGTGGGGCGGGCCCTCGGGGGTGGGGCTGCTCGTCGTGCGCAAGGGCGTGCGGTTCGCGCCGCAAGGGCCCGCCGACGAGCGGGAGTCCGGGCGGGCCGCCGGGTTCGAGAACCTGCCGGCGATCGTGGCGGCGGCCGCCTCACTGCGGGCCGTGCGCGCGGAGGCCGCGCAAGCGGCGCTACGGCTGCGGGAGCTGACGGAGCGGATCCGGGCGCGGGTGCCCGAGCTGGTGGCGGACGTGGAGGTGGTCGGGGATCCGGAGCGGCGGCTGCCGGGGATCGTCACCTTCTCCTGTCTCTATGTCGACGGGGAGACATTGCTGCACGAGCTGGACCGGGCGGGTTTCTCGGTCTCGTCGGGATCGTCGTGCACGAGCAGCACGCTGACGCCCAGCCATGTGCTGAAGGCGATGGGGGTGCTCAGCGAGGGGAACGTGCGCGTCTCGCTGCCCGCGGGAACGGGCGCGGAGGACGTCGAGCGGTTCCTGGAGGTGCTGCCGGGGGCCGTGGCGGGGGTGCGCGAGAAGCTCGGGGCGCCCGCCCCGGCGGCCACCGTGCAGCAGGACGTCCTGGTCGTCGACGCCCTGGGCAAGCGCTGCCCGATCCCCGTCATCGAGCTGGCCAAGGTCATCGGGGACGTGCCGGTCGGCGGCCTGGTCCGCGTGCTGTCCGACGACGAGGCGGCCCGCCTGGACATCCCCGCGTGGTGCGAGATGCGGGAGCAGGAGTACGTGGGCGAGGAGCCGGCGGACCACGGTGCTGCGTACGTGGTCCGCCGGGTGTCCTAGTTCAGGCCAGGTACTTGCGGACCTCGGCCGCTGGTTCGTCGCCGTAGGCCTTCATGAAGCGGTCCATGAAGTGGCCGCGGCGGAGCTGGTACTCCTGGGTGCCCACGGTCTCGATGACGAGGGTCGCCAGCATGCAGCCGACCTGCGCGGCGCGCTCCAGCGAGACACCCCAGGCCAGCCCGGACAGGAACCCGGCGCGGAAGGCGTCGCCGACGCCCGTGGGGTCGGCCTTGCGCTCCTCGTCGGGGCAGCCGACCTCGATCGGGTCCTCGCCGGCCCGCTCGATGCGGACACCGCTCGAGCCGAGCGTGGTGACGCGGTGGCCGACCTTGGCGAGGATCTCGGCGTCGCTCCAGCCGGTCTTGGACTCGATCAGGCCCTTCTCGTACTGGTTCGAGAAGAGGTACGTCGCGCCGTCCAGCAGTATCCGGATCTCGTCGCCGTCCATGCGGGCGATCTGCTGGGAGAAGTCGGCGGCGAAGGGGATGCCGCGCGAGCGGCACTCCTCCGTGTGCCGGAGCATGCCCTCCGGGTCGTCGGCACCGATCAGGACCAGGTCGAGGCCGCCGACGCGGTCCGCGACGGTCTTCAGCTCGATCAGCCGGGCCTCGCTCATCGCACCCGTGTAGAACGAGCCGATCTGGTTGTGGTCGGCGTCCGTGGTGCAGACGAAGCGCGCGGTGTGCAGCGTCTCCGAGATACGGACCGAGTCGGTGTCGACGCCGTGGCGTTCCAGCCAGGCGCGGTACTCGTCGAAGTCGAAGCCGGCGGCGCCGACCAGGATCGGCTCCGTGCCGAGCTGGCCCATGCCGAAGGCGATGTTCGCGCCCACGCCGCCCCGGCGGACGTCGAGGTTGTCGACCAGGAAGGAGAGCGAGACCGTGTGCAGCTGGTCCGCGACGAGCTGGTCGGCGAAGCGGCCTGGGAAGGTCATGAGGTGGTCGGTGGCGATGGAGCCTGTGACTGCGATGCGCACGGGGGATTCTCCTGTGGGGAGACGGGTTGACAGTTCACGCTACCGGGTCGTGATGGGCCTCTGAAGTGGCCAAAACTACCCGATAGTAGATCTTTCTTCGCGGGCGTGTGCGTGCATACGGTTCCGTTATGACGAACCTCAAGGTCCATACTCCGGCACCGGTCGACCTCGAAGGCGACCTCGCGTCGCTGCGCGGCGACTGCGCCCGGATGGTCCCCCACTGGGCCGCTCCCGAACGGATCGTTCCCCTTCCGGTACCCCCGTCACTCATCCACGGCGTGAAGGTGCCTCCGACCTCGGCCCGGCTGCTGGAGGCCATGTCGGACTACGGCGACTGAACCCGGCCCGGCAGCTCCGTTCGGCGCGCTCGAGGGAACCGCGCGCTCCCCCGCTGCGTCCCATCGCCGTCCCCCTTCGAGGGGATACGCGATACGACCCCCCGCGGTCCTTTTTGACAGGGCCGGGTCAGGGTCACAGGACAGCAGTGCAGCCGAAGGAGCGATGCGGTGAACACCGAGCGACCCGACAACGACGCCGCCGACTCCGCCGACGAGCGGAGCGACGGGACGGAGCAGCGCGCCACCGGCGCCGGGGCTCCCGGCGCCGCGGAGACCGGGCCGGAGGCTGCGGACAGGGCGCGGGACGGGGTTTCCGGGGGCGGGGCTTCCGAGGACGGGGCCAATCAGGCCGTGTCTTCCGAGGCCGAGGGCGAGGCTGTGAAGCCTGGGGTTTCCGAGGGCGAGTCCATGGAGCCTGGGGTTTCCGAGGGCGAGTCCATGGAGCCTTGGGTTTCCGAGGGCGAGTCGGCGAAGGCCGAGGGCGCTGAGGCCGAGCCCGCGAAGGGCGATGCTGCGGGCGACGAGGCCGCGGACGACGGAGCCGCGGACCACAAGGCCACGGCGGCCGCCGCCGGCGCGACGGCTGCCTCGGAAGACGCGCCCGGCGCCGACGCCGGCGGCAGCGGTGACGGTGCCGCCGAGCCCACCGAGGTCCCCGGGCCCCATGAGCTCGACCCCACGCCGCCCTCCCGTCGGCGCACCCCCGTGCTCGTCGCCTCCGTGGCCGCCGCCGTGCTGCTCGTGGGAGGTGGTGGTGCGTATCTGGCCATGGGGGCTTCCGGAGGGAACGGGTCGGACGCGGGCTCCGGGGCGTCCGGCGGCGGCACTCCCCCGCCGCTGGCTCTCGACGGGTACTCCACCGGCGGTTCGAACGGCATCGCGCCCGGGGAGCCCAACCCCTACGGCGTGACGTACAAGGTCGACGGCTCGCTGCCCGGCGGGCCCGGCTCCGCGCCCGTGTACCGGGCGAGCGGCGAGGTCGGCAAGGACGACGTGACGCGGCTGGCGAAGGCCCTCGGGCTGGACGGGACGCCGGTGCTGCGGGGGCAGGCCTGGCAGATCGGCCCCTCCAAGGACGGGTCCGGACCGAGCCTGGTGGTGGACAAGCAGGCGCCCGGGACGTGGACGTTCCGCCGGTACGTGGCCGGCACCGACGACTGCAACGGCATCGCCACCTGCACCAAGGACCCCGCCAACCCCGCCGGGAAGCGGGTGAGCGAGGCGGACGCCGAGCGGGCCGCGGCGCCGGTGCTCAAGGCGATCGGGCAGGACGACGTCAAGGTGGACGCGAGCCAGGTCATGGGCGCCCAGCGGGTGGTGAACGCCGATCCCCGGGTCGGCGATCTGCCCACCCACGGCTGGACGACCGGCCTGACGGTGAGCGCGCAGGGCGAAGTGGTCGGCGGAACCGGCCGGTTGAAGGCGCCGGAGAAGAGCGACACGTATCCCGTGCTGAGCGCGCACAAGACGCTGGCGCTGATGAACTCGGCGCCCACGACCGACCACCGCATGGGCATCGGCGGCTGCGCCAGCCCCGTACCGCTGAAGGACCGGCTGGAGCAGCCGTGCGGGAGGTCGACGGCCGGTACCACCCCGAAGGAGACCGTCACCATCCAGAGCGCGGTGTTCGGGCTGGCCGCGCGGGCCGTGGACGGGCGGCAGGCACTGGTGCCGTCCTGGCTCTTCCAGGTGAAGGGCGCGGGCGCGCAGAACGGCTTCACGGTGACGTATCCGGCCGTGGACCCGAAGTACCTCGCCTCGAACTCGGCCTCCCCCACCCCGTCGGCGACCGTCCCGGGCGACGAGCCGACCTCGGCGCCGGCCACGCGTGACGTCAAGGTGGACGGCTACACCGCGGACGGCAAGGAGCTGACCGTGAACTTCACGGGCGGGGTGTGCGCCGACTACACGGCGACGGCGGGCGAGAGCGCGGGCCAGGTGACCGTCAAGGTCACCGAGAAGCCCTGGAAGGGCAAGGTCTGCATCATGATCGCCAAGGAGCTGCACCGGACCGTGCAGCTGGACCAGCCGGTCGGCGACCGTACGGTCAAGGGCTCGGACGGCAAGGCGCTCGCGCAGCAGAAGCAGGGCGCACGGCTGCCGGGGACCGTCGCGGCGCAGTAGCCCGGCGGGCGGTGCATCCCGCACAAACGCGAAGGCGGCGGCCCTGTCGGAGGGGGCCGCCGCCTTCGGCTGTGTCAGTGGGCCGGACGGCTCAGCTGAAGGAGTCGCCGCAGGCGCAGGAGCCCGTCGCGTTCGGGTTGTCGATCGTGAAGCCCTGCTTCTCGATCGTGTCCACGAAGTCGATGGTGGCGCCGCCCAGGTACGGGGCGCTCATGCGGTCGGTGACGACCTTGACTCCGCCGAAGTCCTTCTCGACGTCGCCGTCGAGGGCGCGCTCGTCGAAGAAGAGCTGGTAACGCAGGCCGGAGCAGCCACCGGGCTGGACGGCCACACGCAGGGCGAGGTCGTCACGGCCCTCCTGGTCGAGCAGGGCCTTGACCTTGGACGCGGCGGCGTCGGTCAGCACGATGCCGTCGGTGACGGTGGTGGTCTCGTCCGATACGGACATCTACATCTCTCCCGGGTTGTACGGAGACTGCTTGCCGACGAGTGCAACCGGCAAGGCCGCGGATTCATTCCGGGCCGGGCGCCTTATTTCGGCGCCTCCTTCATGCTCGCACATGCTCCCGGAAGCGGAAAACGCCTCATCGGGATTCACGTCACATCGACGCTATGACCATCGTCAAACTGACGTGAACCGGGTTATGATAGATAACGTCAATTCGACGAAAAGTAGAAAGGGTGCGTGTCGTGACCACCGCCCAGACCCCGGAGCTCGACGTACAGCCGACTCCTCTTGCCCTGCTGCTCCTCGGCCGTGAGGCCGACCCGAAGAGCGAGCGCGGCGTCGAGTGTCCCGGTGACCTGCCCTCGCCGTCCGACCCCGATCTCGTGGCGCGCGCCCGCGCGGCCAAGGAGAAGCTCGGCGACAAGGTCTTCGTGCTCGGCCACCACTACCAGCGCGACGAGGTCATCCAGTTCGCCGACGTGACGGGTGACTCCTTCAAGCTGGCCCGGGACGCCGCCGCGCGCCCGGAGGCCGAGTACATCGTGTTCTGCGGTGTGCACTTCATGGCGGAGTCCGCCGACATCCTGACGTCCGACGAGCAGAAGGTGGTCCTGCCGGACCTCGCCGCCGGCTGCTCCATGGCCGACATGGCCACGGCCGAGCAGGTCGCCGAGTGCTGGGACGTACTGACCGAGGCCGGCGTGGCCGAGCAGGTCGTGCCGGTGTCGTACATGAACTCCTCCGCCGACATCAAGGCGTTCACCGGCAAGCACGGCGGCACGATCTGCACCTCCTCCAACGCCCAGCGGGCGCTGGAGTGGGCCTTCCAGCAGGGCGAGAAGGTGCTGTTCCTGCCCGACCAGCACCTCGGCCGGAACACGGCGGTGCGGGACATGGGCATGTCGATGGAGGACTGCGTCCTCTACAACCCGCACAAGCCGAACGGCGGGCTGACCGCCGAGCAGCTGCGCGACGCGAAGATGATCCTGTGGCGCGGCCACTGCTCGGTGCACGGCCGCTTCTCGCTGGACTCGGTGAACGACGTCCGCGAGCGCATCCCCGGCGTCAACGTCCTGGTGCACCCGGAGTGCCGGCACGAGGTCGTCGCGGCCGCCGACCACGTCGGTTCGACGGAGTACATCATCAAGGCGCTGGAGGCGGCCCCGGCCGGTTCCAAGTGGGCCATCGGCACCGAGCTCAATCTCGTACGCCGGCTCGCCGAGCGTTTCGCGCCCGAGGGCAAGGAGATCGTCTTCCTCGACAAGACGGTCTGCTTCTGCTCGACCATGAACCGCATCGACCTGCCCCACCTGGTCTGGGCCCTGGAGTCGCTGGCCGAGGGCAACCTGGTCAACCGGATCGAGGTCGACAAGGAGACCGAGGCGTTCGCCAAGCTGGCGCTGGAGCGGATGCTGGCGCTGCCGTAGGGCTTAGGCAGGACGCCTGCCGGATC
>NZ_JBHVGU010000087.1:0-8353 GCF_042800575.1 Streptomyces sp. NPDC057616
CCCGCGCCGGCCGCGCCCGCTCCGGTCGCCCCGGCCGCTCCCGCGCCCGCCGCGGGTGCCACGGACGAGGGCGCCTACGTCACCCCGCTGGTGCGCAAGCTCGCCGCCGAGAACGGCGTCGACCTGGCCGGCGTCAAGGGCACCGGCGTCGGCGGCCGTATCCGCAAGCAGGACGTCATCGCCGCCGCCGAGGCCGCGAAGGCCGCGGCCGCCGCGCCGGCTCCCGCCGCTGCGACTGCCGGGGGCCGTGCCGCCAAGAAGGCGCCGACCCTGGAGGCCTCCCCCCTCCGCGGCCAGACCGTCAAGATGCCGCGCATCCGCAAGGTCATCGGCGACAACATGGTCAAGGCGCTGCACGAGCAGGCGCAGCTGTCCTCGGTCGTCGAGGTGGACGTCACCCGCCTGATGCGCCTGCGCGCCCAGGCCAAGGACTCCTTCGCCGCGCGCGAGGGCGTCAAGCTCTCCCCGATGCCGTTCTTCGTGAAGGCGGCGGCCCAGGCGCTGAAGGCCCACCCGGTCATCAACGCCAAGATCAACGAGGCCGAGGGCACGATCACCTACTTCGACACCGAGAGCGTCGGTATCGCGGTGGACTCCGAGAAGGGCCTGATGACCCCGGTCATCAAGCACGCGGGCGACCTCAACATCGCTGGCATCGCGAAGGCCACGGCGGAGCTGGCCGGCAAGGTCCGCGCCAACAAGATCACCCCGGACGAGCTGTCCGGCGCGACCTTCACCATCTCCAACACCGGTTCGCGCGGTGCGCTCTTCGACACGATCATCGTGCCGCCGGGCCAGGTCGCGATCCTCGGCATCGGTGCCACGGTCAAGCGTCCGGCGGTCATCGAGACCGAGGAGGGCACGGTCATCGGCGTCCGCGACATGACCTACCTGACCCTCTCCTACGACCACCGTCTGGTGGACGGCGCCGACGCGGCCCGTTACCTGACCGCGGTCAAGGCGATCCTGGAGGCGGGCGAGTTCGAGGTCGAGCTCGGCCTGTAGGGCTCCAGCAGGTGCTGCAGACGCGCCCCCGTCCGGAACTCCGGGCGGGGGCGCCGTCGTAGGCGCGGCAGGTCCTAGTGCGGCCGGAGCGTGTGGTCGCTCCAGTCCCACAGGGTCTCCACCCACACGTTCGGGATGTCCAGGCGCGGCGCGTGGGTGAGGTGCCGCGCCCGGTAGGCGTGCAGCACGTCGTAGGTGGCGTCGAGGCAGTCGCGCGAGGTCAGGTCGCCGGTCGAGGGGTCGAATCCGACGAGGAAGCCGCGGTTCTCCACGGTGCGGATCATCGTCCGGGCGGCGGCCACGTCACCGCCCGGGGAGGAGACGCAGCGGTAACGGCTGTAGGGGTGCGTGGACTTCCCGGGGTAGTGCGCGTCCCGGGACATCTCGCTGAGCATGCGGTCGTACGAGCCCTGCGCGTGCCAGGCGCCGATGGGGCCGCCGGGCGGGGTGTAGAGGGCGTTCGTGGGGTTCTCGACGGCGCCGTAGACCCATCGGTCCGTCCCCGTGACCCGGAAGCCCCAGCCGACGTGGCCGAACTTCTGCGCGCCGTCCGGCTTGACGAAGACGCAGGCCCCGCCGGGTCCGGCGGGCTGCGCCGCGGCCACGGTGGAGCCGGCCATGCCCTGGACCCGCGCGCCGCCGTCCGCCGTCGCGGTGGCCGCCGGACGGGTGTTCGCACCCGATGCCGCGGTGGGGGTCGGCCGGCACCCCGTGACGCCGATGACCGTCCCCGCGAGGGCCACCGCGACCGTCCAGCCGAGCCTGCTGCGCCGTTCCCCGATGTTCATGCCGTCCCCCAGATGGTGCGGGGGCGCCCCGTCCGGACACCCTTGCCGACCGCGACGGCACGGGGCGCCCGCGGGTTCTCGCCGTGACACGGCGGTGACGGCTCCGGGTCGGGTCCGGTACGGGTCTTTACACGCGACAACGCTCTGTGCAGCGTGTAAGTCTCGTCTCACCTGCACGAAAGCGCCCCCGTGCGCCCCTCCCGAAAGGGGTCGCGGCCTTATTGTCTAAACGTCAAACGCCCCCGGGGCCGATGGGCGGCCCCTCCCTAAGGAGCCCTCATGACCGCGCCCGTCATCCACTCGCTGCGCGAACAGATCCGCGAGCACATCGTGGAGGGGATCGTCAGCGGGCGCTGGCAGCCGGGCGAGCGCATCGTGGAACGGCGCATCGCCACCGAGCTGGAGGTCAGCCAGACGCCGGTGCGGGAGGCGCTGCGCGAGCTGGAGTCGCTGCGGCTGATCGAGTCGGCGCCCAACAAGGGCGTGCGGGTGCGCAATCTGACCGCCGCCGACCTGGAGGAGAGCTACCCGGTGCGGGCCGGCCTGGAGGCGATCGCCGCGGAGCTGGCGGCGGAGAAGCTGGCCGAGGACTGCTCCGCCCTGGAGCCGCACGTGGCCGCCCTCTACCAGGCCGACCGCGCCGCCGACGGCACCGGCCAGGTGCGGCACACGGTCGCCTTCCACCGCGAGCTGGTGCGGGCAGCCGGGAACTCCGTGCTGCTGCACACCTGGGAGGGCCTCGGCATCGAAGTCTTCACGGCACTGTCGATCCGCTGGCTGGGAACCGTTCAGCAGTCGTACGCGGAGGAGCACGAAGAGCTGGTGCAGGCGTTCCGCAGGAGGGACCCGAGGATCGCCGAGCTCGTGAAGGCCCACGTACTGGGTTGCGCCCCGCGGGCCTGACACAGTCGAGCATTCCTGCGCTCACCTGCGGAAACCGTTCGAAAACGCGGCACCCGGTGCCACCCGCCAAGGCACCGCATGCCGACTTTCTCGGAATCGAGAGATTTTGCCCGGGAACCCTTTGATCGATCATCGATCAGGGAGTTATTGTCGCCGACGGGCCTGAACCGAGGCCCAGCGCCCTGTCCTGCCAAAGACAAAGGGCACACCCGAACCCTTACCGATGAGGGAACCCCCTTCGACTGAGGAAGGCGGCGACATGACCGACCCCAACGCCATCCAGCCGAGCGAGCTCGACCAGCTCCACGACCGGGACCCGGAGGAGACCGCCGAATGGCAGGCCTCGCTGGACGCGGTCGCCAAGGCGGCGGGCCCGCACCGTGCCGCATACCTGATGCGCCGCACGCTGGAGCGCGCGGAGGGCAACGGCATCGCGCTGCCCAAGCTCCTCGAGACGGACTACGTCAACACCATCCCGACCGCCGCCGAGCCGAGCGTGCCCGGTGACGAGGAGATGGAGCGCCGTATCACCGCGTGGAACCGCTGGAACGCGGCCGCGATGGTGACCCGCAGCAGCAAACTCGGCGTCGGCGGCCACATCGCCACCTTCGCCTCCGCGGCCTGGCTCTACGAGACGGGCTTCAACCACTTCTTCAAGGGCAAGGAGGGGGACGGCTCCGGCGACCAGCTCTACATCCAGGGCCACGCCTCCCCCGGCATCTACGCCCGCGCCTTCCTCGACGGCCGCCTCACCGAGGCGCACCTCGACAAATTCCGCCAGGAGGCGGGCGGCGGCGGCCTGCCGTCCTACCCACACCCGCGGCGCCTGCCCTGGCTGTGGGAGTTCCCGACGGTGTCGATGGGCCTCGGCCCGCTGTCGGCGATCTACCAGGCGCGCTTCAACCGCTATCTGACCGCCCGCGGCATCAAGGACGTCTCGTCCTCGCACGTCTGGGCGTTCCTCGGCGACGGCGAGATGGACGAGCCGGAGTCCACGGCCGCCCTCGCACTCGCCTCCCGCGAGGGCCTGGACAACCTGACCTTCGTCATCAACTGCAACCTGCAGCGCCTCGACGGCCCGGTGCGCGCCAACTTCAAGATCGTGCAGGAGCTGGAGGCCCAGTTCCGCGGCGCCGGCTGGAACGTCGTGAAGTCCCTGTGGGGCTCCGCCTGGGACGAGCTGTTCCAGCTCGACACCACGGGCGCGCTGGTACGCCGCCTGCGCGAGGTACCCGACGCCCAGGTGCAGACGTACCAGACGCGCGACGCCGCCTACATCCGCGAGGACTTCTTCGCCAATGACCCGGCGCTCGCCGAGATGGCGAAGCTGCTGAGCGACGACAAGATCCTCGAGTGCTTCCACCTCTCCCGCGGTGGCCACGAGGCGCGCAAGGTCTACGCCGCCTACAAGGCCGCTGTCGAGTTCAAGGGCGCGCCGACCGTGATCCTGGCCCAGACGGTCAAGGGTCACACCCTCGGCCAGGGCTTCGCGTCGAAGAACGCCAACCACCAGATGAAGAAGCTGACGGTGGACGAGTTCAAGACGATGCGCGACCTGCTCGAACTCCCCATCTCGGACGCGCAGTTCACCGACGGCCAGGTTCCCTACGGCCACCCCGGTGCCGACTCCCCCGAGGTCCGCTACCTCCAGGAGCGCCGCGCGGCCCTCGGCGGCCCGGCCCCGGCCCGCCGCTCGCACGCGCTCGCCCCGCTGCCCGCTCCCGCGGACAAGGCCTTCGCCTCCTTCGACAAGGGCTCCGGCTCGCAGAACGTGGCGACCACGATGGCCTTCGTCCGCCTGGTCAAGGACCTGGTCCGCGACAAGGAGACCGGCAGGCGCTGGGTGCCGATCGTCCCGGACGAGGCACGCACCTTCGGCATGGAGAGCCTCTTCCCCTCCCTCGGGATCTACTCCCCCAAGGGCCAGACGTACGAGCCGGTCGACCGCGACCAGCTGATGTACTACAAGGAGGCCAAGAACGGCCAGATCCTCAACGAGGGGATCACCGAGGCCGGTTCGATGGCCGACTTCATCGCCGCGTCCAGCGCGTACGCGACGCACGGCGAGGCGATGATCCCGTTCTACATCTTCTACTCGATGTTCGGCTGGCAGCGCACGGCGGACCAGATGTGGCAGCTCGGCGACCAGCTCGGCCGCGGCTTCCTGGTGGGCGCCACCGCCGGCCGCACCACGCTGACCGGTGAGGGCCTGCAGCACGCCGACGGCCACTCGCCGGTGATCGCCGCGACCAACCCGGCGGCGCTCACCTACGACCCGGCGTTCGCCTACGAGATCGCGACGATCGTCAAGGACGGTCTGCGCCGTATGTACGGCGAGGCGGCCCCGGGCGAGGACCCGAACGTCTTCTACTACCTCACCGTCTACAACGAGCCGCTGCCGCAGCCTGCGAAGCCGTCCGCGGCGGGCGTCGACGAGGGCATCGTCAAGGGCCTGTACCGCTTCAACACGGCCGAGGAGGCGGGGCTCGCGCCGGCGGCCAACGCCCCGCGCATCCAGCTGCTCGGCTCGGGTACGGCGATCCACTGGGCCCTCGACGCGCAGAAGCTGCTCGCCGAGGAGTGGGGCGTGGCCGCGGACGTCTGGTCGGCGACCAGCTGGACCGAGCTGCGCCGCGACGCGATGGCGGCCGACGAGGCCCTGCTGCGCGGCGAGGAGCGCGTCCCCTACGTCCGCCAGGCGCTGCACGGCGCCGAGGGCCCGGTGCTCGCGGTCTCCGACTACATGCGCCAGGTCCCGGACCAGATCGCGCAGTGGGTCGACCAGGACTACTCCTCGCTCGGAGCCGACGGCTTCGGCCTGTCGGACACCCGTGACGCGGCCCGCCGCCACTTCGGCGTCGACGCCCCGTCGATCGTCGTCGCGGCGCTCGCCCAGCTGGCGCGACGCGGCGAGGTCAAGGCCACGGCGGTCAAGGAGGCCCGGGAGAAGTACGGGCTGTAACAGGCGGAGCCTGCACGGATCCGAGTGACGGGGCCCCCGCCGCGGCGGGGGCCCCGTTGCATCATGACCGTATGCGCGCTGCCCGCCTCATCAAGATGGTGCTCCTGCTGCAGTCCCGGTCCGCCATGACCGCCGCCGAGCTCGCGCGAGAGCTGGAGGTGTCCGAGCGGACCGTGACGCGGGACGCGCAGGCGCTGTCCGAGGCGGGCGTGCCGGTGTACGCGGACCGGGGGCGGGCCGGCGGCTACCGGCTGGTCGGCGGGTACCGCACGCGGCTGACCGGCCTCGCGCGCAGCGAGGCGGAGGCGCTGTTCCTGAGCGGGGTGCCGGGGGCGCTGCGCGAGATGGGCCTGGAGGACGCGGCCTCGGCGGCCCGGCTGAAGGTGTCGGCGGCCCTCCTTCCGTCGCTGCGGGACGCCTCCCGCAGCGCCTCCCAGCGCTTCCATCTGGACGCCCCGAACTGGTTCACCGAGCCGAAGGCGCCCGCGCTGCTGCCCGCGATCGCGGACGCGGTGTGGGACGACCGCCGGATCACCGCGCGCTACCGCGGCCGGGGGGCGGAGGTGGAGCGCGAGCTGGAGCCGTACGGCCTCGTGCTCAAGGCCGGGGTCTGGTACCTGTGCGCGCGGGTGCACGAACGGGAGCCGGAGCGGGAGGCGCACCGGGTCTACCGCATCGACCGGTTCACGGCCGTGGAGGCGGGCGGGGAACGGTTCGCGCGGGACGAGGAGTTCGATCTGCCCGCCTTCTGGGAGGAGCGGGCCGAGCAGTTCGCCCGGTCGATCCTGCACGCCGAGGTCGTCGTACGGCTGTCGCCGGACGGTGCGCGCAGGCTGCCGTACGCCGTCGATCCGGCCGCCGCCCGGGAGGCCCTCTCGGCCGCGGGAGCGCCGGACGAGGACGGATGGCTGACGCTGACGCTCCCGGTGGAGTCCGAACAGGTCGCCCACGGCCAGCTCGCTGGGCTCGGCCCGGAGGTGGAGGTGCTGGCGCCCGGGACCCTGCGGGCGCGCTTCGCGGACGACGCGGCGCGTCTGGCCCGCCTGTACGGGACATAACAATCCGTCGCACTCCACGTGCGCCCCACCCGCCCAGGGCCGATGCTGGACCCGTGATGGACGAGACGGAGTTCTGGGAGCTGGTGGACGCCACCCGCGAGGGCGCCGAGGGCGACCCCGAGGAGCAGGCCGACCTGCTCGTGGAACGGCTGCTCCAGCTGGACCCGGACATGGTCCTGGACTTCGCCCGTCACTTCGAGGCCCGCTACAACCGCGCCTACACCTGGGATCTGTGGGGCGCCGCATGGGTCCTGCTCGACGGCGCGAGCGACGACGCGTTCGACTTCTTCCGGTGCTGGCTGATCGGCCAGGGACGCGAGGTGTACGAGGGAGCCGTGCACCAGCCCGACACGCTGGCCGACCTCCTGGCCGACTTCGACGAGGAGATCGACGGCGACGGCGAGGAGCTGGGCTACGCGGCGGACGAGGCCTACGAGCAGCTCACCGGGACCGTCGCGCCCGATCTCGGCATCCCGCCCGCGGCCTCCGAGCCGGAGGGCGCTCCGGTGGACTTCGAGAACGAGCGGGTGCTGGCCCAGCGCTATCCCAAGCTCTGGGACCGCTTCAGGGATTGATCACCACCGTTTCGACGTCAGGGGGACCATGGCCCGCATTCCGTACCCGGAGCGTGTTGCCGACGCCGTGACCAGGCTGCCCGTGCAGCTCAACGCCTTCCGCATGCTCTCGCACGCCCCGCCGATGACGGGCCCGGCGATCGACCTGGGCCTGGCCGTGCTGCGCGAGTCGACGCTGCCGGTCCGGCTGCGCGAACTGGTCGTGCTGGCGGTCGCGTCGGGCACGCGATGCACGTATCTGTCCGTCCAGCACGGTCCGATCGCGCTCAACGCGGGTGCCACGCCGGAGCAGTTGGCGGCGATCGCCGAACAGCGCACCGACGGGCCGGAGTTGGAGGCGACCGAGGCGGCGGCGGTGACCGCGGCGTTCGAGCAGGTCGCCCGGCACACCCTGGCCGAGGGCACCCTGGCAGCCCTGCGCGAGCGTGTCCCCGACCGGCAGGTGGTCGAGATCGTGACGACGACCGGCTACTACGTCATGCTGGCGGGCCTCATGAACGGCCTCGGGGTGGACGTCGACCCGTCCGGCGAGAAGTTCCTGGGACTGGTCGGCGGCGACCCCGGCTGAGCGTCACGCCCCGGCCGTCCGCCGGCGGACGGTGTCCGAGGGGACGTAGGCCTGTGTCTGGTCCGCCTTCACCACGTGGTGCATCGGGGCCGCGTTGGCCTGGTCGAGCGCGGACGCGGTGACGGCGGCCGGACCCAGCACGACGGCGACCGCCGCGCAGAGCGCCGCCCAGGGACCACGGGAGGTCCGGATCGTGGTGCCGGTGTGATTGCTGCTCATCTCTTCCCCACCTCCGGTCTGTGCGTGGGCACGACCTTAGGAAGGCAAGCTCGGCGGATTCGGTGAGGCGGCTGCGAGCCACCTGTGAACGCGTCCCGGCCGCCGGTACGCGGCCACTGGATGTACCCGGGTCTGTGCCAGGTGCGGCGAGAGCATGTGCCGGGCGTCGCCGGGCAGGCGGGACTTTCGCAACAGGCCCTAAAGGGTGTTGCGGAAGGTTGTGTTCGGGCAGGTCAGGGCCCGTGGAGGCAGTCCTCTGGTCATGATGCGAGGGC
>NZ_JBHVGU010000088.1:0-6679 GCF_042800575.1 Streptomyces sp. NPDC057616
ACCCCGGCCACGGTTCCCGTACCGTCCGCGCGGAAGGGCTCAGTGCCCCCGCGAGATCCACTCCTCCAGATGCGGAGCCTCCGCCCCGATCGTCGTCGGATCGCCGTGTCCCGTCAGCACCTTCGTCTCCGGCGGGAGGCCGAGCAGGCGGTCACGGATGGAGTCGATGATCGTCGGGAAGTGCGAGTACGAGCGGCCGGTCGCGCCGGGGCCGCCCTGGAAGAGGGTGTCGCCGGTGAAGACCGCGGCCAGCGCCGGGTCGTAGAGGCAGACGGCGCCCGGCGCGTGGCCGGGGGTGTGCAGCACCGTGAGATCGGCGCCCGCCGCCTCGATGACCTGCCCGTCGACGAGATGGGCGTCGGGGTCGCGGTCGGCGTGGGTCAGCTTCCACAGCGGCAGGTCGTCCGGGTGGAGCCAGATCGTGGCTCCCGTGCGGTCGGCCAGCGCGGGCGCCGCGTCGATGTGGTCGTTGTGGGCGTGCGTGCACACGATGGCCGTCAGACGACGGTCGCCCACGGCCTCGACGATGGCGTCGGCGTCGTGTGCCGCGTCGATGACGATCACCTCGTGGTCGTCGCCGACGATCCAGACGTTGTTGTCGACGTCCCAGGTGCCGCCGTCGAGCGTGAACTGCCCGGAGGTGACGAGGCGTTCGATGCGCGCGGTCATCAGAGGACCACCACCGAGCGCAGGACGTCGCCGTGGTGCATCCGCTCGAACGCCTTCTCCACGTCGGTGAGTTCGATCGTCTCGGTGACGAACTTGTCCAGCGGCAGCCGGCCCTGCAGATGCAGGTCGATCAGCATCGGGAAGTCGCGGCTGGGCAGGCAGTCGCCGTACCAGGACGACTTCAGCGATCCGCCGCGGCCGAACACGTCCAGCAGGGGCAGCTCCAGCTTCATCTCCGGGGTCGGGACGCCGACCAGCACCACCGTCCCGGCGAGGTCGCGGGCGTAGAACGCCTGCTTGTACGTCTCCGGGCGGCCCACCGCCTCGACCACCACGTCCGCGCCGAAACCACCGGTGAGTTCGCGGATCGCCTCGACGGGGTCGGTCTCCTTGGAGTTGACCGTGTGCGTGGCGCCCATCTCTCGGGCCTTGGCCAGCTTGCGGTCGTCGAGGTCCACCGCGATGATCTTCGCCGCGCCCGCCAGGTTCGCCCCGGCGATCGCCGCGTCGCCCACCCCGCCGCAGCCGATCACGGCCACGCTGTCGCCGCGGCCGACCTGGCCGGTGTTGATCGCCGCACCGATCCCGGCCATCACACCGCAGCCCAGCAAACCGGCCACCTGCGCCGACACGCTCGGATCGACCTTCGTGCACTGCCCGGCCGCCACCAGCGTCTTCTCCGCGAACGCACCGATGCCCAGCGCCGGCGACAGCTCCTGGCCGGTGGCGGCGAGGGTCATCTTCTGCTTCGCGTTGTGGGTGTTGAAGCAGTACCACGGCCGCCCGCGCAGACAGGCCCGGCACTGACCGCACACGGCACGCCAGTTGAGGACCACGAAGTCACCGGGAGCCACGTCGGTGACGCCCTCCCCCACCGACTCCACGACCCCGGCCGCCTCGTGACCGAGCAGGAAGGGGAAGTCGTCGCTGATCCCGCCCTGCTTGTAATGCAGATCCGTGTGGCAGACTCCGCAGGCCTGGATCCGGACCACCGCCTCCCCGGGTCCCGGGTCGGGCACGACGATCGTCTCCACCCGCACCGGCTCGTCCTTGCCCGGTGCGATCACGCCGCGAACTTCCTGCGCCATGGTGTTGAACCCTTTCATCGGCGTATGTCCGTCCCTTCGACCCTACGGGTGACTGATCAGTAACGGCGCCGGCCGCGACGGTGCGTACGGCAGCCCCGAAATGGCCGCGCCCGCGCCTCGGCCGCCGACGTAGCCTGAATGCTCCGCACGACCGCCGAGGAGCGCCGTGAGCATCGCCGCAGACACCGAGCCGAGCCCGCCTCCCTGGCGGCTGCTCCTCGCCTACGTACGACCGCACCGGTGGGCCCTGCTGACGGGCGCTCTGCTCTCGCTCGTCACGGGCGCCACCGGGCTGCTGCTGCCGCTCGTGGCCCGAGGGCTGATCGACGACCTCTCGCACGACCGCGCCATCACCGGCGCGCTGCTGGCGATGTCGACGCTGGTGGTCGCCAACGCGGCGGTGGGCGCGCTGGGCGGCTACGTGCTGCGGCGCACCGCGGAGTCGGTGGTGCTCGGCGCGCGGCGCGCCCTGTCGTCGTATCTGCTGAGGCTGCGCGTCACCGCGGTCGACCGCAGCGAGCCGGGCGACCTGATGGCCCGCATCACCTCGGACACCACGCTGCTGCGCGAGGTCACCACGGACTCGCTGGTCGGCCTGGGCACGGGCGGGCTCACGCTCGTCGCGACGGTCGTGATGATGGGGCTGGTCGATCCGGTGCTGCTGCTGGTCACCCTGGCCGTGATCCTGGGCGCGGGCACGGTCCTCGGCGTGATCGTGCCGCGCATCAACCGCGCGAGCCGCCGGGCGCAGGACGCGGTCGGCGTGATGGGCGCCTCCCTGGAGCGGATCCTCGGCGCGCTGCGCACGGTGAAGGCGTCCGGCGCCGAGCACCGCGAGGAGAGGACTCTGCACGACGCGGCCGAGGAGTCGTGGCGGCAGAGCGTGCGGGCCGCCAAGTGGTCGGCCGCGGCAGGCAATACGGCCGGTCTGGCGATGCAGGTCGCCTTCATCACGGTGCTCGCGGTGGGCGGGGCGCGGGTGGCGACCGGCGCCATCGAGGTGGGCACGCTGGTCGCGTTCCTGCTGTACGTCTTCTATCTGATGTCGCCGATCCAGCAGGTGGTCGGCGCGATCACGCAGTACCAGACGGGGTCCGCGGCCCTCGCCCGCATCCAGGAGGCGCTGACACTGCCCGCCGAACCGGCGGCCCGCCCCGCCCCGTTGCCCACCCCCGGCGCCGAACCGGCCGCGCTCGCCTTCGACGACGTCCGCTTCCGGTACGCCGAGGATCTGCCGTACGTGCACCACGGGGTGACGTTCGCGGTGCCGGCCCGCGGCATGACGGCGTTCGTCGGCCCGTCCGGCGCGGGCAAGACCACGGTGTTCTCCCTCATCGAGCGGTTCTACGACCCCGGCTCCGGCACCATCGCCCTCGACGGACGCGACGTGCGCGACTGGGATCTGCCCCAACTCCGGTCGGCGATCGGTTATGTGGAGCAGGACGCCCCGGTGCTCTCCGGTTCGCTGCGCGACAACCTGCTGCTGGGCAACCCGGAGGCCGACGAGGACGCGCTCACCCGGGTGGTGAAGACGACCCGCCTCGACGGGCTGGTGGCCAGGCTGCCCAAGGGGCTCGACACCCTGGTCGGCCATCGCGGCACCAAGCTGTCGGGCGGCGAACGGCAGCGGGTCGCCATCGCCCGTGCGCTGCTGCGCAGGCCGCGGCTGCTGCTGCTCGACGAGGCCACCTCGCAGCTCGACGCCGTCAACGAGGCGGCGCTGCGGGACACCGTCGCCGACGTGTCGCGCACGACGACGGTCCTCGTCGTGGCCCACCGGCTCTCCACGGTGACGATGGCCGACCGGATCGTGGTCATGGACGCCGGCCGGGTACGCGCGGTGGGCACCCATCGCGAACTGGTCGCCGCTGATCCCCTCTACGCCGAGCTGGCGGCCACACAGTTCCTCGCGACGGCCGGCTGACCGGTCGGGAGCGCTGGCCGTGGGTTCGCGAGGTGAACGACGCTTCGCGTGCGGAGGAGCGCAGTGCCCGCTATGTGACATGGCCGAGGGGCGCCCGGAAGATCGGGCGGCCCCCCGCCCGGACGGGCGACGTGACGTCGGCGGGCTAGAGCGCGCCCGGCAGCGCGGCCCCGGCGGAACCCATGCCCGCGACCTTGTCCAGCTGCTGGAGGTTGTTGAGGCGGCTGAGCTGGTCCGAGGGGCGCGGCATCTCGGCCTGGCGGTCCGCCGGGATGCCGGCCGTGGCGAGCGAGTCGATCGCGCTGATCGGGTTGAGCTCGCTCCCGTCCCGGTTCTGGATGGTCGAGTCGGACGCGCTGGCGAACGGCGCGGCGAGAGCGGTGACGCCGGCGGCGAGACCAACGGCGGCGACGATACGTCGTGTTGAGATCATGTTCCCCCCAACGCCGACGGACCTCCGGCGGTCACGGGCACGGTACGTCACTCACCCGTCAGGGGCAGCGTTCCGGCTGCGCTTGCCGAGCCTGGCGCGGCGGAGGAGCCTCGTAGGAGAGGCCCTTCGCGGCCCGCTCCTCGTCGGGTCGCGGCCTTCGGAGGAGGTCAGCATGGGGACCACGGCAACTCCCGCGTTCAGCGCCGACACGCTGCGCCGGGGCGTCGAAGGACACACGGCGGCAGACCTTCTGTCGCTCTACGCGGACGACGCGCAGATACGCATCGTGGACCGCAACACCCAGCCCAGCAAGCCCAAGATCGTGCGCGGTCGCGAGGAGATCGGGGCACTGTTCGAGGACATCTACAGCCGGGACATGACGCACAAGGTCGACCAGTGCATCATCCAGGGCGACCATGCCGCCTACAGCCAGTCGTGCCGGTACTCGGACGGGACGCGTGTCCTGACCGAGTCGATGGTCACGCTGCGCGACGGCAAGATCGCCGAGGAGATCCTGATCCAGGCATGGGACGAGTAGGAGGCAGAACCGCGAGGGTCCAGGTCACGTCCAGACTGACCTGGACCTTCTCGGCTCGTGCGGCGCTGGGGCGCACGCGTCCGGGCCGGCCCGGGCGGTCCACCGTGGCGCAGCGGCTGGCCTCCCTGGCGCTTCTGCGGTCCGTCGTGCGCGCGGGACGCGCCCGCACCCTTCCCGCCGCCCGCAGGCGGCACGCCCTGCGCCGCTGATGCCCGAGCGGTCGCTCAGCGCATCCAGGCGCTGTACTCCATGACGTCACCTGCCTTGACGCCGTACTCCGGGTCGGCCCGGGTGAAGACGGTCTCCAGACCGAGGACCGCGCCGGTGGACGGGGCCATGATCAGCAGCCGCCGGGTGCCCGCCCCCGTGTAGACGTACGCCTCTGCGCTGCGTCCGAGCCGGTCCGTGACGCGGCCGGCCGGCCGCAGCCCGCCGGTCTGGGCGAGGAGCCGGGCGAGTGTCGCGGACTCGCGGGCGCCGAGCGTCCAGTGGCCGAGCAACTGGCCCACGGCGTCCAGGAGCTCGGGGGTGGTCAGGGCGGTCTTCGTGTACGAGGCCTCCTGGAGATAGGCGAGCAGGCGGGCCGTGTCGTGCGGGGGCGGTGACTCGGGCGGGGCGTCGCTCCAGCTCGGCGGATACGTCTGCCTGCTGACGACGTGGCCGTCCTCGACCAGGTGCGGAGCATCGCCGTCGTCGCGCAGGACCGGCCGTCCCGGGTGGCGCGGGTCGGTCGCCACGACCAGCTCGGTGTGGCTGCCGTCGGCCTTCCAGCGCACGACGCGTTCCTCGGGCAGCGTCACCGGGGGCTTGTCGTCGCTCATGCCGAGGCTCCAGGACTGCACATGCGTGCCCTTGCGCAGCGTCGGCGCGCCCGGGGCCGCCACCTGCCGCTCGGCCCGGTCCGCCAGTTCCCTCAGGGACACGGGCGGGGAGTCGGTCCGGACGACCAGCGGACGGGGTGCGGCGATGGCGGGGGCGGTGCTCGGGCCGCCGAGCAGCAGCGCCAGCGCCGTCGCCGCGACGACGAGGGTCGCCGCGAGGCTCCAGGCGAGCCGGGTGCGGCGGGCGGCGGGCGGTTCGTGCAGCAGCCGGTTCAGCCGGCGCTCGGCGTCGTGGTCCAGGGGGCCGTCGCCGTAGTGGGGGCCGTCGACCGGCACCGGGTTGGCGCGGCGCAGGAGGTCGAGTTCGTCAGCCATGATCGTGCTCCTTCGTGGCTGCCGGGTGCGCGGCGGTCGGCTGCTCGGCCGTGGGACGCGCCGCGGCCGTTTGCGCGGCCGCCTGGCCGGTCGTGGGGGTGGGGTGCATGCGGTCTATCTCGGCTCTGAGCCGGCGCCGGGCGCGGTGCAGCCGCATCGCGGCGGCCCGCCGGCCGCATCCCAGGGCGACGGCGACCTCGTCGACGTCCAGCTCCTCCCACGCCGTCAGGCGCAGGACCTCCTGGTCGGCGCCGGAGAGGCGGGCCAGCGCCTCGTGCACCCAGGCGCCCGGCGCCTCCGCGTCGGGGCTCGCCACGATCTGCCGGCCGTGCGCGCTCTCGTCGTTGCCGATCCGGTCGAGCAGCCGGCGGCGCCGGCCGTGGCCGCGTACCGCGTTCGCCAGGCAGTTGCGTGCCACGCCGTACAGCCAGGGCAGCGGGGACCCCGGCAGGTCGGCCCGGCGCCGCCAGGCGACCGTGAACACCTCCGCCACCACTTCCTCCACCTCGCCGGCCCGCCCGTCCAGTCGCCGCGCGACATAGCGGCTGACCGCCCAGTAGTGCTCGCGATAGGCAGCGGCGAAGATCTCGTCGTTGCTCATGTTCCGTCTCTGTCCGGCACCGGCCGGATCGTCACACCCACTTCCGTGATCCTCGTCGCATGGTACGAGTGTGACCGGTGGGCCGGGTGCGGACACAGGCGGGGCATGAGGCACCTCAAGTGGCTGACGACCACCGACCACAAGACGATCGGGACGCTGTATCTCGTCACGTCGTTCGCGTTCTTCCTGATCGGCGGCGTGATGGCGCTGCTGATGCGCGCCGAACTGGC
>NZ_JBHVGU010000089.1:0-4732 GCF_042800575.1 Streptomyces sp. NPDC057616
CTCTACCTGCCGACCATCATGGACCCCGTCTACGGCTACCAGGTCACCAACGTCGAGGCCTCGATGTCCTCGCCCTCGTCGCTGCTGCACTGGACTCGCCGGATGATCGAGATCCGCAAGCAGAACCCGGCCTTCGGCCTCGGCACCTACCGGGAGCTCCAGTCCTCCAACCCGGCGGTGATCGCGTTCCTGCGCGAGTACGAGGACGATCTGGTGCTCTGCGTGAACAACTTCTCCCGCTTCGCCCAGCCCACCGAGCTGGACCTGCGGGCGTTCAACGGGCGGCACCCGGTCGAGCTGTTCGGCGGGGTGCGCTTTCCGGCCATCGGTGAGCTGCCGTACTTGCTGACCCTCGGCGGGCACGGCTTCTACTGGTTCCGGCTGCGGAAGGACTCGATGTAGCGCCTCGGAGATCCCGGGATGGGGCGTTTCTCCTGCCCCACCCGGGGCACGCATCAGTAGCACCCCGCCCACCCGGGGAAAGGAATGTGACACCATGGCGGAAACTGTCACACTTTCCAGCACGACGAGCCCTGGCCTGCTCGCGTCCCTGGATCCACTGCTCAGGGAGTGGCTGCCACGGCAGCGCTGGTTCGCGGGCAAAGGACGTCCGGTCACCGGATTCTCGCTGGTCGCGGCCACGGAGCTGCTGCCGGTCGACAGCAGGGTGGGTCTGTACCACCTCCTGGTGCGCGCCCATCAGCCGCTCACGATCGGCGCCGAGCCCCACCCGGGTGACTGCTACCAGCTGCTGATAGGCGTGCGCGAGGCGCTGCCGCCCCGGCTGGCGCCCGCGCTGATCGGACATGTCGAGCAGGGCCCGCTCGCCGGACACACGGTGTACGAGGCGCTGTACGACACCCGGCCCGCCGAACTGCTCCTGGAGGCGCTCCGCTCCCAGGCCCGGATCGGCGGGCTCCGTTTCGAGCGGGAACCCGGCCGCGAGATCCGCACCGGGCTGGTTCCCCGTGTGGTGACCGCCGAGCAGTCCAATTCGTCGGTCATCTACGGAGATACGTTCATCCTGAAGCTGCTGCGCCGGGTCGTGCCCGGGGTCAACCCCGACCTGGAGCTGCCGCTGGCGCTCGCCCGGGAGGGCTGCGCCCGGGTGCCCGCGCCGACGGCGTGGCTGCGGGCCGAGCTGCCGGAGGAGCAGGAGCCGTACGTGCTCGGCGTCCTCCAGCCCTTCCTCCAGGGCGCGACGGACGGCTGGGAGCTGGCGCTGCGCGAGCTGGCCAAGGGCGAGGACTTCGCCGCCGAGGCGCGGTCGCTGGGCCGCGCCACCGCCGAGGTGCACACCGCGCTGGCCCGCGCGCTGCCGACGGTGACGCTGGGCCACACGCAGATCCGGCTGCTGGCCGACGGCATGATCGAGCGCCTGGAGGCGGCCGCGCAGGCGGTGCCCTCGCTACGGCCGTACGCGCCCGCCCTGCACTCGGAGTTCACGGCGCTGGCCGATCTGGCCGCGGAGGGCCAGACCTGGACCGCGCAGCGCATCCACGGCGATCTGCACCTCGGACAGTGCCTGCGCTCGCCGGCCGGCGAGTGGTGCCTGATCGACTTCGAGGGCGAGCCGTCCCGGCCGCTGGCCGAGCGGCGGATGCCGCAGCCCACGGTGCGGGACATCGCGGGGATGCTGCGCTCCTTCGACTACGCGTCCCACTCCGCGCCCGCGCCGGCACCGGACTGGGCCGACGCGTGCCGGGCCGCGTACTGCTCCGGGTATGCCGAGGTCAGCGGGCGCGACCCGCGCACCGACCCGGTGCTGCTGCGTGCCTTCGAGACGGACAAGGCGATCTACGAGGTCCTCTACGAGGCCCGTCACCGTCCCGACTGGCTTTCCGTACCGATGGCGGCGATCGAGCGTTACGCCATGACAGACCTGACCTGAACTGTGCCGAGGAGGCGCCGCCCGTGACCCCCCGCCCCACGTCCAGCGGTTCTGATCCGAAGAAGGCCGCGAAGGCCACGGAGAAGGCGACCGAACCCGACAAGCCGGTCAAGAAGGCGGCCGCGAAGCCCACCGCCAAGAAGGCGGCCACGAAGAAGGCGACGACGGCGAAGAAGGCCGTCACGAAGAAGGCGACGGCGAAGAAGGTGGCCGCGAAGAAGGCCACCGTGACGACGGCCGCCGCCGGGAAGGCCACGGCCAAGAAGACGACGGCGAAGAAGGCCGCCGCCAAGAAGGCCGCCGTAACCTCGGCAGCCGCCGAGAACCCCGCCGTGAAGAAGACGGCGGCGAAGAAGGCCGCCGCCAAGAAGGCCGCCGTCACGACGGCCGCCGCCGAGAAGCCCGTCGCCAAGAAGACGACGGCCAAGAAGGCCACCGCCACGAAGGCCGTGGCGAAGAAGAACACGGCGACGAAGGCCGCCGCAAGGAAGACCCCGGCCGAGGTACCGGCGGGGCAGACCCCGGTTGCCGTGGCGAACCCCGCCGCGCCTCCGGCGGACCCCGCTCTGGGGGCCGGTGACCGGGAGAGGCTGCTGGCCGGGACCCATCACGATCCGCACACGGTGCTGGGCGCCCACCCGGTGTCCGGCGGGGTCGCCTTCCGGGCGTTCCGGCCGTACGCGCTGTCCGTGACCGTCATGGCGGGAGACCTCAGGGCGCAGCTGCACGACGACGGGGACGGGTTCTTCTCCGGCCTGCTGCAGCTGGCCGAGGTCCCGCCGGGGTACCGGCTCCTCGTGACGTACGAGGGCTCGCAGCGGGAGACCGAGGACGCCTACCGCTTCCTGCCCACGCTCGGCGAACTCGACCTGCACCTGATCGGCGAGGGCCGGCACGAGGAGCTGTGGAAGGTCCTCGGCGCGCACCCGATGACCCACCAGGGCGTGCCCGGCACCCGCTTCTCGGTGTGGGCGCCGAACGCCCGCGGCGTGCACGTGGCCGGCACCTTCAACTTCTGGGACGGCACCGGGTATCCGATGCGCTCGCTCGGCTCCTCGGGTGTTTGGGAGCTGTTCGTGCCCGAGATCGGCGAGGGCGAGCTGTACAAGTTCGAGATCACCCGCCCCGACGGCTCGAAGACCCTGCGCGCCGACCCGCTGGCCCGGCGCACCGAGGCCCCGCCGAACACCTCGTCCGTGGTCACCGCCTCCCACCACGAGTGGCAGGACGGGGCCTGGATCGAGCAGCGCGGCGAGCGGCCCGCCCACGAGGCGCCGTTCTCGGTCTACGAGGTCCATCTCCCTTCCTGGCGACCGGGACTGACGTACCGCCAACTCGCCGAGCAGCTGCCGGCGTACGTGAAGGACCTGGGCTTCACCCATGTCGAGCTGATGCCCGTCGCCGAGCATCCCTTCGGCGGCTCCTGGGGCTACCAGGTCACCGGCTTCTACGCCCCGACGGCCCGGCTCGGCACCCCCGACGACTTCAAGTACCTGGTCGACGCGCTGCACCGGGCCGGCATCGGCGTCCTGATGGACTGGGTGCCGGCGCACTTCCCGCGCGACGACTGGGCGCTGGCCGAGTTCGACGGCCGCCCCCTGTACGAGCACGAGGACCCGCTGCGCTCCGCGCACCCCGACTGGGGCACGCTGGAGTTCGACTACGGCCGCCGCGAGGTGCGCAACTTCCTGGTGGCGAACGCCCTTTACTGGTGCCGGGAGTTCCACATCGACGGCCTGCGTGTCGACGCGGTCGCCTCCATGCTCTACCTCGACTACTCGCGCGAGCCGGGCCAGTGGGTGCCGAACGAGCACGGCGGCCGGGAGAACCTGGACGCGGTCGCGTTCCTCCAGGAGATGAACGCGACGGTGTACCGTGAGGTGCCCGGTGTGGTCACGATCGCCGAGGAGTCCACGGCCTGGGACGGCGTCACGCGGGCCACCCACCACCGGGGCCCGGGCGGCTTCGGGGGGCTCGGTTTCGGCCTGAAGTGGAACATGGGCTGGATGCACGACTCGCTGGACTACATGAGCCGCGAGCCGGTGCACCGCAAGTACCACCACAACGAGATGACGTTCTCGATGGTGTACGCGTACAGCGAGAACTACGTGCTGCCCATCTCGCACGACGAAGTGGTGCACGGCAAACGGTCGCTGGTGTCGAAGATGCCCGGCGACTGGTGGCAGCAGCGCGCCAACCTCCGCGCCTACCTGGCCTTCATGTGGGCCCACCCGGGCAAGCAACTCCTCTTCATGGGGCAGGAGTTCGCCCAGGGCGCGGAGTGGTCGGAGGCCCACGGCCCGGACTGGTGGCTGCTCGACCCGGCCTACGGCGCCGAGGCCGACCACCGCGGGGTGCGCGACCTGGTGCGCGACCTGAACACCGTCTACCGGCACACCCCCGCGCTGTGGCAGCGGGACATCGACCCGGCCGGCTTCCAGTGGATCGTCGGCGACGCCGCCGAGGACAACGTGTTCGCGTTCCTGAGGCTCGACGCCGACGGCGCCCCGCTGCTGTCGGTCTCCAACCTCTCCCCCGTCGTCCGCCGCGACTACCGGCTCGGCGTCCCGGACGACGTCCAGGCCTGGCACGAGACCCTCAACACCGACCTCGCCCGGTACGGCGGCGGCGACGTCACCAACCCCGACATCGTCAAACCGGAACCCCAGGGCTGGCACGGCCGCCCGGCCAGCATCACCCTGACCCTGCCGCCGCTCGCGACGGTGTGGCTGCGGCCGGCCTAGCCTCCCGCGCGCGCTCGGCAAGGAGTCCCCCCCCGCCCGGCGCCATTGTCCACCACCCCGACCAGCCCAAAGAAAGGCCCAAAGGCCCAGGGGGAGG
>NZ_JBHVGU010000090.1:0-1346 GCF_042800575.1 Streptomyces sp. NPDC057616
GGCGAGTCAGAAACCGTTGATGTAGGCGAAGGACATGCGAAAGGTCCGGCGTAGAGGGTAAGACCCCCGTAGTCGAAACGTCAGCGGCTTGCTTGAGAGACACCCAAGTAGCACGGGGCCCGAGAAATCCCGTGTGAATCTGGCGGGACCACCCGCTAAGCCTAAATATTCCCTGGTGACCGATAGCGGATAGTACCGTGAGGGAATGGTGAAAAGTACCCCGGGAGGGGAGTGAAATAGTACCTGAAACCGTGTGCCTACAAGCCGTGGGAGCGTCGGAACAAGGCTTGCCTTGTTCTCGTGACTGCGTGCCTTTTGAAGAATGAGCCTGCGAGTTTGCGGTGTGTTGCGAGGTTAACCCGGGTGGGGTAGCCGTAGCGAAAGCGAGTCCGAATAGGGCGTTTCAGTAGCACGCTCAAGACCCGAAGCGGAGTGATCTAGCCATGGGCAGGTTGAAGCGGAGGTAAGACTTCGTGGAGGACCGAACCCACCAGGGTTGAAAACCTGGGGGATGACCTGTGGTTAGGGGTGAAAGGCCAATCAAACTCCGTGATAGCTGGTTCTCCCCGAAATGCATTTAGGTGCAGCGTCGTGTGTTTCTTGCCGGAGGTAGAGCACTGGATAGGCGATGGGCCCTACCGGGTTACTGACCTTAGCCAAACTCCGAATGCCGGTAAGTGAGAGCGCGGCAGTGAGACTGTGGGGGATAAGCTCCATGGTCGAGAGGGAAACAGCCCAGAGCATCGACTAAGGCCCCTAAGCGTACGCTAAGTGGGAAAGGATGTGGAGTCGCAGAGACAACCAGGAGGTTGGCTTAGAAGCAGCCACCCTTGAAAGAGTGCGTAATAGCTCACTGGTCTAGTGATTCCGCGCCGACAATGTAGCGGGGCTCAAGCGTACCGCCGAAGTCGTGTCATTGCAGCAATACTCCCAACGGAGGCTGTGATGGGTAGGGGAGCGTCGTGTGCCGGGTGAAGCAGCACCGGAAGGTAGTTGTGGACGGTTCACGAGTGAGAATGCAGGCATGAGTAGCGATTCACACGTGAGAAACGTGTGCGCCGATTGACTAAGGGTTCCTGGGTCAAGCTGATCTGCCCAGGGTAAGTCGGGACCTAAGGCGAGGCCGACAGGCGTAGTCGATGGATAACCGGTTGATATTCCGGTACCCGCTGTGAAGCGTCAAACATCGAGCATCGTGATGCTAAGGCCGTGAAGCCGCCCTGATCTCTTCGGAGTTGAGGGGAGTGGTGGAGCCGCCGAACCAAGCGGTTAGTAGGTGAGTGATGGGGTGACGCAGGAAGGTAGTCCAGCCCGGGCGGTGGTTGTCCCGGGGTAAGGGTGTAGGC
>NZ_JBHVGU010000090.1:1444-2860 GCF_042800575.1 Streptomyces sp. NPDC057616
TCTGAGACCTGATGCCGAGCCGATTGTGGTGAAGTGGATGATCCTATGCTGTCGAGAAAAGCCTCTAGCGAGTTTCATGGCGGCCCGTACCCTAAACCGACTCAGGTGGTCAGGTAGAGAATACCGAGGCGTTCGGGTGAACTATGGTTAAGGAACTCGGCAAAATGCCCCCGTAACTTCGGGAGAAGGGGGGCCACACCTGGTGAGAACACTTGCTGTTCGAGCTGGGGGTGGCCGCAGAGACCAGCGAGAAGCGACTGTTTACTAAAAACACAGGTCCGTGCGAAGCCGTAAGGCGATGTATACGGACTGACGCCTGCCCGGTGCTGGAACGTTAAGGGGACCGGTTAGTCCGATTTCGGTCGGGCGAAGCTGAGAACTTAAGCGCCAGTAAACGGCGGTGGTAACTATAACCATCCTAAGGTAGCGAAATTCCTTGTCGGGTAAGTTCCGACCTGCACGAATGGCGTAACGACTTCTCGACTGTCTCAACCATAGGCCCGGTGAAATTGCACTACGAGTAAAGATGCTCGTTTCGCGCAGCAGGACGGAAAGACCCCGGGACCTTTACTACAGTTTGATATTGGTGTTCGGTTCGGCTTGTGTAGGATAGCTGGGAGACTTTGAAACGCGGACGCCAGTTCGCGGTGAGTCGTCGTTGAAATACCAGTCTGGTCGTGCTGGATGTCTAACCTGGGTCCGTGATCCGGATCAGGGACAGTGTCTGATGGGTAGTTTAACTGGGGCGGTTGCCTCCTAAAGGGTAACGGAGGCGCCCAAAGGTTCCCTCAGCCTGGTTGGCAATCAGGTGTTGAGTGTAAGTGCACAAGGGAGCTTGACTGTGAGACCGACGGGTCGAGCAGGGACGAAAGTCGGGACTAGTGATCCGGCGGTGGCTTGTGGAAGCGCCGTCGCTCAACGGATAAAAGGTACCCCGGGGATAACAGGCTGATCTTCCCCAAGAGTCCATATCGACGGGATGGTTTGGCACCTCGATGTCGGCTCGTCGCATCCTGGGGCTGGAGTCGGTCCCAAGGGTTGGGCTGTTCGCCCATTAAAGCGGTACGCGAGCTGGGTTTAGAACGTCGTGAGACAGTTCGGTCCCTATCCGCTGTGCGCGTAGGAGTCTTGAGAAGGGCTGTCCCTAGTACGAGAGGACCGGGACGGACGAACCTCTGGTGTGCCAGTTGTTCTGCCAAGGGCATGGCTGGTTGGCTACGTTCGGGAGGGATAACCGCTGAAAGCATCTAAGCGGGAAGCCTGCTTCGAGATGAGGACTCCCACCTCCTATGAGAGGGTAAGGCTCCCAGTAGACGACTGGGTTGATAGGCCGGATCTGGAAGCCAGGTAACTGGTGGAGGTGACCGGTACTAATAGGCCGAGGGCTTGTCCTCAGTTGCTCGCGTCCACTGTGTT
>NZ_JBHVGU010000091.1:0-2585 GCF_042800575.1 Streptomyces sp. NPDC057616
GGGCCGCGGTCAGCCCACCGGGGCCGGGGCGGCGCCGGCGCTGCTGCGCGCGGCGGGCAGCAGCCCGGGGCCGGACATCAGGATGGAACGCTGCAGCTTGCCCAGCGCGGCGGACGGCTCCAGGCCCATGGTGCGCACCAGCGTGGCGCGCATCCGCTGGTAGGCGTCCAGCGCCTCGCCGCGCCGCCCGGAGCGGTACAGCGCCAGCATGAACTGCCCGCACAGGCTCTCGTGCGTGGGGTACTGGTCGACCAGCACGGTCAGCTCCGCCAGCAGCTCCCGGTGCCGGCCCAGCCGCAGATCCGCCTCCACCCGCTGATCCAGCGCGCACAGCCGGCTCTCCTCCAGCCGCCGTGCCTCGGTCTGCAGATGGGGGCCGGTGTGCACATCGGCCAGCGCCGGGCCGCTCCACAGCGCGAGCGCCTCCCGCAGCAGCCGGGCCGCCTGCGGATAGTCCTCGGCGTCCATGGCCCGATACCCCGACCCGGCCAGCCGCTCGAACTCCCGCACGTCACTGGTGCCCTCGCCGCCCTTGAGCAGATACCCGCCCGGCACCGTCAGCAGCACGTCCTTCGCCGACACCCCCACCCCGCGCCCGCCATCGCCGCCGTCCCCGCCACCGGCAGGAGCACCGGCGCCGGCGGGCGCGGGGGCGGGCCGCAGGGCCACGGTGATCAGCTCACGCAGCTGCAGGATGTAGGTCTGCAGGGTGGGACGCGCACTGCGCGGCGGCCGGCTGCCCCACAGCTCCTCGGCCAGCACCGCCACCGGGACCACCTGGTCGGCGTGCAGGGCCAGCAGGGCGAGCACCTGGCGCGGCTTGGGCGCGGTGGGCGTGATGGACACGCCCCTCTCCCGTATCGCGAGTGTGCCGAGAACATCGATGTCCACGCCGTCTCCCCCGCCTGTGGGCTGCCGTCTGCAGCGTTCCTCTACCACCCCCGAGTAAAAAACAGCACGGGCGGTATGTCAATGCCGTACCGGGCACCCTGTTTATCCTCGACGCAGCCTCGAGACGGACGCGAGCCGGGCCAGAATATCCCGCCATTCCAGGACAAAGAACACTCGTGGATCGCCAAAAGGCCCGGAAAGAAGCGGACACTTGACCGAACCATAAGAAAACCTGTCAGGCGGTTTTGCCCACCCCCGAAACCCACGCCACCGGCCCGACCCCACCCGCACAGCACCCCCACCCCCACCCGCACCCGACCCCCGTGCCCGGACGGCCGGACACCCCGCCCCCCTCCGGGCACGGACACCCGGTGGCACCGGACCGCCCGGGGGGCGGGCGGGCCCCGGGCGGGGGCGACCCGGCCGGCGGGCAGCCCGGGAGCGGGCCATTCGGGGACGGGCGGACACCCGTGGCAGGCCCACCCGGGACCGGGCGGCCCGGGGGGCGGACCGTTCGAACCACCCGGGGAGGGGCGGACCATTCGGGACCGGACTCCCCGGCGACGGAGGAACCACCCGGGAACGGACCACCCGGAGCGGGCCACCCGGGAACGGGCCGCCCGGAGCGGGCCAGTCGGAGCGGGCCGCCCGGGACCGGGCGGGCCAACAGGCCACCGGCCGGGGGGGCGGATTCCCTCGGGGGTAGGCACTCGGCGGCGGGCAACCCCGGGAAGGGCCGACCGGCCGGCCGGGGTCGGACTACTCGGCGACGGACGCCCCGCCGGGGGGCGGACCGCCGCGGCGCGGACTACCCGGAAGCGCCCGGCGAGGACGGCGAGGACGGGGGCGGGTGCGGCGCGGCCAGCAGCGGCAGCAGGAAGGCCCAGAACCGGCCGGCCCGTTCCGGCGAGAGCCAGCCGCCCTCCAGGCTGCTGAGCACCTCGAAGCCGGCCGTGACGGCGACGAACGCGGCGGCGACGTCCGCCGGGGCCACCCCGCGCGCCAGCTCGCCCTCCCGCTGGGCCTGCACGAGCAGGTCCTGCACCCAGGCGGACCACCACCGCCACAGCCCCCCGTCCCCGCCCTTGCGCGAGGGGTCGTGACCCAGCCGGAAACCGGCCCTGACCAGCGGATCCTCCGCCACCGCGGCGAGCAGCCGGGCGGTGGCGTCCACCAGCGAGTGCAGCAGCCCGCCGGCCGCGGCACGGCTGGCCTCGGCCAGCTTGTGCACCACGTCCGCCGCGGCCTGCTCCACCTCCCGCGCCAGCGCCTCCTTGCTGGCGAAGTGGAAGTGCAGCGCGCCGTTGCTCACCCCGGCCTGCGAACTGATCGCGGTGAGCGAGGCCACCGCGTACCCCTCCCGCTCGAAGACCTCGGCCGCGGACCTGATCAGGTTCTCCTTCGTCCGCGCCGCCCGCTCCTGTTTCACCATCACGCACTCCGTCACTCGCGGCGGCCTGCCCTACGTCCCCCGCCGAACAGGCCCGCCCGGCCACCCGGCGGGGCGGAGGGAACCGATCATCACCTCGCCCACCCACCCTAACAAACCGCAAAGACGGTTTGTAGTGGTCAGGGGACACCCCCGCCACCGCACCCCGCCGCCGGCCGCCCCGCACCCGCCCGCCCGCAGCACCCGAAGGGCGCACCGCGGACCCGCCGCAGGCCCGCCCCACGGCACCCGCGGCGGCCGGTGC
>NZ_JBHVGU010000092.1:0-2100 GCF_042800575.1 Streptomyces sp. NPDC057616
GGGGCGGCCGGTGGCCGGGCCCGGCCCCCTGCGCAGGCCGGTACTGGCCGCCGGGGCGCGCGCCTGCCTTTCCCGGCGTGCCCGGTGCCCGGTGCCCGGTGCCGGGTCGCCCGGGCAGGCCCGGCGCGGGCTCCTGGCCGGGGCCTGCTCCGGTGCGGTGCCCCGCCCGGTGCCGTGCCCCCGCCCCGCGTCCGCGTGCACCTGTGTGCCGGGGCCGGTGTTGTGCCCTGGCTCATGCCGCGCCGTGCGGGCGGTGGGGGGTGTGGCGGCGGCCCTGTGCGGTGGTGTGCGCCGGTCGGTGCGGGTCCGGCGGGCGTGGTGCCCGCCGGCCGTGGCGGGAGGGCGGGGCCGGCGTCTGCGCGGTGGGCCGGCCCGTTGCACGGTGGCCGGTGCGTGCCGTGCGTGCCGTGCGTGCCGTGCGTGCCGTGCGGGCGGTGCGTGCCGTGCGTGCTGTGCGGGCGGTGCGGGCGGTGCGGGCTGTGGGGGGCCGGCCGGTGCGGGGGATGTGCCGGTCGTGCGGTGGTTCGTTCGGGCGGTCGTCGCCCCGGGGGGCCGCCTGCCCCGTGCGGGTGCGGGGAGCCGCCTGCCCGGTGCGGGTGTCTCGTGCTGCCTGCTGTGCGGGTGTCTGGTGCTGTGCCTGGTGTGCCGGGGTGGCCGCCGGTGGTGGCCGGTGGCCGTGCGGGGCTTTGTGCCGTGCGGGGTGCCGTCGTTCGCCGTGGGGGGTGCGGCGGGGCGGGTTTGGGCGGGGGGTTAGTGGGGGGTGGGTGGGGTGGTGGTGGTGATGTGGCAGGTGAAGGCTTCGGTGGTGTTCTGGTGGCCGGTGACGCGGATGGTTTCGGTGTGGCCGTCGGGGGAGTGGTGGTGGGGGGTGGCTTGGATGAGGCAGGGGGTGTCGAGTTCGACGTAGCGGGTGAAGGTGGCGCTGATGCGGGTGGGGAGGGTGGCGGAACGTTTTGCCGTGGCGGCGCTGGCCTGGCGGGCGGCTTCCAGCAGGACCATGCCGGGGACGTGGTCGACGGGGTGGTCGAACAGGACGGGGTGGCGGGTGTCGACGCGCAGCTGCCAGTGGTGGGGGGCGGTGGTGGGGGACAGGACGACGTCGACGGGGGAGGTGCGGGCGACGCTCTGCGGGGAGGCGGGGGCGGTCAGCGCCAGGGCGCGGACGCCTGCGAGGTCGTCGCGGCCGCGCAGGCGGCGGTAGACGGCGGGGGTGGCGGTGTTGAAGGAGGCGCTGCCGGTGGCGGCGGTGTGCCCCTCGCGCAGGATGCTGACCTCGTAGCGCAGGTGGGCGAGGTGGCCGGCGCGCAGGGTGGTCTCCACGGCGGTGACGGCGAGGTCGAGGGCGGCCGGGGCGGATCCGACGGCGAGGTGGCCGGGGTCCACGCTCAGGTCGAGGTGGCGCATGAGGAAGTGGTGGCCGAGCGGGACGCCGTACTCGGCGTGCGCGAGGAGCGAACCGACCTGGCGGATGGTTTCGGCGGCGATGAGCGGGTCGTGCAGCCCGTCCTCGGACGGGGTGAAGAAGCTGTGGGCGCGCGGCCACTGGGCGGCCACGGAGAAGTGGTGCTCGTCGCGGCGCTGCCAGCCGGTCAGCATGACCTCGGCGACGGCCGCGCGGTGCACGAACTCCTTGGGCACGGTGGTGGTCAGCGACGGGTGGGAGGAGACGACCACGTGCGGCGGGACGGCCGTCTCCCCCTTCGCGTCCTGCTGCGGTGCGCGCTCGACCGGGAATGTGATCGCGGGCATGGCTTCCCCCTGGGGCCGCGGCGATGAGTGGTGCGATGAGTGGTGCGATGGGTGGTGGCGCTCGAGCAAGGAAGATACATACCAACCGGTTTCATTTCTAGCGGTAGCGGGGACTCCGCCTCGGGAAGATGTGGAGGCGTTCCGTCCGTTCGGTGTGCTCACACGTGTCCCGCTGCACCGCTGCCGCCCGGGCCCGGCCCGCCGGCGCCCCCGGGCGCCTCGAGCAGGCCGCGAGCGTTCCTCCAGCGCGCGGCCCGATCGTGGCCGAACGCCGCCCGGTGATCAGGGAGTTGGGCCACCGCGCCGCCCCGCACCGGCCGCCCCGGCCGCCCCGGCCGCCCCGGCCGGGGC
>NZ_JBHVGU010000093.1:0-2043 GCF_042800575.1 Streptomyces sp. NPDC057616
CTAGGTCGTGTCTCCCAACTCCGTTGGGGCGTGAGGGGCTTCGCCGATGCTCGTAGACTCATGACGTGGCATTCATGAGCACCCCGCACTGCTGCTTCCTGTGACCGGAAGGCGCTGAGGGCGATGCCGGACGGCGTCGCCCTCCTTGGTGTGCCTGCTGCGTGAACCACGTTTCCTACGCTGCCCGTTCCTTCTTGAGGCAGTGACGCTTGAGCGCGCGTGCAGGCACGGTCTCTTCCCTTCGCCCTTGCCAGGAGTGCCTCGTGCCCGTGTCGCTTCCCCCTGCCCTCGAACTGTCCCTCGACCTGCTGTGCTGCCCGACGTGCCGTACGCGCCATCTGCTCCCCGTCCGCGACGCACTGCGCTGTCCGGTAGGTCACACCTTCGACATCGCCCGTCACGGCTACGCCGGCCTGCTGACGGGCACCCGCGCCACCAGCGGCGATGACACAGCCATGGTCCAGGCCCGGAGCCGGTTCCTGTCCACCGGTACCTACGCGCCCATCCGCAACGTTGGCGCCCACCTGGCGGCTGACGCCGCCGCTGAGCAGGCCACGGTTGTGGACGTGGGATGCGGCACGGGCTACTACCTGGCCGGCGTGCTCGACCATCTGCCCGGCGCCCGTGGTCTGGGCCTGGACACGTCGGTGCGGGCGTTGCGCTCGGCAGCCCGAGCTCACGAACGAGCCGCCGCGGTGGCCTGGGATGTCTTTCGTCCCTTCCCGCTGGCCGACGGGGTGGCCGATGTCGTGCTGGACGTGTTCGCCCCGCGCAACCCGGCCGAGTTCCATCGCGTGCTGCGCCCGACCGGCCGGTTGATCGTGGTCCGTCCCACTGGGCGGCACCTGGCCGAGCTGCGCGGCCGGCTGCCTGCGATGGTCACGATCGACCCGGCCAAGGAACAGCGCCTGCACCGGGCGCTGGGCCCCTTCTTCGAGGCCGCCGTCACTGAAGAGGTGGAATACTCCGCGACTCTGTCCAGGCAAGATGCCCTGGACCTGGTGGCGATGACGCCGAGCGCCCGCCATGTGAGCCGTGCAGACCTGACCGATGACGGCTTCCTGCCCGATCGGGTCACCGTCTCCGTGCTGGCCACCGCCTACCAGCCTCGGTGACCACGAGCGGGCGCATGCGCCTGCTGACTGACGAGCAATGGGCTCGCCTGGTGCCCTGCCTTCCCCGCAACACGGGGAAGGCAGGGCGTCCGTTCGCCGATCACCGGCGCATCGTCGAAGGAATCATCTACCGATACCGCACCGGAATCCCCTGGAGAGATCTGCCCTGCGAAGCGTTCGGTCCTTGGCAGACAGTATGGAAGCGTCATCGCAGGTGGGCAGCGGACGGCACCTGGGACACGGTTCTGGCGCAGCTGACCGCCCAGGCGGACTCGATCCACAGAGTGGACTGGACGGTCTCGGTCGACTCGACGATCAATCGGGCCCACCAGCACGCCACGAACACGGCCCGGCCGGAGAAGGACACCGGCGCCGCCACCCGCCACAGCAAGAGCGAAGTTCCTGAAACCAGGAGTGAGCCAGCAGGCCACGCAATAGGCCGGTCCCGCGGGGGCCTGACGACCAAAATCCATCACGCCGTGGACGGCAACGGCCGCCCGCTGGCCGTCATAGTCACTCCGGGCCAGGTCCACGACGCGCAGGTCCTTCCCCTCCTTCTGGGCGACATCCGGGTTCCGCGACTCGACCGCGGCAGGCCGCGCACTACACCGGACGCTCTGCTCGCAGACAAGGCGTACTCCTCGAAGCAGGTCCGCGCGGACCTCGCAGCCCGTGGCATCCGCACCGTGATCCCCGAACGCGCCGATCAGCAGGCCAACCGCAAAAGAAAGGGCCGCAGCGGCGGACGCCCCCGCGCTCTGGACACCGAGACCTACAAGCGCAGGAACGTCGTGGAACGATCTTTCAACCTGCTCAAGCAGTGGCGAGGTCTGGCCACCCGTTACGACAAACTCGCGATCGTCTATCGCTCTGCAGCCGTACTGGCGGCCGTCATCACTTGGCTACGAAGTTGAGAGACACGACCTAG
>NZ_JBHVGU010000094.1:0-1957 GCF_042800575.1 Streptomyces sp. NPDC057616
TGTCGAGTCTCAGTTGATGCTTGACGGGTTGGCGTCGGGTGATGCTTGACGTCTGCCCTAGACGATCTTCCGGCGGTTGTGTTCGCCGGACTTGCGGACGACCACCTCCTTCCTGGTCACTCGGGGGACGGTGGTGATCAGCTCGGTTCCGTGGAAGATGCGGATGGCGTCCTCGCTGAGGTGGGCGGTGACGACCTGGTGGGCATAGCCGCGGCCGAGCTGGATGCGCTGTCCGGCGACCATGAAGCCACCGACGTTGCTGACGGTCCGCTCGGCGATCTGCTCGCTGGGCGGTGGCAGCTGCGGTGGCGGACCGGCCGGGCGACCGCCTTGGAGACGTCCGCAGGCCGAGGGCGGCAGGGGGCTGGGCAGGGTGGCCTGCAGGACACGCTGCTCGTCGAGGACCTGCAGAACTTTGCCGTCCAGCCGGAGGGTGACCCGCTGTCCGGCGAACGGCCAGCCGATCAGGACCTTGTCGCCGCCCAGGCCGACGTAGCCGACCGCGTTGACGGTGCGGTCCACTTCCACCACGCCGCCAGTGGTCTGCGCCGGGCCGGGATCATCTGCCCATGGTCCGGCCGGACGGGCACCCCCGCCTGCCAGGAGGGCTTTGAGGTCCCGGCCGGACAGCTTCGAAGGCAGAGTCTTGTGCCGGCCGCCGCCGATGAGGACGTGCAGCCGGTTCACATCGACGCGCAGGGTCACCGTGGTGCCGGCCAGGGCCGGGCCGAACCAGATCTGCTGTCCGCGCAGGCTCAAGTTCCCCGAAGCAGGAACCTGTCGCTCCACCTCGATCGCACCGATCTCGCCCTCGGCCAACGGCCATGCCACCGGCGCCGGTTCAGGCGGTGGGGGACCCGGCGAAGCCGCCGTGGTGACCAGATCCAGGCGGGCGGGCAGGACCACCGGCAACACGTCCTGCTCGGCCCGCGGCCGGGGGACGAACCGGCTCGCCGGCACGGCCATGTCCAGGGCCTGGTGCGGCCGCATCCGGTTGTAGTCCTCCAGCCACCCGTCCACCGCTGCCTGCGCGGCTGCGAGATCGGCGAACGGGGCTGATTCGTCGAGGAGTTCGCGTCGCAGTGTCTGGTGGAAGCGTTCGATCTTCCCGGTGGTGGTCGGTGACTGCGGCTTGGTGAGGCGGTGGGCGATGCCGTTCTCCCGGCAGATCCGGTCGAACATCGTCTCCCCGGGCCTGCCCGAGCCGAACCGGGCGGTGAACTGCTTGCCGTTGTCCGTCAGCACCTCCTCCGGCACTCCGAACCGCAGCAGGGCTTCCCCGAAGGCCCGACAGACCGCGCGGGCGGTGGCCCGCTCCACCACCTTGGCGATCACCATGAACCGTGAGTGGTCGTCGATCCCGGTGACCATCTTGCACTCGCCGCCGCCCGCGATCAGGATGCCGCCGACGATGTCCATCTGCCACAGTTCCATCGCCGCAGACCGCTCCCACCTGCGGTAATCCGACCGCCGCCGCCTGCGGACCCCCGGCTCGACCAGACCGTTGCGCACCAGGACCCGATAGACCGTCGCCCGCGACGGGACCGGCGCGATGCCCCGCCGCCCCAGTTCGTGCACCAGCCGTCGTGGGCCCCAGCCGGGATGCCGGCGCCGCAGTTCACACACCACCGCTTCCACCTCCCCGGCGATCCGGTGCGGACACGAGATGGGCCGGTGCGACCGGTCGGCCAGCCCCGGCAGGCCCGACTGCTCGTACTTGCGCACCCAGGCATGCACCGACTGACGTGACACCCCATACCGGGCCGCGACCTGAGTGACCGGAACCCCCGCGGCGACCTCCATCACCGCGTGATACCGCTGCTCGACCACGCTCAACTCCACCAGCACGGCCCCGGCCCTCCCCATGCGCCCAATCCAGGCGCACAGCCAAACCGAGGCAAGCGGTGTCAAGCATCAGGTGAGGCCACAGCGTCAATCATCAACCGAGACAAGACAC
>NZ_JBHVGU010000095.1:0-1451 GCF_042800575.1 Streptomyces sp. NPDC057616
ATGAGGATCTCGCGGGTCTCGCTCGGGTCGATGACGTCGTCGACCAGGCCCCGCTCGGCCGCGTAGTAGGGGTGCATGAGCTCGGACTTGTACTCCTTGACCATGCGGGCCCGCATGGCCTCGGGGTCCTCGGCGTCCGCGATCTGCCGCCGGAAGATGACGTTGGCGGCCCCCTCGGCGCCCATCACGGCGATCTCGTTCGTCGGCCAGGCGTAGGTGAGGTCGGCGCCGATGGACTGGCTGTCCATGACGATGTAGGCACCGCCGTAGGCCTTGCGCAGGATCAGCGAGATCCGCGGCACGGTCGCGTTGCAGTAGGCGTAGAGGAGCTTGGCGCCGTGGCGGATGATGCCGCCGTGCTCCTGGTCGACACCCGGAAGGAACCCGGGGACGTCCAGGAAGGTGACGATCGGAATGTTGAAAGCGTCACACATCTGGACGAAGCGCGCAGCTTTTTCGCTGGCCTCGATGTCCAGGACACCCGCGAGGGACTGCGGCTGGTTGGCGACGATCCCGACCACCTGGCCGTCCAGGCGGCCCAGCGCGCAGATGATGTTGCGGGCCCAGCGCTCGTGGACCTCCAGGTACTCGCCGTCGTCGACGATCTCCTCGATCACCTTGGCCATGTCGTACGGCCGGTTGCCGTCCGCGGGAACCAGGTCGAGCAGCACGTCGCTGCGCCGGTCCACCGCGTCCGTGGACTCCACCCGCGGCGGGTTCTCCCGGTTGTTCTGCGGCAGGAGCGAGAGGAGGTAGCGGACCTCCGCGATGCAGGTCTCCTCGTCGTCGTAGGCGAAGTGACAGACACCGGAGGTCTCGGCGTGCACGTCGGCGCCGCCCAGGCCGTTCTGCGTGATCTCCTCGCCGGTCACCGCCTTGACCACGTCCGGGCCGGTGATGAACATCTGCGAGGTCTCACGGACCATGAACACGAAGTCGGTCAGCGCGGGGCTGTAGGCGGCGCCGCCCGCGCACGGGCCGAGCATCACCGAGATCTGCGGGATGACCCCGGACGCCCTGGTGTTGCGCTGGAAGATGCCGCCGTAGCCGGCGAGGGCGGAGACGCCCTCCTGGATCCGGGCACCCGCCCCGTCGTTGAGGGAGACCAGCGGCGCACCCGCCGCGATGGCCATGTCCATGATCTTGTGGATCTTCGTGGCGTGGGCCTCGCCCAGCGCGCCGCCGAAGATGCGGAAGTCGTGGGCGTAGACGAAGACCGTGCGCCCCTCCACCGTGCCCCAGCCGGTGATCACACCGTCCGTGTACGGCTTCCTGGCGTCCAGGCCGAAACCCGTGGCCCGGTGCCGGCGCAGCTGCTCGACCTCCCGGAAGGAGTCCGGGTCCAGCAGCAGCTCGATACGCTCCCGCGCGGTCAGCTTGCCCTTGGCATGCTGCGCCTCGGTCGCCTTCTCGCTCGGCCCGGCCAGCGCCCGGGCACGGATCTCGTGCAG
>NZ_JBHVGU010000096.1:0-1388 GCF_042800575.1 Streptomyces sp. NPDC057616
AAAGGAATTGACGGGGGCCCGCACAAGCGGCGGAGCATGTGGCTTAATTCGACGCAACGCGAAGAACCTTACCAAGGCTTGACATACACCGGAAAGCATTAGAGATAGTGCCCCCCTTGTGGTCGGTGTACAGGTGGTGCATGGCTGTCGTCAGCTCGTGTCGTGAGATGTTGGGTTAAGTCCCGCAACGAGCGCAACCCTTGTCCCGTGTTGCCAGCAGGCCCTTGTGGTGCTGGGGACTCACGGGAGACCGCCGGGGTCAACTCGGAGGAAGGTGGGGACGACGTCAAGTCATCATGCCCCTTATGTCTTGGGCTGCACACGTGCTACAATGGCCGGTACAATGAGCTGCGATACCGCGAGGTGGAGCGAATCTCAAAAAGCCGGTCTCAGTTCGGATTGGGGTCTGCAACTCGACCCCATGAAGTCGGAGTCGCTAGTAATCGCAGATCAGCATTGCTGCGGTGAATACGTTCCCGGGCCTTGTACACACCGCCCGTCACGTCACGAAAGTCGGTAACACCCGAAGCCGGTGGCCCAACCCCTTGTGGGAGGGAGCTGTCGAAGGTGGGACTGGCGATTGGGACGAAGTCGTAACAAGGTAGCCGTACCGGAAGGTGCGGCTGGATCACCTCCTTTCTAAGGAGCACTTCTTACCGAGCTCGCTCGGTCAGAGGCCAGAACATCAGCGAACGCCTGATGCTGGTTGCTCATGGGTGGAACGTTGACTACTCGGCACACTCAGCCAACTCGGGTTGTTAGTACTGCTCTTCGGAGCGTGGAACGCGGGCCACGAGGGGCGAGGGTGTCGGGCACGCTGTTGGGTGTCTGAGGGAATGATTTTCCTTCAGTTGCCGGCGCCGGTGAAGCACTGACGATGTTGGTGTGTGACGGTGTACTGGTCGTTGTTTGAGAACTGCACAGTGGACGCGAGCATCTGTGGCCAAGTTTTTAAGGGCGCACGGTGGATGCCTTGGCACCAGGAACCGATGAAGGACGTGGGAGGCCACGATAGGCCCCGGGGAGTCGTCAACCAGGCTTTGATCCGGGGGTGTCCGAATGGGGAAACCCGGCAGTCGTCATGGGCTGTCACCCTTGCCTGAACACATAGGGCAAGTGGAGGGAACGCGGGGAAGTGAAACATCTCAGTACCCGCAGGAAGAGAAAACAACCGTGATTCCGGGAGTAGTGGCGAGCGAAACCGGATGAGGCCAAACCGTATGCGTGTGAGACCCGGCAGGGGTTGCGCATGCGGGGTTGTGGGATCTCTCTTCTATCGTCTGCCGGCGATAGGGCGAGTCAGAAACCGTTGATGTAGGCGAAGGACATGCGAAAGGTCCGGCGTAGAGGGTAAGACCCCCGTAGTCGAAACGTCAGCGGCTTGCTTG
>NZ_JBHVGU010000098.1:0-1097 GCF_042800575.1 Streptomyces sp. NPDC057616
AGCTGGTACTTCTCGGAGTCGAGGTACTCCTCGCTGCCGTCGCGCAGCGGGGTGTTCTCGCACAGTTCGTAGCCGGAGTACACGCCCCAGGTGGGGGAGAGGGTGGCGGCCAGCACGGCGCGGACCTCGAAGGCGGGCCGGCCGCCGCGCTGGAGGTACTCGTGCAGGATGTCGGGGGTGTTGACGAAGAAGTTGGGCCGCATGTAGGCGGCCGCCTCACCCGACAGCTCGGTCAGGTAGTCGGTCAGTTCCTGCTTGGTGGTGCGCCAGGTGAAGTAGGTGTAGGACTGCTGGAAGCCGATCTGGGCCAGGGTGTGCATCATGGCCGGCCGGGTGAACGCCTCGGCCAGGAAGATCACGTCGGGGTCGGTGGCGTTGATGTCGGCGATCACCCGCTGCCAGAACACGACCGGCTTGGTGTGCGGGTTGTCCACCCGGAAGATCCGCACCCCCAGGTCCATCCACAGCCGCAGCACCCGCAGCGTCTCGGCGATCAGGCCGTCCAGGTCGGCGTCGAAGGCGATGGGGTAGATGTCCTGGTACTTCTTGGGCGGGTTCTCGGCGTAGGCGATGGTGCCGTCCGGGCGGTGATGGAACCACTCGGGATGCTTGAGCACCCAGGGGTGGTCCGGGGAGCACTGCAGGGCGAAGTCCAGGGCGATCTCCAGGCCGTGCGCGCGGGCCTCGCCGACGAACCAGGCGAAGTCCTCCAGGCTGCCCAGCTGCGGATGGACCGCGTCGTGGCCGCCCTCCGGCGAGCCGATCGCCCACGGCACGCCCACGTCGTCCGGGCCGGCCGACAGGGTGTTGTTGCGGCCCTTGCGGTAGGTGGTGCCGATCGGATGGATCGGCGGCAGGTAGACCACGTCGAAGCCCATCGCGGCGATCGCCGGCAGCCGGCGCGCCGCGCTGCGGAAGGTGCCGTGCGGGCGCTCGGCGGTGCCCTCCGAACGCGGGAAGAACTCGTACCAGGCGCCGTACAGCGCCCGCTCCCGCTCCACCAGCAGCGGCAGCGTCGGCGAGGCCGTCACGAACTCCCGCAGCGGATGCCGCGCCAGCACCGCATCCACCTCCGGCGTCAACGCCGCCGCCAGCCG